>NZ_CP026363.1:4478333-4815000 GCF_004117055.1 Brevibacillus agri
CCGAAGCCAAGAATCGGAGCATGGTGGTAGTTCTCGCCGTCCATTTCGATGTACAAGGCCATCGGGGAGGTCAGCTTGTCTGCGTACTTGTCCGCGTTTTCCTCTGTGACTACTTCAAATTCAAAAGGCTTTGCAGAAGTCTCCTGTCCGCTTCCTTCTGCGGGCTGTGCCACCTTGATTTTGGAGAGCAGCGACTTGAACTCCATCTTTTTGAAAAAGTCGCTGACGAGCGCTCCGTCGTAGCCGCCGTAGGCCGTCTCGTGCACGTCCAGCTCGACCGGAGCTTCGCGCAAAATCGTCGCCAACGCCTTGCTCATGTTGGCCTTGTCCACATTTTCGCGCAAGTTTTCCTGCAGCTTCTTGCCGGAGATGCGGTCGATGTTTTCCAGCACCTTCTCGACAGAGCCGTATTCGTGCAATAGCTTCAGGGCCGTCTTCTCGCCGACGCCGGGCACGCCCGGAATATTGTCGGACGAATCGCCCATCAAGCCTTTCAAATCAATGATTTGCAGCGGCGCAAGGCCGTATTTTTCCTGAATTTCCTGCGGGGTGTACAACTCGATTTCACTGACGCCTTTGCGGGTCAGCGCGACCGATACGTGATCGGACACGAGTTGGAGCATATCCTTGTCCCCGGTAATGACGGTTGTTTTCCAAGCCTGGGCATCCGCATGCCTGGTCAACGTGCCGATGATGTCGTCCGCCTCGTAGCCTTCCAACTCAAAATGCTTGATCGAAAAGGCGTCGAGCAGCTCCCGGATGAGCGGAAACTGTTCGGACAGCTCCGGCGGCGTTTTGCTGCGCCCGCCTTTGTATTCGGCGTACTCGCTGTGGCGGAAGACGACTTTTCCCGCGTCAAACGCAACCATAATATGCGTTGGCTTCATTTCCTCCAGCACGCGAAGCAACATCGTGGTAAAACCGAGGACTGCGTTCGTGTGCAGTCCGGCTGACGTGGACAACAAAGGGAGCGCATAAAACGCCCGGTTGGCTACGCTGTTTCCGTCAATCAACACAAAATGACTCAAGGAATCCGACCCCTCTCGTGGCAAAACTACTATCTTTTATCGTAACATAGGGCGATCGCCTAAGCCAAGCCGCAGATACTGCGGGTAAACACCGGCGCGGTTGAACAGACTATGAAAAAAATGGACAAGGAAGGCGATCATATGTATTTGCTGAAAAGATTTCCGCTCGTGCTTGCCGCCCTGATTTCCTGCTTCACTTTTTCGTGGACTGCGGCCGCAGGCGACACCGCTCCCCCCGCACAGCCAAAACCGAAGCACTTGGTAGCGTTTGTCATCGACGACTTCGGCAACAACATGGCAGGAACAGAGGAAATGCTGAATTTGCCCGTGCCGCTGACTGTCGCGGTCATGCCGTTTATGCCAAGCACGAAGCAGGACGCGGAGCTTGCCCACAAAAAAGGGCACGACGTGTTCGTCCACATGCCGATGGAGCCTGTCAAGGGCAAACGCTCGTGGCTCGGGCCAGGTGCCATTACGACCGATCTGTCCGATGAAGAAATTCGCCAGCGGGTCGAAAAAGCGATTGACGACGTGCCGCACGCCATCGGGATGAACAACCATATGGGCTCCAAGGTGACGGCTGACGAGCGCATCATGCGAATTATCATGAGTGTCGTCAAAAAGCGCGGCCTCATATACCTGGACAGCAAAACGACAGACAAGAGCGTGGCCGGCAAAATCGCCGAGGAGATGGGCGTACCGCACGCGGAAAACCGGATTTTTCTCGACGACGTCTACTCTGTTCCGCACATCACCAAGCAGATGGAGAAAATATGCAAGCTGATCGGCAACCACCCGCTCTGCATCGCGATCGGGCACGTCGGGCCTCCGGGCAAAAAAACAGCCTCCGTTCTGCGCCAGTACATCCCGCGGATTCAGAAGGAGGCCGAATTTGTCACGATTTCACAGCTTATTCATCAAGTCGGCCATTGATCTGCTGGATCAATGGCTCTTGCCACCAGCTTTCTTCTGCGAACGTCTCCATTTTCAGATTTCCTGTCAAGGTCACGTATTCGCTCACGGCTTCTCTGATGGCCTGGGCGATTTTTTCTTGTGACGCAGGAGTGGTCAGCATTTCACGGTCAGAAGCGTTGCTGATAAACCCCATCTCCACGATGACCGACGGACAGTAGCTGTGACGCAGCATGTAGTACGTCTTGCCCTTGACCGGCTTGTCGTTTGTGTTCGCCAGCCGGTTCAGCGAGCTTTGCAGCAGATCGGCCAGCATAAAGCTCTGTTCATTGCTCTGGTAGAGCACGACTGGCCCGCGGCGGCGCGAATCGCTCGACCAGTTCACGTGCAGGCTCAGCATCATTTGCGGCACGATTTCCTTCGCCAAATTTTTGCGCTGGGCGAGGTCGCGAATATGCCGGGAGCGATTGCCCAGCCAGCGGTTGTCGTCGCTCAGCGCGATATCCTCATAGCGATTCAGCGCTACGCTGTACCCTGCCTTGGTCAGTTGCTCGTACAGGCGCTTGGCAATTTGCAGATTGATGTCTTTTTCATGCAGATTGCCGTAAGAGGTGCCGGAGTCCACCCCTCCGTGGCCGACGTCGATCAGGATGTGGATGGGGGTCAGCGGGATCGCTTCTGTTCGCGCAGGCATGCACACGAGCAAAAGCAACAACACAACGATGCGGAAAAAGGAATGTAGGTATCTCATGCCTGTAGGATTGCCTGATTGAAAAAAAACCTTTCAGGTAACTGGGTAAGCATAACATTGTGAATTTTTCAGGCGAACGGTACAATAGAAAACATCGTGACTTGTAGCTGACATAAGAAGGTGTACACATGAATCAACCATTGGAAAAGCCGCTGTTTCCCCCGTACTTGGCACTGCTCATCGGGGTGATCGCCATCTCCTCGTCCGCGATTTTCGTCAAGCTGTCCAGCGCGCCTGCGCCGATTATCGCCACGTATCGGCTGATTTTTTCCGTCGTCCTGACGCTTCCGTTTTTGCTCTGGAATCGCGGCGCTCTCGCGGAGATCGGAAACATGAGCAGAAAAGTGTGGCTACTCTGTCTATTGTCCGGCGCATTTTTGGCCAGCCATTTTCTGTTGTGGTTCGAATCGTTGAACTACACGTCTGTAGCCAGCTCAACCGTGCTGGTAACGTTGCAGCCCTTATTCGCCTTTATCGGCGGTTACTTCTTTTTCGGGGAGCGCGTGCGGCTGCTCGCACTCTCGGGCGGATTGCTCGCCATCGCAGGCAGCTTCGTCATTGGCTGGGGAGATTTTCAGGTCGGCGGCATGGCTCTTTTCGGCGACGCGCTCGCCTTGCTCGGCGCGGTGACCGTCACCGGCTACTGGCTGGTCGGCCAGTACGTCCGCCAGCACATGTCTTCGTTTACCTACACACTGGTCGTCTACACGGCGACGAGCGTGATTCTGGTCGCCTACGATCTCGTTCTCGGCTATCCGCTGGTCGGCTACCCTGCACAGGACTGGGGCTGGTTTTTCTGCCTCGCGCTGTTCCCGACCTTGCTCGGCCACTCGATTTTCAACTGGGTCATCAAATGGTTGAACACGACCACGATTTCCATGGGCATTTTGGGGGAACCGATCGGAACCGCCATCCTGGCTTACTTCATTCTGGGTGAAGTCGTCACCGTGCCGCAATGGGTCGGCGGACTGATTATCATCGCCGGTATTTATTTGTTTATTCGCTATAACCAACCAGCAAAAGGAGTGTCTCAAGGTGAACAAGCACCCCCAACCCCGAAAAAGCTTGCGTGAATTTGTGAAAGGCCTGAATGTCTGGGCCAAGATTGGCTGGACGGTTTTGCTTGGTTATATTGTGGGGAGGATTGTGTACTGGTTGTGGAAAGTTTCGTCTTAGGGGATTGCCTTGATCGGTACTTTTGGTGAGGCGAGGAAAGAGGCGAAATCGCTGTAGCTTCTTGGAATCCCTGCTGGGAAGCTTCACTGCATGGCTCCGTGGAAAAAGCGAAACCGCGTCCAAAGTGGTCCATTCAAGGAAGATCGAACAACAGAAACAGCTCGCAGAGGAAACAGGAGAAACAAGCGAAGGTCTTTGGGACTCCTGCCCAGCTTCCCCGCCAGAGGCCCCAAGCACCTGCAGCGGTTTCTCCTGTTTCCTCCCTCCGCTACAGCCACGATCCACGCCATTCTTCCAAGCAGTAAGCCCCAGCACAAAAGCCGGAACAAGCACGCAACAATATAAAAGTAGGGTCACTCCCGCATCCTGACATGAGGCTTGCAGAAGTGACCCTTTCGCTTTTTCGTTTAGGCAGCCGCCTTTTGCTGCTCGGGCGCCTGTGGATTTTTCTTAGGTTTTTTATGCAAAAAGTACAAGAGTGGAATCGACAGCGCAATCGGGATTACGGAGACGAGGAAGGTGTCCCCGATTCCTTGCACCAGCGCTTCCTTCGCCATCATCCCGTACAGGATCGTGCTGGCCCCGCCTGCGGCGCTCGCTGCATCTACCCCTGCCTGCGCGTACAAGCCGGAGATGCCGCTGATAAACTGCGTCGCCATATCCGTATTGAGATTGTCTGCGATCGACGCCATGTGGAAATTTTGGCGCGCCTGCATGATAACCGTCAAAATCGCAATTGCAAACGAGCTCATCACCTGACGCAGCACGTTGGAGAGCGGCGAAGCGTCCCCTACGCTCGTGCGCGGCACGGCGTTCATCCCGACTGTGGACAGCGTCATCATGCACAGCCCGATGCCGACGCCACGGATGGTCAAAATCATGTCCATCCAGGAGTGCATGCTGTCTGCCGCGAGATTGTGCAGCTCATAAGTCGTAACCGTCATGATCGTCAGCCCGACCAGCCCGATCGGGCCGATGCCGTATTTGTCCATCAGCTTGCCGCTGATCGGCATCATGACCGCCATCGCGATAGATTGCGGCATCAGCAAAATTCCCGACTCCATGGCCGTCATCCCCTGGATGTTTTGCAGGAAGATCGGCATCAGGAAGATCCCGCCCATCATCCCCATCATGACGAAGCCCGAAGTCAAGATACTGATCGAAAATACCGGGATTTTCAGCAGCCGCAGATCCAAGAGCGGCTGTTCTTTTCCCAGCTCCACCCAGACGAACAGCGCCAGGCTCATGATCGCCACGAAGAACAGGCTGACGATGAAAAAGGACGTCCATCCCTCTGCCTGCCCTTTGCTGAAGGCGAGCAGAAGTGCGCCAAAGCCGACAATCGCCAGGAAAGCCCCGAGGTAGTCGAACTTCAGCTCCGGCTTTTTCGGCGTTTCCTTGAGCAGCACCATACTCATGATAACGGCGAAAATCCCGAACGGAACACCGATCAAAAACAAAAACTGCCAGCTTAAAAATTCGATGAGGTACCCGCCCAATGTCGGACCGAGCGCGGGCGCCGTCATCGAGGCAATCCCGAAAATCCCCAGCGCCATCCCGATCTTTTCGCGCGGGACGATCATGTAAATCATCGACATTCCGATCGGCATAATCATCCCGCCACTCACGCCCTGCACGACGCGAAAGGCGATCAGCGAAGAATCGCTCCAGGCGAGCGCGCAGAGGACGGAGGAGATCGTAAAGGCCGCAAGCGACAGGACGAATATTTTTTTCGCCCCGAACTTGGCCGACAGCGAACCGCTCATCGGAATCATGACGGCGTTTGCCAGCATGTAGCCCGTCAAAACCCATTGCATGGTCTCCGTCGTGGAGCCGAAAATACTGACCATGGTGGGCAGGGCAACGTTAATCAAACTGTTATTCAAAATCGCAACGAAGGTTCCCGAGAGGATCGCGACCAGTGACAGCCACATGCCGCCACTGCCGCTTTTGTCCTCCCGCTGTGCCACCGCTTCCGCCATGCCATCACCCCCGTTAGTTTGCGATTACCTTGGTGCCCTCGGACAATTTGTCTGTCGGATTCAGCACGATCTGATCGTTGTCTTTCACACCTTGGGTTACTGTTGTCCACTCACCGCTGGCGCTGTCTACAGACACTTCCACCTGATGGACGACGTCGTTGTCCACGGTGTAAATGTAATGCTTGTTATCTTTTTCCAGAACAGCCGAGCTTGGCACTTTCATTCCCTGGCTCGCCTGACCTTGCAGCACGACCTCCGCTACCATCCCTGCGCGCAGCAGTCCTTCCTGGTTGCTCACTTTGACCTTGATCGGGAACGAGCTGCTGTTGGCGTCAGAAACCGGGGAGACGAACTCGACAGTTCCTTTCAGAACCTTGCCGCCCAGACTGCCTACTTTGACGTCAACCGTAGAGCCTACTTTGACATTGTTGATCTGATCCTGGGAGACGCTCGCCTCCACCTTCACGTCAGACATGTTCACCAGCACCAGAAGCGGCGAGCCTGCTGCCGCCATCTCGCCCGGATCAATCGAGCGCTTCGCGACGATTCCGCTGATTGGCGCGCGAATGATCGTGTTGTCATAGCTGCTTTTCGCCAGCTCCAGGCCGGAATTGAGACGGCTTACTTCCGCTTGCAGGGCTGCGACCGTATCCGCAGTCGGACCCGCTTTCGCCAGATCGTACTGCGCCTGTGCCTGCTCCAGACCAGTACGCGCCTTTTCCAAATCGAGCGAAACTTTTTCCAATTCCGCCTGGGACAGCGCTCCTGCGTCAAACAAAGCTTTCATCCGGTTGTAGTTGCTCTCTGCTACTTTCAAACCTGCCTGCGCTTGCGTCACGACGCTTGCCAACTGTGTGAGCTGCTCGTTGCGCGCGCCTGCTTTTGTGTCGCGCAGCTTTGCGTTTGCTCCGGCAATCGCGGCCTGTGCCTGGTTGATTTGCTGCTGGTAATCGGCTGCTTCCAGCGTCACCAGGACATCTCCTGCCTTGACGACAGAGCCTTCCTTCGCGTTGACGCTCGCCACTTTGCCCGATACTTTGGAGACGACCTGAATCTCGTCCGAAGCGGCAATTTTCCCGCTCGCAATCAGGCCGGATTGCGAGGACGTCACCTTCCACGTCTTTACAACCGGGATGCTTTCCTCTCCTGTCGAAGCAGAAGACGTATCACTACAGCCTGCGGTAATGAGCGAAATTGCCATCAGCACAGCCGCGATCGATTTCCATTGAGCTGTCTTTTTCATGCCAGATTACATCTCCTTCACTTGCACTTTGATCTCGGCGTTCAAACCGGCAGCCAAATGTAGACCTGCTGTGTCGTCAATGGCAATTTTAATCGGAATCCGCTGGGTGACCTTTGTGAAGTTCCCGCTAGTGTTTACGGCTGGCATCAAGGAAAACGTGGAGTTGGTTGCTTTGCCGATCTCCATCAGATGGCCAGTCAGCTTTTTGCCCGGGTAGGCATCCAGCGTAAATTCTACCTTTTGTCCCAGTTTCAGTCGCTCGATCTCGGTTTCTTCCAGGTTGGCGGAGATGTACAGCTTGCTCTCGTCAATCACCAGCGCAACGGATTGTCCTGTGGAAACAATCTCGCCTTCCTTCGCCTGCGTTTTGATGACCGTGCCAGTGATCGGGGAACGCAGCACGCTGTTTTCCAAAAGGTTTGTCGCGATGTTGGTCGTGTCTTGCTGCCCGACGATCTGGTCGGCTACGACTGTGTCGCCTTCTTTGACAGTGAGGGCAGTCAGCTTGCCTGTCATTTTGGGCATGACCCGATAAATGTCCCCTGCCACTCTGGCATCCTGCGTCGTTACGTAATGTTCACCCTGATACCAGTAGTAGTAACCGATGCCCCCGCCCCCAACAACGAACAGGAGCAAAATGACATACAATACCAGTTTTCGCTTCATGGTTTCTCCTCAGCTTTCTCTCTCTTCTAGTTTCGCAATCAACGTTTCCATCGAGTAAATAATGCCGTCCAGGTCTTCATCCGAAAAACCGTGGAAAATCCGCTTGTAAAATTCCTCTGAAAAAAGGTCCACCTTGGCAAACAGTTCTGTAATCTTCTCCGTTTTCCGAATCCAGACGACACGGCGGTCTTTGTCGTCGCGGACACGCTCGACCAACTGCTCTCTCTCCAGCCGGTCAATGATGCCGGAAACGGTACTGTACGACAGATCGACAGCTTTGCTTAGCTGGCCGATCGTCTTGGGATCGCAATGAATTTGCCGGATGACCATCAACTGAGGAACGGTCAAGCCGTACTTGCTCAGCTCCTTCGTAGCCATCGTCGCAAACGTCTTGTTCAGACGCTTCAGCAATTCCCGTATATGCAAAGGCTTGTTCATGATGCACTCCTTTCCTACCTAATATTTCGGACACGAAATTTTTATCACAGGAAACACTATACGACTTTTTTGATTCCGTGGCAACTATTTCTTTAGGTTAAATTTTAACTAGGTAATTGTAAACGCTACCTTGCCAACCGCGCTGGCGAAACCTTCCGTTTTTCGCTCTCCATACAAAAAAACCAACATGCCCATGCAGCTCAAGGCAATGTTGGTTCTGTGATGGTCTCGGGGCTTGCAGGCCCTTCCTCCGGCGTATTTTGGCGCACGCTCGGCACGTGGCGCGGCTCGTATTCGATCTCGGGAAAAGAGTTCACAGTCACGTACATCGTCCCGTTTCCAGCGATGGCGCGGATCATGACCGGGTATGCATACTTGTTCTGAAAGACAAAATCCGGGCCGTGCCAGCTCACGGTCGCATCCCGGCCAGGGGGCACATAGGCGACGTTCCTGCTGTGGGAATAGCGCTGCATAATATGCAAGCCCGCCTTGTCGACCGCATTGAACAAGGTCGAGGACACTTGGCAAATCCCGCCTCCGATCCCTTCGGAAAGCTCTCCCCTGACGATGATGGGCGCTTGCAGGTAGCCTTTTTCCTTCGTCCTTTGGCCAACTAATTTATTGAAGGAAAAAATTTCTCCCGGCAACACGACGTAGTTGTTGAGCGCCTGTGAAGCGAGCCTGATGTTGTGAGAGCGGTTTTTGTTCCGCGAATTGAAATAGGTGGCATACTGCCCGATCACTTTTTTCCGAACTTGGCTGAGGAGAGCCTTGTCCACCTTTGGATACACTTCCTGGTAGGAGACTTGCATGGTCGCAGCGCCCTGCCCGTAGTAATACTGGTAAAACCGCTCCAAAAAAGCAGCCTCGTCCAGCTTGCGGCCTTTTTTCTCGGGAACGATGGCGCCGTGCGCATTAATCGTCGCATTGATCGGCGCTACATACGCTTCTTTGGCTACTGCGTCTATCAATTTTTGCAAACGGTAGTCATCCGCGACAGGGACACCGTCAACAGGCAAGGTATAATCCGCTCGGTCCAGGATGGCTACCGTTTTGTCTCCCACCTCGACGTGCAAAAAGTTGGTCGGATCGAGGGGATTGGCTAGCAAAAGCAAAGCCAGAGTCAAAGCAAAACCCATCCGGCCACTCACCTCCTTCCTGTAGTATGAGCAGCCGAACGGGTTTCATGCGGTCATGCGCTGTGTCTTTATCCCATCCGCGCCAGTCTGCTCATGATCGCCTGGGCGACCGCTTTGAGCCTGGACTGGTCCGCAGCCTCGCTGTACAGATTGTTCAATTGATCGCGCAGTTCTTTGGCAGCGAGCAAGGACGCCGTAGCTTCCTTGATTTTTTGCGTGTAGCGAGCCTTGATGTCGGCAAGCTCCTCCTGGTACTTCTCGTCGGTGCCAGGAGCGATGGCCCGCGTGTACATGTCGATGACTTCGTCTGTCTCCTTGCTGGGGAAGTATTCGTGCGGGGCGGTGCTGTCGAAAATAGCCAGCCCTTTTTCCGGCACGATCACCATATCCAGGCTGTGCGGGTCCAGCCCGCAATGGTACACCTCCACGTCGTAGCCGCGGTTTTCCGCTTCGACTACCAGCTTTTTCAGCATGGTCGACTTGCCTGATCCCGGTCTTCCTTTGATGAAGTAGCGCTTCTGCAACGAGTCTGTCAGCTTCATGATGTGATCGACAGGCCCATGCGGCGTGGCGGCCCCCAGGTACATTCTGCGCACCCGTGCCTTTTTGCCAAGCTTTTCCTCGCCAAAAAACAGCGCGATTACTTCTTCCGTAACGCGGTTGGCTTCCTCGCGGTTCAAGTTTTCAATGTACGGCGCTTCCCATTCATCGTGAATGCGCAGCGCTTCCCCGAACGACTGATAAGCGGCTTCGCTCTTGGCAAAAATCTCCTCGTACCACGCCGCGATTTGTTTTTTGTAAGGGGCCAGTTGTTCGATGCCGACCGCCGTTTGCAAATTGACCTGGATTTCCGTCACACCGGGCGCAGCAGGTCGCCAGATGCGAGGATAGCTGCCGTCCATAATGGCGACCCTCCACTCGTGAAAAACAACGCCGTCGTATTGCCCGTTCACAAACGGAGAGTGAATCCACTCCACCTGATTCGTCTTGCGCGACATCTCCTTGCCGATGGCTTCGATGAGCGGGGACGTGACTCCCTCCACGACTCCTGACAGGATGTAGACGCGCTCCAGCCCTTGCAGGACCGAATCGTAAAACGTTTTGTATCCTCGCGCCGTGTTGCCTGCGGCGTATATGTGGCGTACTTGTTTTGCCATGCCATTCCCTCCCGTACTTCTTTTGCTGATAATGGGGTTGAATCGTTGTATTGTATGCAGCCAGAAGGAAATAGGCGTCTGTCATGAGCGGAAAAAGCCGCTGCAAGCTTGAGACGGCTCGCAGCGGCTTTTTGGCGTTTGTGGCTTTTTGCTCCGGCAAGACGTTCTCGCCCGGGCTTATTTGTTCAGGTCGGTCATTTTGCCTGTGGACATGTAGATGATCCATTCGCAAATATTCGTGACGTGATCGGCAATCCGCTCCAAATATTGCGCCACCAGCAAAAGATGCGTCCCTTGGGAAATCGCGCTGCCGTTTTTGGTCATGACTTCGATCAAGTCACGGAAAATCGTTGCAAACAGCTTGTCGACGATATCGTCGCGAGCGGCGATCTCTTCTGCCGCTTCCTTGTTGCGGGCGATATAGGCATTCAGGCAATCTCGCACCATCGCTTTTACATGATCGGCCATCAACGGGATGTCAATCAGCGGCTTGATATACGGTTCAGCCATCAGGCGGCGTGTCGTTTTGGCGATGGAGACCGCATGATCGCCCATCCGCTCCAGGTCCGTCACCAGCTTCAGCATCGTTCCCAGACGGCGCAGGTCACTCCCTACCGGCTGCTGCAAAGCGATCAGGCGGAAGCATTCGCTCTGTATCTCCTGCTCCAGCTCGTTGATGACCGGATCGGCGGCAATGACCTGCTCTGCAAGCTGAACATCCCGCTCCACCAAACTTTTAATCGATTTATGAATGGCTTCTTCCACCAATGTGCCCATGGACATGAGCTTGCGATGCAATACGTCCAACTGCTCTTCGAAAGCGTGCCGCGACATGTTCCTCGTCCCCCTTCATTTGTCTGACACGACAAATAGTACAAGGGGATTGTATTGCACGGGTAAAGCTACTATTTTGTTTGTGTAAATATTTCAGCCGAGCGGCAAAGTGACGGTAAAGGTGGTGCCTTTTCCTTCCACACTCTCTACCCCGATCTGGCCGTGCAAGTTGTCGACGAGGTGTTTGACAATCGCAAGGCCCAGCCCCGTTCCGCCGGAGTCGCGGCTGCGCGCCTTGTCGACACGGTAAAAGCGCTCGAAAATGCGCGTGAGGTCTTTTTCCGGGATACCTATGCCCGTATCGGAAACCTGAATCGTCACGTGTTCGTCGTCTGCTTCTGTCCTGATCGTGATCTCTCCGCCTTCCGGAGTGTAGGCGATCGCGTTGGTCAAAAGGTTCAGGACGATTTGCTGGAGACAATCTTTGTCTGTCATCAACCAAATGTCCGGCTGGCTGTCCGGCAGCGTCACCTTCAACTGCTTTCTCTGCGCCTGGTCGTGCATGATCGCCGCTGCCGAGCGGATCAGCTCCTGCACATGCACGCGGCTGAGGTGCAGGGGAATCCGCTTCTGTTCGATTTTGGACAAGTCCAAAATGTCGCGGATCATCCGGTACAGCCGTTCGCTCTCATCCGAAATAATTTGCAGGAAATTGCGGCACGTTTCCTCGTCCTGCATCGCCCCTTCCAAAAGCGTCTCTGTAAACCCTTTGATGGAAGTAATCGGCGTCCGCAGCTCGTGCGAGACGTTGGCGACAAAGTCGCTGCGCATCTTTTCCAGGCGGCGAATGTCGGTGATGTCGTGCAGCACGACGACGACGCCTCGCGATTCCCCTTTAAAATTGATGTACGGGGCAAAATTGACGTCGAGCACGCGCTCCTGCGGATAGTAAATGTGGATCTCCTGCCGGAACTTCTCGCTTTTGTCCAGGCATCTGTCAATGTATTGGGACAGGCCAAAGCTTTTGCCTGCCTCGATGTGCAGCTTGCCTACCAGCTCGTGTCCGGCTGTTCCGAGCAGCTTTTCCACGGCGGGGTTGACGAGCATGATTCTGCGCTGCTCCGAGATGAAAATGACCCCGCTCGTCATGTTGGTCAGCACCCCGGCGAGCCGCTGCTGGTTCTCGGAGATTTCGTACATTTGCTGTTCCAGGCTGGACGCCATGAAATTGATGGCGCCGGCGAGCTGGCCGATCTCGTCCTTGGCCTTGATCCGTACCCGGCTCTCGTACTGGCGCTGGGTAATGTTGCGGGCGACTCGCGTAATTTCCTCGATGGGACGAATAATCGAAAAGGAGATGCGCGACACCACAATCGAGCCGACGACAAGCGTCACCAGCAAGCCTGTCAGCAGGCTGTACCACATGTTGTGGATCGTGTCCGTAATGTCTTTCATCGACATGGCCGAGCGGACGGCACCGACGATGTTCGTCCCCTGCTCGACGGGCACGGCTACGTACATCATGTCATAGCCCAGCGTCTCGCTAAAGCGGCGGGAAATGCCGGTCTCTCCATTGAGCGCCGCGAGCATTTCCGGCCTGTCGTGGTGGTTCTCCATCTCATCGGCATGGGAGGAGTTGTCGTACAGCACCTCGCCTTCCAGGTTGATGATGGTCAGGCGGACTTCGTCGGATGGCGCCACCTGGAGGACGCGATCCGCGAGCATCTCCTGATTGTCAAAAACGGTCGGGAAGCGGACAGCCTGGGCAACCAGCTTGGACTCGCGGGACAAAAGCTCATGCAGCGATTGCAGGTAGGAATTTTCCAATACCTTCGCAAAGTACATCCCCATCAACAGGAGGACCAATGAGATTAATCCCAGAATGGTGAAGGTGAGTTTGATACGAAAGCGAGTCAAGGTCGTGCCTCCCGTTTGTTATCCTTCCAGTTTGTATCCCAAGCCGCGAACAGTTTTGATGTAGCGCGGGTTTTTCGTGTCTTCCTCCAGCTTTTCCCGCAGGTGGCTGACATGCACGTCCACGATCCGGGAGTCCCCGATAAAGTCGTAGTTCCAGACGGCGTTCAGCAGTTGGTCGCGGGTGAGCACGCGCCCCTGGTGGCTGGCGAGGTAGTTGAGCAGTTCGAATTCTTTTGGAGTCAGCTCTACCTTTGTATCTTTGCAAAAGACTTCGTATTTTTCCGGGTAGATGCGGATGTCGCCAAACTGGAGCACGACATCTTCCGGCGCAACCGCCGCTTCCGGGGTTGCCTGAATGCGGCGGAGAATGGCTTTTACGCGGGCGATTACTTCGCGCGGGCTGAACGGCTTGGTCAAATAGTCGTCAGCGCCCAGCTCCAGACCTAATATTTTATCCAGCTCATCGTCTTTTGCGGTCAACATGAGGATTGGCGTGTTAATGCGCTCCTGGCGCAATGTTTTACAGACGTCCATGCCGTCCATTTTGGGCAGCATCAAGTCGAGAATGATGAAATCGGGCTGCTCGCTTTTCACCATGTCGAGCGCCTGTCTGCCGTCAAAGGCGGTCACTACCTGGAAACCCGATTTTTCCAGATTGAATTGCAGCAGCTTCACGATGGAAGCTTCGTCATCCACTACCAAAACCTTAATCATTTTATCCGTTTCCCCCTACCAATGCGATGCTGCAGATTAATTGTTTTCAGACCTTCGTCCTCTGGTTTGTTTCTTCTCTCTACACCTCTCAGTCTGCCAATGCTGAAACCGGAAGACAAGTAATTTTTTTGTAAAAGTGTTTGGAGGCTGGCTGTGGTGGGTGTGGCTTGGGCGTTCCGTTGGTTCTTTGGAGTAGTATGCCTCGAATGAGGGGTGGGCATCAGGGAGGGGATGTTAGGCTTCGGGGGGTGTTTTGAAAGGTCCCTTGGTCGTAGGGCCTTTTGCTCGTAGCTTTGGCTTCGGCTCGTCCCGGTAATTTTGAAAGCCCTTGATCGCAGCTTTAGCTTCGGTTCGTCCCGGTGTGTTTTTTGAAAGCCCCTTGATCGTAGCTTTCGTGGCGGCGAGGAAAGAGGAGAAATCGCTGGAGCTTCTTGGGATCCCCGCTGGAAGCACTACTGCCCGGTTCCAGGGAAAAATGAAACCGCGTCCAAAGTGGTTTATTCAGGATGTGTCTCAGAGTGGACGCTTAAAAGCGTGTTTCGTTTTTTCCCTTCCACCTCGGTCGGGATCCCAAAGAGCTTTCGCGTATACCTCCTCTTTCCTCGTCAGGGGCTAATGATGTTGATGGGAGTTTTAAAAATCTTACAAGCCTTTCGGGGCAACCCATAGAGGTAGTTGCAGAGCCCGGGCTTAAAAGATTATAACAGCCAAATGTTTGTACACCCCTAATAATGAAGATTTGACCATATAAGAAAATTATGGTATTATATGTAAAATTCAAAGGCCGGGGAGTTGATTAATTGAGAAGTATATTTTTACATATCATTTTAGCCTGCCTGTTGCTTACTGCCGGATGTGTAAATGATAACTCCTTTGCAGGCAATAACGAGCAGAATCTAAAAATTGGAGTGATCGGGCAGCCTCCTGTGGTCAACGAAAATATTGATTTCATCGAAACAACCCTTGAATCACTAATTAATGCATCGGATACAGAGTTTCACGCATTATTTATCATGCCAGAGTGCCTAGAGGAAGCTTCCAAACCTCAATTTGCCAGGCTTTATAAAAGTCTGAAATACCCTGTTTTCTTTATCGGATCAACCAAATCATATTACCCGTTCATAGAAGAAAGTCTAACATATTCTACTGCTCCCTCAACGAGCTCCGGTATGTTTGCAACTGGATTTATCAATGAAGACGGGCAATATAAAATATTTGAATATGGCCTGGAAAATGATGAAAAGACAGAAAAAAATCTCAAACTAATGTACACCAATATTTTTAAGACAATTTCAAACGAATTCATCTCAAAGAAAACGAACTAAACAATTTCTCCGAACAGCAAAAAGGGGCTCTCTGGTCATTCTCTTGACTTGAAGATTGCCCCTTTGAATGTATGCAGTTATTTAATTCCCAGTAACAGAGAGATACTGATATCCGCTATAGAAGTATCGGTAATGATTTGATGCATTTGCAACACTAAAAGTAGCTTTAAATACCGGGGTGTCTATGCCGGTTTGAAAATTTAGAGTAGTTGATCCATTATCATAAAAATCACCGTTTACAAGATACTCAATACCTTGTTGATTATTTTTTACCCACGCTTGTACATCACCTGAAAATTGCTTGCTCACCCCGTGATACCTATCTAATCCGGCATATCTAATGTCAGAAACCCAACCGAAACTACCGTCTCTGCACTTATTTACAATAGCAATAAATCTTGGTTTATATGTTCCTGAAACTGATAATCGCTGAGACACTTCACTGTATGAGCATGTTGCACTTAAAGCTTTTAAGCTCTTTTGTGTTTTAGGTTGTTCTTTTTTTACTTCCTCTAACGACCTACCGCTATATTTTGCAATACGTTGCATTGCTTCCTCGTAGGTAAGGTCTTCAACAACAACCTCCCCTGTTTCTACTGTTGCATTGTTGCCTTTGGCAGAAGCAACAAGATTACCAAGGCTCAATACGACTAAAAACATCGTTAATACAACAAGAAATGGCTTTTTCATGTTTCCTCCTTAATTTATTTAATTTCATCAAGTACATTATTCTACAAATTGAGCATTTTGCAGAAATCTGAGCCCTTGAGACACAAGGATTTCTAGGGATAAAAAAGGGACTTCACCCCAATTTGGAGAAGTTTTTCGGTGACCAAACCAAAAACGCCCAAAAGGAGGAAGTCACCTTGTATATTCTTCAAGAAAGTCTGTTTTCCTTCGAGGAACTGCAAAAACTTGAATCCAAAGAACGATTGCCTATCTTTTTCAGCGCTCTTGACCTACGTCCTTACGCCAAAGAACTGAGAAGCCGTTCCCCCCGAGGCGCTGACGGTCACTGCAGACAAGGAATCCTTCGGGCTTTGCTTGCAGCTCCGCTTGAGAATATCAGTACGTTCACTGGCCTACATCGCCGGCTGGATATGGATCTTCGTTTTCGCTATCGATGCGGACTTCGGCTTGATCGGAAAGCTCCTTCCGTGGCAACGTTGAGCCGCGTCTTTGCCGAGCTTACGAGCAAAGACCTGGTCAAGCGACTTTTTGAGGATCTGGTCACACGCTGCAAGCAAGAAGGCATCGTCGATGGAAGTCATGTGGCCATCGATAGTGCCGCGATCCATGCCTACGAGAAGAAACAGCCGAAACGTAAAAGCGAGCTCACAGGCAATGCAAACTGGGGTGCCAAGTTCGACTCCTTCGGCAATAAGGTGAAGTGGTTTGGCTACAAGCTTCATCTCGCCGTCGATACCAAAAGCGAACTGCCGATGGCGCTCGCCGTGACACCGGCTCATGTCCATGACGGCGATATGGCGCCAGATCTGATGGAACAAGTCGCGGCAAAAACCAAAGTCAGCTTCTTTGTCCTCGATGCTGGGTACGACCAACTAAAAAACTATGAGGCTGCCCGGAATTTGAAAGCACAGGCGATCATCCCGATGAATCTTCGCAATGAGAAAGAGCCGCCTGCCGGCATGACATCAAACGGAACGCCTTGCTGCTCCATGGGTTTTCCGATGACCTATTGGGGAGCGGATGGCGATGTTCTGAAATTCCGCTGTCCCCATGCTACAGGCAAGGTAGACTGCCCGCTCGGAATGGCCGCTTGTTCGTCTTCCAATTATGGGATGGTCGTTAAGGTGGATACAACCAGTGATCTGCGCCGCTACTCCACACCGCATCGGGAGAGCAAGCGTTGGAAAGAACTGTACAACGAAAGAACTAGCGTGGAACGATGCAATTCCCGCTTGAAAACCTATCTAACTGCCGATGCGATGCACGTTTGGGGAATTCAGAAAGTCACAACGCACCAGTACCTTAACGCCATTGTATTGCTGGCTTCTGCACTAGCCATGGTTAAGCATTCAAGCAAAGCCGCAGCTTAAATTTTTCAGCATAGACGAAAATTCTGCAGGTCTGCCCATTTTTCCAAAGCCATCACATCACGACATTGAAACCAACCACAGGCCATATAAATCTGTTGTCTTTTTCTCGAAAATGGAATTATGCAAAGTGCTCATTATTATAAAATCCTTCCATTTTTGTAATAAAATTATCATTAAATCGACTTGTTCAAAAAAAATTCAACATTTTCCCTATATAAGTTTGTTACCTCTTTGAAAATACCCCCCTCAAAAGAGTCGTATAGGTGCAACTCCTTTTGGGCCTGATAATAAGCAATATAATTCAATATAAACTCCAGCTCCCCTCCTCACTACGCTATGAGCACCTTGTCATTTCCGAATGAACGCCTGACCGCCCCCCTCAGATCGTAGAGAAAACAGGAGAAAGTCGCAAAGGTCTTTGGGACTCCTTCCGAGACGGAGGGGAAAAGGGAAAACACGCTTTTAAGCGTCCACCTTGAACCCGCTTCCCTGAATCCTCCACTTTGGACGCGGTTTTCCTTTTTCCCCGCAGGCGGGCAGTCTGCGCTCCCTCGCTAGAGGCCCCCAAGCACCTGCTGCGCTTTCTCCTGTTTCCTCCCTCCACTGCAGCTTCGACCTACTCGGCTTTTCCCAAAGAACGCCTGACCGAACCTCACAGCTCGTAGAGGAAGCGAAAAAAAACACAAGGTTTTAGAAGAATTCCTACCGAGCCAGAGGAGCAAAAGGAAAACACGCAAAAAACTCCCCCAAGCCAAAGGCGCCTTGCACTTCATTCGTCTCGCAACTACTTCGGCCGAGCAGTTCGCCCCGCCCGCCACCGGACAAAGACGTCATTTGCTTCACCTCCACTGGACGTTCCCGCAAAAAAAGACGCCTTTCGCGAAGAAAGGCGTCTTGGTTATTCATCTCGACCCGGCTATTTCAAAACAGCCAGGACATTGCGCACGGAATCAGCCGATTTGTCGAGGGCTGCTTTTTCCTCTGCGGTGAGTTCCAGCTCGATCACTTTCTCGATCCCGTTTGCCCCCAGGAGGGTCGGAACACCGAGGTAGAGATCGTGGTAGCCGTACTCGCCTTGCAGAAGCGCAATGGATGGCAGGATACGTTTTTTGTCCTTGATGATCGCTTCAGCCATCTGCACCAGCGAGGCAGCCGGGGCGTAATAGGCGGAACCGTTACCGAGCAGGTTGACGATTTCGCCGCCGCCTTTGCGGGTGCGTTCGACGATCGCATCGAGGCGATCTTTCGGGATCAATGTTTCCAGCGGAATGCCGCCCGCGTACGAGTAGCGCACCAATGGAACCATGTCGTCGCCGTGTCCGCCGAGCACGAAGCCTGTCACGTCTTCAACAGAGACGTTCAGCTCCATTGCCACGAAGGTACGGAAACGCGCCGTATCCAGCACGCCGGATTGCCCGATTACGCGCTCTTTCGGGAAGCCGGACGTTTTGTAGAAGGTATAAGTCATCGCATCAACAGGGTTGGAAAGAACGAGCACGATCGAGTTTGGCGCATACGTTTTCACTTGCTCCGCCACCGACTTCATGATGGCTGCGTTTGTGTTCACCAGGTCGTCGCGGGACATGCCAGGCTTGCGGGCAATCCCTGCGGTGATGATGACCAGATCGGCACCTTTGATGTCCTCGTAGCTGGCTGTGCCTGTAATGTTGGCGTCAAACCCCAGTACAGGAGAAGACTCCATCATATCCAACGCTTTCCCTTTTGTTGGGTTTTCCAGTTGCGGAATATCAACCAATACGACGTCGCCCAGTTCTTTTTGCCCCAAAATAAATGCTGTGGTTGCACCAGTGAAGCCACTACCGATAACAGCGATTTTTTTACGGTTGAATGCCATGACTTAACTCCCCTCCAAAATGTAAGGTAATCGTTGCCAAACTATCTTTATCTTACATGTTTTGAATCAGCGCGTCAGCAAACTCGGAGCATTTCAGCTCGGTTGCACCTTCCATCAGGCGAGCGA
Source organism: Brevibacillus agri (assembly GCF_004117055.1). Lineage (NCBI taxonomy): Bacteria > Bacillati > Bacillota > Bacilli > Caryophanales > Paenibacillaceae > Brevibacillus > Brevibacillus agri. Next base: position 4,497,597 of record NZ_CP026363.1, read on the forward strand.
AATCGTACGTTACGGTTTTCGCGGAGATGGTTTTTTCCATGGAGTTGATAATCAGGTCAGCCGCTTCGTTCCAGCCCAGGTGACGCAGCATCATTTCTCCGGACAGGATCACGGAGGATGGGTTCACTTTGTCCAGACCAGCGTATTTAGGCGCTGTACCGTGAGTTGCCTCGAAGATCGCATGGCCAGTCAGGTAGTTGATGTTTGCGCCTGGAGCGATACCGATACCGCCAACTTGTGCAGCCAGCGCGTCGGAGATGTAGTCACCGTTCAGGTTGAGGGTTGCTACTACATCGTACTCGGCAGGACGAGTCAGGATTTGTTGCAGGAACGCGTCCGCAATCACGTCTTTTACGATGATTTTGCCAGCCGCTTCTGCTTCTTTTTGCGCTTTGTCAGCGTCGCCGCCTTCAGCCTTGATGCGGTCGTATTGTGCCCAAGTGAACACTTTGTCGCCGAATTCCGCTTCAGCCACTGCATAACCCCAGCTTTTGAACGCGCCTTCGGTGAACTTCATGATGTTGCCTTTGTGTACGAGGGTAACGGATTTGCGGTTGTTGTCGATCGCGTAGTTGATCGCTGCGCGAACCAGACGCTCTGTACCGTCTTTGGAAACAGGCTTGATCCCGATACCGGAAGTTTCCGGGAAGCGGATTTTCTTCACGCCCATTTCTTTTTGCAGGAATTCGATTACTTTTTTCACTTCCGGAGTGCCTTCTGCCCACTCAACACCAGCGTAGATATCTTCTGTGTTCTCGCGGAAAATAACCATATCTGTCAATTCAGGATGTTTCACAGGGGATGGAACGCCATCGAAGTATTGAACAGGACGCACGCAAGCGTACAGATCCAGCTCTTGGCGCAGCGCCACGTTGATGGAACGGATACCGCCGCCTACTGGTGTAGTCAGAGGACCTTTGATGGCGATCAAGTATTCGCGGATCGCTGTCAATGTATCTTCTGGCAGCCACTCGTTGTATTGATTGAACGATTTTTCTCCTGCGAATACTTCGAACCAAGCGATTTTTTTCTCGCCGTTGTATGCTTTTTCTACCGCTGCATCCAGTACGCGAACGGAAGCTTTCCAGATGTCAGGGCCAGTACCGTCGCCCTCGATGAAAGGAATGATCGGGTTGTTTGGAACTACCAGTTTGCCGTTATCAACCGTAATTTTTTCGCCGGCAGTTGGTTGTGCAAGGTTTTTGAACACAAGAATCCCTCCAGTGGTGAAGATAATAGGTGATTATGAATATTTCCAGACGTAGGAGAACTACCACTGCTTGTGGTAGTTCTCAAGCTTGCGCTTAGGGAACAGGTGCCCTCCACGCTCGAAAATAGCGAGTGTTTAGCGGCGGTCAATCGGAACGTAGTGTTGGTTGACCGGACCGGTGTAATCCGCGCGCGGACGGATCAGGCGATTGTTTTCATACTGTTCCATGATGTGAGCCGTCCAGCCGGACATGCGGCTGATAGCGAAGATCGGTGTGAACAGGTCAGTTTCCAGGCCGAGAGAGATGTACACGGAAGCGGAGTAGAAGTCAACGTTTGGCTTCAGTCCTTTTTCCTTGGAAATCATGTCGTCGATTTTCACGGACATTTCATACAGCTCTGGACGACCGATTTGCGCGGTCAGCTTTTGGGACATTTGCTTCAGCCATTTCGCGCGCGGGTCACCATCTTTGTAGACGCGATGTCCGAAGCCCATGATTTTCTCTTTGTTGTCCAGCTTGGCGCGGATGTACGATTCTACGTTGTCGAGGCTGCCGATTTCCACCAGCATTTTCGCAACCGCTTCATTGGCGCCGCCGTGCAGAGGGCCTTTGAGCGTGCCGATGGCAGAGACGATACCGGAGTAGATATCAGTCAAGGTCGCAACGGTTACGCGAGCAGCGAAGGTAGATGCATTGAACTCATGGTCAGCATGCAGAACCAGCGCAACGTCAAACGCTTTCACTGCTGTTTCTGTCGGCTCTTCGCCAGTCAGCATGTAGAGGAAGTTTTGGGCGATGGTGAAATCTGCACGAGGAGCAACTGGCTCCAGACCTTTGCGCATGCGCTCGTAAGCGGCAATCAAGGTAGGAGTTTGAGCCATCAGACGGATGGATTTGCGATAGTTGGCTTCAGGAGACATGTCTTGCGCTTCTGGGTCGTAGAGCGCTAACGAAGAGACAGCTGTGCGCAACGCCGCCATTGGGTGTACGCCTTTTGGGTAGTGGCGGATGCTCTCCAGCACTTCTTTTGCCACTGTTGCATTTTCACCCAATTGTTTTTTCAAAGCGTCTAGCTGATCACGCTTCGGTAACGCTCCATGCCAGAGCAAATATACAACCTCTTCAAAAGTTGCATGTTCTGCTAACTCATCGATGTTGATCCCGCCATAGCAAAGAACCCCATCGACGATCGAACAGATCGATGATTGAGCGGCAACGACGCCTTCTAGTCCACGTGTTGTTGTCATAGAACTCCCTCTCCTTTTCCACTCAAGTAGTAGCGCTTATCCAGTCCTCGCTTGTCCTTGTGACTGATAAACGACTTTATCCACAGCAAATATGAAGTTGATGGCAGCGGTTTCTTTCATCCACCACTCTTGTCAGGGAATAGATCCACGCAAATCCTTAGAACATGCCAAGGGGGAGAGGCGAGTGAAAAGAATCCACTATAAGTCGACCCAATTATAAAAGATTATTGCGATTTTGTGAATAAGATTGGCGAAAAAATGTTTCAAAGGATGAAACCCGGTTTTGTTTTTTGCGCGAACTTGCTCCATTTGTCCGGCTTGCTGCATAATAGTTCCATAAGGATTTGTGTGCTGTTCGATGGCAGAAAGGAGACCTTTGTTGAATCAGGAAAACTGGGTGGAGCGCCTCTTTCAGATCATTCGCTTTTTCTGGGTTTGCCTGCTTGTTTATGTAGGAATTTGGCTGTTTCAGTTTGCAACACCCTTACTTTACCCATTTATAATTGCTTTAGTCATCGCGCTTTTGATCCACAAGCCGGTCACGTTCGTCACGCAAAAGTTCAAGATTCCGCGCTGGCTGTCGGTCACTCTCGCCCTGCTCGTCTTGATGCTGCTCGCCATCGGGCTGGCGACATTGGTCGTCTCGGAAACCGTCGTGGAGATCGGCGAGCTGGCCAAGCGCCTGCCGGGATTCGCCCAGGAGCTGTCCGAGTATTTGCAGCGGACGATCTCGCAAGACTTTTTGCTCGGCATCTACAACCAGGTGCAATGGATTTACGACCAGCTTGACCCGAACTACAAGGACAAAATTAGCAATACGGTCGGAAGCGGCATTACTTCCATCACCCACGCCGGGCAAAACCTGATTGTCAGCTTCCTGGACGGCCTGAAAAACGTGCTCGTCTCCCTGCCGAACATGGCTACCGTATCGGTTATTTCCATCATGGGCGCGTTCTTTATTTCCAAAGACTTCTTCCTCTGGGAAGCGCGCTTCCGCCGCCTGTTGCCAAGCGGCGTCAACAACCGGCTGGACCAGATTTTCCGCGACCTTCGCGGCGCTTTGCTCGGCTTTCTCAAGGCGCAGTTGACGCTCATCTCGCTGACGGCCGCCATCGTGATCGTCGGCCTTCTCATCATGCGCGTCGAATACGCGATTACGATCGGGCTGATTACCGGCCTGGTCGATCTGCTGCCGTATCTCGGAACGGGAACCGTCTTCGTTCCGTGGATCATCTACCTGTTTTTCAAAGGCAACTACACGATGGTCATCGGACTGTCCATCCTGTACGCGGTCGTTCTCATCTTCCGCCAGATCATCGAGCCAAAGGTCGTCGCGGAAAGCGTCGGTCTCGATCCGCTGCTCACGCTGGTCGCCCTGTTCGTCGGCCTGCAACTGTTCGGCTTTTTGGGGCTGATTATCGGCCCTGTCTCACTCGTATTGATTAACGCGCTGGTCAAAGCCAACGTGTTCGTGGACATCTGGACCTACATTCGGGGAAAACGCACCTAACAAAAGAACCGCTTTCGGGCTAGCCGTGAGGCCGTCGCTCGAAGCGGTTCTTTTTGACAACTGCTCTTTTATCTGCGGAAAAAGAATTGGATGCGCCCCGACGAGATCAAATACCACAGCCATTGTTTCAGCAGGTGGCGCAAAATCATGCGGGTGTACGGAATGAGAAAAATCAGGCCGATCACGTCGGAGACAAAGCCTGGCAACAGCAGCAAAATGCCGCCGATCAGAATCAGCGCGCCGTCAATAATCGTCTCTGTCGGCATCTGCCCCCGTGCCAACTGGAACTGCAGCGTGCGAAACACCTGGACGCCTTGCTGCTTCGCCAGCCAAGCCCCGAGCAGCCCGGTCAGGATCACCAGCAAAACCGTGTTCCAGCCGCCGATGAGCGAGCCGACCGTAATCAGCCCCCACAGCTCCAAACCGAATCCGACGACAAACAGGATGATGAGAAAGCGCAGCATGCTACTCCCCTCCTTTATACTGGGCATCCAGCCAGGCGTAAACCTCCGGCTCTGTTCTGGACAAGCGAATCGGCTTCAGCTCTGCGTTCGTAAAAACGTGCATCGTCTCGCCCGACGCGAGCAGCTCCTGGTCCGACACGCGGATAATATCGTAAGCAAACGCTAGTCGAACGGCACTCAGCTCCTTGACCCGCGTCTGGATTTCCACCACATCGTCGTAGCGGGCCGGCTTTTTGTAGGAGAGCGACGCGTCCGTGACCGGCAGCAGCACGCCTCTTTCCTCCAGCTCGCGGTAGGTAAGCCCCGCATTGCGGATCAATTCGGTTCGTCCTACCTCAAACCAGTTCAAGTAATTCGTATGGTAGACCACGCCCATCTGATCGGTCTCGCCGTAGCGCACTCGCAGCCGATGGGCATGAATAATCGGACTCACTCATCATCGCCCCTTTCTCTATACGTATATTGTACCATAGACAAACTGGTCTTGCGGTCTGGCTGGTATGTCAATTTTTCATTACGTCAATACTCGAAAAAAATAAACTGGCGCAAACAGGAAAGTAGGAAAAGGAATGTGGGGAGCAACCGTTGTCTTGGTCACAGCGATCATCATTGCCTGGTGGGAAATCCCTCATCTGGTTCACCTGGGCTATTATCGGGAGCTTGTTGTGTTTTCCCTTTTGCTTTTGCTTGCCGCAGCAGCAGGCGTGCTCAAAGTGTTGGGGGTCGCCATGCCCAATCCGGGCGATTGGGTGCTCGCCGTCCTTGGCCCCTTTGGGGAATTTTTGCAGAGATTGTTCCACTAGGAGGACATCAGGTGCTGTCCAACGTCACTATCTCGAATCGGCAAATGATGATAATTACAGCCCTGTTCTGCATCGGGACCACGATTTTGGTCGCCCCTTCTACATTGGCTGCGGATGCAAAGCAGGACGCGTGGATTTGCGCCATCCTGGGAAATGTAGTCGGCTATGGGTTGGCCTGGCTCTACATCGCTGTCGGGTTGCTCTATCCCAATCAAAACTTGCTGGAAATCAACGAACGCGTTCTCGGCAAATGGCTCGGCTGGGCAGTCTCGCTGCTTTTCCTCTTCACCATGCTGCTCGCCTCTTCGCAGGTGCTGTTTTACATCGGAAACTTTTTAATCACGCACATGTTCCCAGAGACTCCGATCATCGCGCTGCACATTTTGTTTTTGCTCGTCGTCATGCTCGCCATGCGGCTTGGACTGGAGGCTTTCGCCCGATGCATCGAGCTGTTTACCCCGTTGCTGCTGTTGCTGTTTTGCTCCCTGATCTTTTTTCTTTGTTCGAACATGGAGTTTGAAAACGTACAGCCGATTCTCGAAGCGAGCGGGAACGGCATCATGAGAGGCACCATGTCGTTTGTCAGCATGGTGCAAGTATTTCGGCTCCGCACCTACAAGCCGCTCATCCTTCCCCAAGCTTTTCTCGTCGTCGTCTTTTCCCTGATCGTCTATCCGAATACAGCGTATATGAACCAGTGGGATGTCGACGCCTGGTTGCCTTACAGCCTGATTTTCGGGCTGTTTTACCCGCTGCTGCTCCTGATCGTCGGCCTGATCCGCAAAAAAAGAGGGAGAGACTCGTCGTGACCGTCTCTCCCTCTTCTCTATGTTGGTTCCTCATGTAAAGCAGCGTGTTAACGAATCGGGCAAGCGCCGCCTTCGCACGCTTCTGCGGTAGACAGATCAGCCTCGCCGCCTGTTTCGAATTGCTGCAAAATCGCCGGGTCAAACGGCTTCATCGATTGCTTCAGCGCCTCGTATTGCTCTTTCGTGCACTCTTCATACGGCGCAAGCTGATAGTTTCCGCCATCCAGTTGCAGGAAGGACACGCCGACAAAATTGTCCCAGTTGGCGTAGACGATTTCTTCCACTTCGCTCCACTCTTCCTTGCGAACGGTAATCGTATTGGAAGAGTTGTGCTCGGTGTATTCCTTTTGAAAACGGAAGTACGTGTCGAACTGGCGTTTCGCGCTCACTTCGTTTTTCGTCTCTTGCGCACCGGATGCTACCGGGAAGTCGATCACGAGCGTACGCGCATTTGCCATGCGCTCTTCGTGCGTTTCGCCAGGGGTCCCCACCTCGGGATGGACGGTCCAGCCGAGAGCTTGTACAGCCTTTGCCAGCGGGTCCTGGGCGTTGATGCGAATACGGCGGATGTAGTACGGCGAGTGCGACCAGTGCAAGCCGCTGGAAACGCCCCCGGCCACCTGCGACAACGTCCCTTCCGGCTTGACGGTCGTCACGAGCAGCGGCGAGTTCACGCGCAGCTCATACGCGTAGCGGTCTGCTTCACTGCGGGCAGCATCGCCCAGTTGACGCAGCAACTCCAACTCCTGCTCTTCGGTATAGCCGAGAGAAGCGAGCGCATCCTTCACGCCTGTCAACGACGTTCCGAGCAGGCGGTCGCGCTGCTGGACCGTATCCCAGTGCGGCAGCTCCAGTGTTACGAGCGTCATCCGCAATCCTGCGCGGGCAGATTTGCGCTGCGCGTCCAACAGTCCGTCCAGGTCCAAATATTTCGAGCCGTCCTCACGCTCGCGGACAAACTGAACCAGGTTCACTGTCGTCAAGTTGCAGACCCCGTACGAATCGAGCAAAATTTCCGCACAAGGATTGAGTCCTTCCGCATTCGGGCGGCGGCGATTCGCTTCTTCCAGGTTGATAAAGCCTGGCTCGCCCTCCAGTTGCATCAGCGTGAACACAAGATGCAAAAACTCTTTGGTCGGCTGCTTGGTGAACGCAATCGAGTTGTTGGACATGCGGCGGTGATCCAGGCCGAAGCGCCCGTCTCCCACTTTTTGAATGCTGTCAAACCAGACAGGCTTGTGCTCTCCCAAAAGCTCTCCGACACGACGATGGTGGGCGAGCTGCTCCTCTGTCCAGAAGCCGTTGATGCCGTATTTCGCCAGCATGCACTCGTAGTCATCGTGGTCAAACAGGAAAATTTCCGCGGTGCGGCGCACGCCCCCGACCACAACGTTTGCTCCGATGAGGTTGCCGATGTCGAGAATATGTACGGGGCGAATTTTGCCGTACCCTTTTTCGTCGCTTTCGATCGGGGCCAGATGCTGGTCGATCTGGTTTTTCAGCACTTTGTCGATTCCTTCAAACATTTCGCGCAGCGGCTCGTGTCCGCTTGCTGTTCCGCCAAAGCGCTTCAGCCGCTCCCCTTTTGGCCGCACGCTGTTGTAGGAGATTTTGACCGTATGGATATGCTCGTAGGCGGAATCCGTGAGAATTTGCAAGTACAGGCGCAGCGACTCGACCCAGCCTTCCTTGCTGTCCCCTACGTAAATTTTCGCAAAGCCGTTGTCCAGCACATTCAGCTCGGAGCGTTCCAGACGCTGGTGCTTCGGAAGCGGTCTGTACTCGGAGGAAAGCAGGGTGACGTTGGTGCGGATCGGCCCAAGTCCGGCTGCCATTTCCTTCGTGCATTTAAAGCCTACGCCCGTTCCTACGAGCAACAGGTAGAACAAATCGCCCAGGTCGTCCCATGACCTGATGTTCAAAAACGAGCAGTTGAAGTTAGCCAGTGGGTACAAATCGGCAACGCCGTTCTCCGCGCCGCCTACCCACAGCGTCCGTCCGGACAAAAACTGGCGAAGGTTGAACATGTTGTCAAACAGCCCTTCCGCTTCTGCCTCCATCGCCCGCTCATCCGGCTGCAAGCCGATCTTTTTCATATGTTGGTACGCAAGCTTCATATTGTAATCCACCGAGCGGCGGCATGTTTCTTTCCACGTTTCCCGTCTGCCTTTCTCCGGGAGGAAGCGAGAATAAGTCCGGTAGTAAACAAATTGTCCCAGAGGATTCATATGAACAGGAAAATCTGGATATTGTGCTAAAAATTCATCCCTCAAAAAAACGGTTCGGGATACGGTTTCGGTTGCCAACATGAACGTTCCTCCTTCGATTCTTTCCTCTCTAGTTAACTATCTTTGTCAAAAAAACTCAATAGTTTCACCTATATATTGTGCGAAATAAAATTCGACAACACTATATGTTGTGTTTCACTGAAAAAAGTGCTTGACATCGACAACCCGCGAAGGGAGCCGTTTTTCCCCTTTTCGCGAGCCGGATGACATCGTTTTCTCCTGGAAAAAACACGCGCAAACTGTAAAAAGCCGAGAGCCACCAAGACGAACACCTGATCGATTTTATCAGATTCTCCCTTGGTTTGCATCACCTAAAAAGCGCCGTTATTTGGAAAGCGTTAGCAAAAAAACTTGGCAGACAGTTGGGACAACACAAAAAAGGGTGACGCTATGCCACCCCAAAAAAGTATTTGTGCAAAGACCTTTCTGCTGGATCATTTGCGTTGAGTTACCATTGTGTTTTACTGCTGCCCGATCATGTCAAAAGCTGATTTTCAGAGCTAAGCTGATCCAATAATAAACATTGTTACCAACGCTATCAAAATCCCTGTAATCACAAGGGAAATCAGAAAAGTATTTATTAATTTTTTTTCCGATTATCATCTGCACCCTTATATTGAATGATCGCCCTCCCAGCAAATATAAGCGTGATAACAGAAGAAAAGATCAAAATGATATTTGCCAACTGTTGCATATATTAGCCTCCTTGGTACAAAAAATTTCAAAAGTTTCCCCTTTGTTTAGCAGGGGAAACTTTTGAAAAAGAATGTATGGTTTACTGTGGCTCAATATAAAACACATATGCCCACGTCATATCTAACTGTCCACCCGTTAAAAACCCATTTACACAAAAAAAGTTACATTCCCCATTAGCGCCTCGAATACTGTCATGCTCTCACCCCCTCGCTGTTAGACGTGAGGATGAGCCGCCCCCCCTTGAAAGCCGTGCCTATGTACTTGTCCCAATTTTACTATGATTCGGTAATTGATACCATCATATTTATAATATGAGCCTTTTGCAGATTTCTGAGCCCTTTCGTATCAAGCACTTGAAAAGCATAAAAAAGGACTTCACCCCAAGAAGGAGAGGTTTTCAAGCAACCACACACGAAAACTTTTCGAGGAAGGTGAAGTCACTTGTATATTCTCCAGCCATCACTTTTTTCCTTTGAGGAACTGCAAAAACTTGAATCGAAAGAACGTCTGCCCTTATTTTTTTCGGTTCTGGACTTACGCCCGTACGCCAAAGAATTGAGAAGCATTACGCCCCAAGGGGCAACGGGACACAGCCGCGAAGCGATTTTACGGTCTTTGTTGGCGGCTCCTTTCGAAGGAATTTCGCAATTTACTGCTCTTCATCTGAGACTCACAAGTGATTTACGCTTTCGTTACCAGTGTGGGTTTCCCATTGATCGACCCGTTCCATCCATTGCAACGTTTAGTCGCGTATTTGCTCAAATTGTCCAGAAAAGCGTTGCCGAGAAGCTGTTTTACGACCTCGTCATGCAATGCCGTGAAGAGGGAATCATTACAGGAACGACCATTGCCATCGACAGCACGGCGATTGATGCGTATGAAAAAAAGCAACCGAAATCTCGCTGCCAAGGAACAGGAAACGCCACCTGGGGAGCCAAGTTCGACTCCTTTGGCAATAAAATCACGTGGTTCGGTTACAAAATTCATCTGGCAGTAGACGCGGACAGCGAATTGCCTGTTGCTTTAGAAGTCACTCCTGCTCACGTCAACGATGGAGACATGGCTCCTCCTCTCCTGGCACAAGTGAACAACCAAGCCAAGGAAGTGTGTAAGAATTACGTGATGGATGGTGGATACGATCATCTCAAGAACTACGAAATCGCTCATCAATACAAGGCACAGGCTATCATTCCTCTAAACCTCCGAAACGAGAAAGAGCCACCTGCTGGTTATACGTCAAACGGAACGCCTCGATGCAGCATGGGATTTGAAATGGTGTACGCAGGTGCTGACGGAACCCATCTCAAATTTCGTTGCCCGCATGTGATGGGAAAAGTAGAGTGCCCACACGGCTCAGCTTGGTGCTCTTCCTCCAACTACGGAATGGTCGTAAAAGTGAACGTCCACGATGATCTCCGCAGATTTTCTTTGCCACATCGGGACACAAAGAATTGGAAGAAGATGTATCACAAACGGACGAGTGTAGAGCGATGCAATGCCCGTTTAAAGGAAAACCTGACAGCGAATGATCTACATGTCGGTGGCATTCAAAAAGTGAAAACGTATGTGTATTTGAATGCTATCGTATTATTGGTGTCTGCTCTGGCAGGAAAGAAAGCCAAGCCATCCAAAAAAACGGCCTAAGCACTCTTTTGAAAAAAGCAGCATCGCAAAATTCTGTCCGAATGCCCATCTTGCTTTTAGGCTTTACCTTATAAAAGTGGCATTTCCCACTTTACGTACCATTAAACTTCATTTTTTAAACGAAAACCTAATTTTGCAAAAGGCTCAATATAGATTCATCACCATAACCCGTGCTAGACATTGAAAAAACGCAGATGTTCCTTTATCGTGGGAGTTGTCGAGACAACCACTGAAAAGGAGGAAATCTGCGTTGTGCCTTGATTTTAGCACAGACTTTATCAGACTTCCATCATTCCATCTCACACATTGGGAAAAAACAAAGGAAACGGATTGGATCGCTGTTCTGGAACCGCATTCTGCCTGTCATCTTTGTCCGATCTGCCTCGGAGCCAGTACCAACCATGCACGTCCTGGACGGCGTATTCTTCGTCATCGTTTCGTTCCTTCTTGGGGGACCGTCTGGGTATCCGTTCCCGTGTATCGCCAGCGCTGTGCTAGTTGTGTGCTTACATGGACAGTGGAATGGAACGGTATCCCGCCTCGAGGATCCGTCACCTCTGCTTTTCAAGAGATGGCGGTGGATATGTGCCGCAGTCGGGATTTGCTCTCGGTTGCCAAGCAATTGAGTGTGGCCTACTCGACACTCGAACGCTGGTACTACCAACTGGCCCCCCAACGCCTTGCTCAACCAAAAGAACATGAAGCTCCTGAAGTGGTCTGTCTGGATGAGTTTGCTCTGCAAAAAGGACATAAGTATGGCGTGAACCTCATGGATGCTCAACCCGGTCATATCTGGCAAGTCACAGAAGGACGTTCACGTGAACAGGTACGAAACGCCCTGCAGCAATGGCCCTTTCGTAAGGCTCCCCATGTAGTTGTCACGGATTTGGCTCCAGGAATGGCTGAAACCGTACGCCAGGTCTGGAAGCATACCCTTGTGGTAGCAGATAAATTTCACGTGATCCAGCTTTTCTAGAAAGCGTTGGAAGCTACCCGAAAACGCACTCATGCTCGTGGAACACATCGTCGGGGCAGACATGAGCAACGCCTGCTCCATACGATCCCTGACAAGCTGAAGCCCGAAGAGCTTCAGGAACTGAAGATTTGGTTAGCAGAAGATCCACATCTGGAACGACTCTACTTTGCGCTTCAAGACATAAGAACCGTGTATGCCGTTCAAAACCCAAGAGACAGGCGAGGAAGCACTTCAGAAATGGATTGACGACCATCTCTATTCTCCGACTCCTGCGGTTCGTTCCATTGCCAAAACGATTGTCCAGTGGCGAGAGCCCATTTAGAATGATTTCTCCTTTCGGGTAACGAATGCCAAGATTGAAGGGACACACAACAAAGTGAAGGTGATCAAACGAAGAGCCTACGGCTACCGCAATCTAGAGAGATTCAAGATTCGCATTAGACTGGAGTATAAACCGGCTACATAACTACGAAAAACTGCGATAGAGGGAGATCAAGCACGTTTTATGGTGGAGAGCTAATATTTCAAATATTTTTATTTTTAATCACTTTGTTTCAAATAATTGACATTTAAAGAAAAAAAGCTTAGTTTTGATAATAAATTGTACACAATCAAAAGAAGGTGAGATTCTTACTTAATACGTTCAATATGTTGTTTGGTTTGCTAAAGCTTTTCCGCACATCTAGGCGTTTTGTTGCCCCAAGCCAAGCGATGTGATGCGTGGTCCAGCTAACAGAGCCCCCATTACAATGATTATTGGAGAATTTAGGATTTCAAATTGGTAAGCTTAGTTTTGGAGGTAGAAAATCAGTGAAAAAAATGAAACTGCTATCATTATCACTTCTGGCAAGTATCTCTTTTTTATCTACAAGTGCTGCTGCCCATGATGATCGTTGCAACGATTCCAGTTGCCATGTGTGGAGAGGTGGATTTAATACTGGGGACAAGGTCAGTGATTTGAAATATTGGTTGGATTCCTCCGTTTCCGATGCTGGCTATACTTCTATCATAAATTTTGGAGCCTCGTCCTGGAATAATATATCAACCAGTGTTTCACTTTCTCAAGTTTCAAAAAAAAATGATTCACAGGTCAGAGTTTATGTTTCTTACTACTCTCAGTTTTGGGACGGACAATGGGAGCCTTATTATACTGATTCAAAAGGAAATTTAAATTTTGATGGCAACAATTTCGAGGATTGGAGTTTAGGGAACATTAGACTTAATCTGCAGCAAATAAAAAATCGTTCCTCCAGCTTTAAAAAGAAAGTGGCTGTGCATGAATTTGGTCATTCTTTAAGTTTGGCGCATAACATGGATGATGTATCAGTCATGAAACCAGGAGAACTTTCTTTTAATGAGCCTCAAAAGGCAGACAAAACCCACTTGAAAAATAGATGGAAATAACTTGGAGGGAAACAAACATGCTTGGAAAAATTGTAATGGCTTTAACAACTTCGCTTGTAGCTGGATACGTTTACCTGGACAATCAGGTAGAAGTGAGAAACTCTCACGCTTCCGTTACTGTGTATGAGAGCGTAAAGGATTTGGAGAAAGATGCCGACCTGATTATTATTGGAGAAGCAACGAATAAGACTGAAAACTATATCAGGTATCATGAAAATGGCGAAATTGATGATTATTCCACAAAAAGAATGGTGAAGGTTCAAAAAATATTTAAAAATAATTTGGATGAAAAGCTCGCTGTCGGCGATGAAGTCGAGGTCTGGGAGCCTAGTATCATCATAAAAGACGGTGTCATCGGAAAACAGCAGCGGACGATTGAAGGTTATCGCCTGATGCAAAATGAAAAGAAGTATGTTTTATTCCTGAAGAAAAACACCTATTTTAACAACCTGGCCCCCTTGGGCGTGATCCAGGGCAAGTTTCCTCTCGATGAAGCAAGTAAAAGTCTGAATTACGCGTACAAGGACGAATTTAAACATTATAACTTTCCTCAGTTTGACAAGTTGAATGAAGAAGTTTCCATTAAGTACAAAATGGAATAGCCCCAAAAGAGAGTCTGTCTGTCAAGATTTTTATGTACACGGAAGGACATCCATCGTCGCGAACCCCCTTACTTGTTTAGCTGGTGCCAGCAAACAGAGGGGGTTTTTTCTGTGAAAATCCACTTATGCACCGCCGGGATATAATTGGGGCTTGCTGAACGAATGAGAAATATACAAGAAATCATGAATAATATGCAGATTTGGTTCCAAAACAGCAAAGTCAGAGTCTGAATGGCATTCAAAGAATTCCTGCAAAAACCTTGCACTTGGTCAAATTATAAATCCAGATTTTCCGCAGTTTTCTTTGATTATTTCACGATTCCTCGCGTTTATGCATTGTTCAGCAAGCCCTAATTGACCCAGGTTCGCCGGAAAGAAAATGACTGTGAACGCTCACCAAAATGTTGACCACTTTGCTCATCATAAAGTTACCCACCTGACAGTTTGAACACACGTCATCATTTCTTTTAAGCCCCGAAATTGGATTTGAGTCATACCCCCTTATCTTGTTAAGCTGATATCAGAAGAACAGAGGGGGATATTTTTATGCAACGGAGACGCTATTCAATCGAGTTCAAACAACAACTGATCCAGGAAGCCCACGAAGTAGGAAACGCTAGCCAAGTAGCCAGACGGCATGGGATAGACCCTAAAATGCTGTATCGATGGATACGTGACTCCAAACACGCAGATTGGCAGAATACGTCTTCCGAAGCTAAAGCTGTAACAAGCTATACACCAAGTCCAGGAGAGTTTCGGGAACTGGAAACGGAGAATGATAAACTGAAGAAATTACTGGGAGAAAAGGACTTGGAAATCGCGATCCTTCGTGATCTTGAGCCTTTTGCAGATTTCTGAGCCCTTTCGTATCAAGCACTTGAAAAGCATAAAAAAGGACTTCACCCCAAGAAGGAGAAGTTTTCAAGCAACCACACACGAAAACTTTTCGAGGAAGGTGAAGTCACTTGTATATTCTCCAGCCATCACTTTTTTCCTTTGAGGAACTGCAAAAACTTGAATCGAAAGAACGTCTGCCCTTATTTTTTTCGGTTCTGGACTTACGCCCGTACGCCAAAGAATTGAGAAGCATTACGCCCCAAGGGGCAACGGGACACAGCCGCGAAGCGATTTTACGGTCTTTGTTGGCGGCTCCTTTCGAAGGAATTTCGCAATTTACTGCTCTTCATCTGAGACTCACAAGTGATTTACGCTTTCGTTACCAGTGTGGGTTTCCCATTGATCGACCCGTTCCATCCATTGCAACGTTTAGTCGCGTATTTGCTCAAATTGTCCAGAAAAGCGTTGCCGAGAAGCTGTTTTACGACCTCGTCATGCAATGCCGTGAAGAGGGAATCATTACAGGAACGACCATTGCCATCGACAGCACGGCGATTGATGCGTATGAAAAAAAGCAACCGAAATCTCGCTGCCAAGGAACAGGAAACGCCACCTGGGGAGCCAAGTTCGACTCCTTTGGCAATAAAATCACGTGGTTCGGTTACAAAATTCATCTGGCAGTAGACGCGGACAGCGAATTGCCTGTTGCTTTAGAAGTCACTCCTGCTCACGTCAACGATGGAGACATGGCTCCTCCTCTCCTGGCACAAGTGAACAACCAAGCCAAGGAAGTGTGTAAGAATTACGTGATGGATGGTGGATACGATCATCTCAAGAACTACGAAATCGCTCATCAATACAAGGCACAGGCTATCATTCCTCTAAACCTCCGAAACGAGAAAGAGCCACCTGCTGGTTATACGTCAAACGGAACGCCTCGATGCAGCATGGGATTTGAAATGGTGTACGCAGGTGCTGACGGAACCCATCTCAAATTTCGTTGCCCGCATGTGATGGGAAAAGTAGAGTGCCCACACGGCTCAGCTTGGTGCTCTTCCTCCAACTACGGAATGGTCGTAAAAGTGAACGTCCACGATGATCTCCGCAGATTTTCTTTGCCACATCGGGACACAAAGAATTGGAAGAAGATGTATCACAAACGGACGAGTGTAGAGCGATGCAATGCCCGTTTAAAGGAAAACCTGACAGCGAATGATCTACATGTCGGTGGCATTCAAAAAGTGAAAACGTATGTGTATTTGAATGCTATCGTATTATTGGTGTCTGCTCTGGCAGGAAAGAAAGCCAAGCCATCCAAAAAAACGGCCTAAGCACTCTTTTGAAAAAAGCAGCATCGCAAAATTCTGTCCGAATGCCCATCTTGCTTTTAGGCTTTACCTTATAAAAGTGGCATTTCCCACTTTACGTACCATTAAACTTCATTTTTTAAACGAAAACCTAATTTTGCAAAAGGCTCAAAAAAGTAAGCGTATTAAGAGACATGAATGGAGCCGTTTTAGCATTTTTCCTTTATACAATTACAGACCAACTCTGGTGGCTTAGTCTTCTTGTTTTAATAGCTGCCTATATCTTTGCAATTATACAAACATCGAAAAACGTCCGATGAAGCTCGAAACCAAAACTACCAACCAGTGGGGGGAACGCCCGAATCCTCATTTTCGGGCGTTTCTCGCTGTTTTCGGCAACTAGCGCCTAATTAACCGGCTGCCGCTGTTCTCTTTTGGGATTTCTACCCTACGAACGGGATTGGGGCGGTATTTACCTGCCCGGATTTGCTCCTTGATGGTTTCCCCGCTTTCTTTGAGAGAGGGTAGAAGTTCATTCGTCCATCTCCTTCGTGTTCCGCCCTGTTCTTCTGCGGTGAGCCTTCCGCTGGAAGTTGGCTGCCCTTCGCTCCTGACGACTCCCTTTCCTCCCATCTCCCCGCATCATTTACACTGGGATGTCCGTGTAGCTTTGCTTTGTTCAGCAAGGTCGTCCCATCCCCTCTACCTGATGATGTTCGTTTGTCCTCGGGCCGGGA
Organism: Brevibacillus agri; assembly: GCF_004117055.1. Lineage (NCBI taxonomy): Bacteria > Bacillati > Bacillota > Bacilli > Caryophanales > Paenibacillaceae > Brevibacillus > Brevibacillus agri. The sequence continues at coordinate 4,514,132 of NZ_CP026363.1, forward strand.
TTTTGCCTCCAGCTTCCTTAAGATTCCACCTCACGATGAACACCCTTGCTCTTGGCTAGGGGTTGTCCACTACCAGCCCCCACAAGCGGACTTTCACCGCTTAGTTAGTCGCCATGCGTGGCACACAAAGAAAACCCCGTTGATTTTCATCACGGGGTTCGGCTGAAAAGCCATATCATACAAGACTATGATATTTACAAAACGCGCGCATGACCTGAATAAATATGCCCGCGCTCCGAATCGACTGTCACGACCTGTCCTTCCTTCAACAAGTCTGTAGCAAACGGCACGCCTACGATCACAGGCACGCCCAGGTTCAAGCCTACGATGGCAGCGTGAGACGTCAGCCCGCCCTCTTCGCAAATGACGGCGCCAGCCTTGCTGAAGGCTTCGATCATGTCGGAATCCGTTCCGATCGTCACCAGAATGACGCCTTCCTCGACTTTTTGCAACGCTTCCTCTGCGGAACGGGCAATCACGACCCGGCTCGTCACGACTTTGCGGCCGATGCCTTGTCCTTTTGCCACCACATCGCCAATTACGTGGATTTTCATCAGGTTGGTTGTCCCTACTTCGCGCACAGGCACGCCCGCGGTAATCACCACGAGATCGCCATGGCGCACAAAGCCGGCGTCGAGCGCTTCCTGCACCGACATCTCCAGCATTTCATCGGTTGTATTCGCCAGCTCGCCTTTCACCGGATAGACGCCGTTTACGAGCGCCAGACGGCGAATGACAGCCGCATGCGGAGTGACTGCGACGATTGGCGCCTTAGGACGGAATTTGGACACCATGCGCGCCGTATGTCCGCTCTCGGTTGCGGTAATGATCGCTGCCGCGTCCAAATCCAGCGCTGCATTGGAGACAGCCTGGCTGATCGCATCGGTAATCGTCACTTGCTTAAGCTGGGCTTGTGCGTACAAAATCTCGCGGTAGTTCAGCTCTTGCTCCGCTCTTACGGCAATGCGGTCCATCGTTTCCACAGATTCCACCGGGTATTTGCCCGCAGCCGTCTCGCCGGACAGCATGATCGCATCCGTGCCGTCAAAAATCGCGTTGGCGACGTCGCTTGCCTCGGCGCGGGTCGGACGCGGATTGCGCTGCATCGAATCGAGCATTTGCGTAGCCGTAATGACAGGCTTGGCCAGCTCGTTACATTTTTTAATCAGCTTTTTCTGGACGAGCGGCACTTCCTCGGCTGGAATTTCCACACCCAGGTCGCCGCGCGCCACCATCAGGCCGTCTGTTACGACGAGAATTTCATCGACGTTGTCGACGCCTTCCTGGTTTTCGATTTTGGCGATGATGTCGATGCGCACGTTGTGGCGCTCCAAAATCTGGCGGATTTCCAAAATGTCGGAGGCTTTGCGGACGAAAGAAGCCGCGATGAAATCAACCTGCTGCTGGATGCCGAACTCGATGTCCTGCGCATCCTTTTCCGTAATCCCGGGCAGGTTGATTTTGACGCCCGGTACGTTGACGCCTTTTTTGCTTTTCAGCGTACCGCCGTTTTTGATGAGGCAGACGATCTCGTTCCCCCGGACCTCCTGAACCGTCAGCCCGATCAAGCCGTCGTCGATCAAAATCGTATCGCCCGGTTTGACGTCTTGCGGCAACTCCGAGTACGTAATGGAGACGCGCTCGGCTGTGCCAGCGATTTCCTCTGTCGTCAGGATCAGTGTTTTTCCTTCCTCCAGCTCGACTGCCTCAACGGCAAGCGTGCCCGTGCGGATTTCCGGCCCTTTCGTATCCAGCAGGATCGCCACCGGCTTGCCAGTCTCCTCGGATGCGCGGCGAATGTTTGCGATGCGCGCCGCGTGCTCTTCGTGGCTTCCGTGGGAGAAATTCAGACGAGCTACGTTCATTCCCGCGTGTATCAGCTTTTTCAGCGTCTCGACAGACTCGCTCGCCGGTCCGATTGTACACACGATTTTTGCTTTCCTTAACATAGGAATTATGCCTCCTCTATACACTGCTGCTCTCAAGCGCTTGCTTGACTAGATAGACAGTGTTCGCGCCAGTTGATATACGGATAAATCCAATTGATGCTTCTGTGACAATGCTTCGTTGAAATCAACGTCGACGATCTGGTTGTTTTGAATGCCGACCATCCGATCTTTTTTGCCTTCCAACAGCAAGTCGACTGCGGCTGCACCCATCCGGCTCGCCAGCATCCGGTCCATCGCGGTCGGCGAGCCTCCGCGCTGAATGTGTCCGAGCACGGTCACGCGCGTCTCCCAGCCTGTTTCCTTGGTGATCGCTTCGGCGTAAGAAGCCGCGCTGCCCACGCCTTCTGCCACGATGATGATGGAATGCTTTTTGCCGCGGCGCTGTCCGGCGTGCAGACGCTCGATAATATCATTCATGTCCTGGGATTCTTCCGGAATGATAATCGACTCGGCCCCTGCGGCAAGCCCTGCCCACAAAGCCAGGTCGCCTGCGTCGCGTCCCATTACCTCAATGATGTAGGTGCGCTCATGGGAGGTTGCCGTATCGCGAATTTTATCGATCGCTTCTACAATCGTATTGAGCGCGGTATCGAACCCGATCGTAAAGTCGGTGCACGGGATGTCGTTGTCGATCGTGCCCGGAACGCCAATCGTCGGGAAGCCTTTTTCCGTCAGCTTTTGCGCTCCGCGGAAAGAGCCGTCCCCGCCAATGACGATCAGCCCTTCGATCCCGAATTTGCGCAACTGCTCGACCGCTTTTTGCTGTCCGGCGTCAGTCTTGAAAGCCTCGCTCCGGGCAGAATAGAGGATGGTTCCTCCTCGCTGGATAATGTCCCCAACGGAGCCCAGTGTCATTTCCTGGATATCGCCTTTCATCAGACCTTCGTATCCGTGATATACCCCGTACATTTGCACTCCGTGGTAAGCGGCACGGCGAACGGCCGCACGTACCGCCGCATTCATGCCTGGCGAATCTCCGCCGCTGGTCAGAACCGCAAGCTTTTGCATGGAATCCACCTCTCCAATCCATATCGTCTTTAGCATGTCATGAAACAGAAACAGTATGTACCATAACGTGTATGAAACATGCTGTATTACTCCGTTTCGTATATCTGTTATACACACAACAGAAATGTGCCATACTTTTTGAAAGCTCTGATAACTCGCTTATTCGAACTCGATTGTAGCAGATTTTCCGTGCAGAAAAAAGACAAAAAACGCCCCCTGCAGCTTACAGGGAGGCGTACTCGCCGATTCGTTTGAACTTCTCGTATCTGTCCTGTACCAGTTCATCCGGGCTTAAACGGCCCAACTGTTCCAGTTGCTCGGAGATGACCGCCTTGACCGAGGTCGCCTGTGCAATCAGGTCGCGGTGCGCTCCTCCAAACGGCTCGTCGATGATGCCGTCAATCACGCCGAGAGCGAGCAGATCGGGAGCGGTAATTTTCATCGTCTCCGCTGCGCGCATGCCCAGGCTGGAATCTCTCCATAGAATCGCAGCCGCACTCTCCGGCGCAATCACGGAGTAATAGGAGTTCTCCAGCATATAGATGCGGTTGCCTACGCTGATCGCCAGCGCGCCGCCACTACCGCCTTCGCCGATGACAATGCAAATAATCGGCACGCGAAAGGTAGCCATCTCCCGCAAGTTGCGGGCAATCGCTTCGCTTTGGCCGCGTTCCTCTGCCGCTTTGCCTGGATAAGCTCCTGATGTATTGATAAAGCAGATGATCGGCCGTCCGAATTTGTCGGCCTGCTGCATGATGCGCAAAGCTTTGCGGTAGCCTTCCGGATGAGCCATCCCGAAGTTGCGCTTGATGTTATCTTTCGTGTCTTTGCCTTTTTGATGGCCGATAACCGTCACCGGGCGCCCGTCAAACTTGGCAATCCCGCCCACGATCGAATGGTCGTCCCCGTACAGCCTGTCCCCATGTACTTCCAGAAAATCAGTAAAAAGAAGTTGAATGTAGTCCAAAGTCGTTGGTCTTTCCGGGTGACGGGCCAGTTGGACGCGCTGCCACGGCGTCAGGTTGCCGTAAATTTGTTCGGCAAGCTCTTTTGCCTTTTGTTCCAGACGCTTTACTTCGTCGGAAAAATCAATGCCTTTTTCTTCGGTAAAGCGACGCAATTCCTTGATTTTGTCTTGCAACTCTACTAATGGCTTTTCAAAGGGGAGTTCGCCTGCCATATTTCCACTCCTTCCCGTGACGTGTGCATCTCTACCAGATTGGACAGCGTTTGGCGCATGTCTTTACGGTGCACGACCATGTCGAGCTGACCGTTTTTCAGCAAAAATTCTGCTGTCTGGAAGTCTTTTGGCAGCTCCTGGCGAATGGTTTGCTCGATGACGCGACGTCCCGCAAAGCCGATCATGGCGCCCGGTTCCGCGATGTTGTAGTCACCGAGCGAAGAAAAGCTCGCCGACACGCCGCCGTATGTAGGATTCGTCATGACCGAAATAAACAGCAAGCGCTCGCGGTCAAGTCTGGACAAAGCCGCGCTTGTTTTCGCCATTTGCATCAGGCTGAGAACGCCTTCCTGCATGCGCGCCCCGCCGGATGCGGAGAACAGGATGAAAGGCAGTCGCCGTTCGATCGCTTGCTCAATCGCACGCGTAATTTTTTCCCCGACAACCGAGCCCATGCTGGCCATGCGGAAGCGGGAATCCATGACGCCAATCACGATGCGGTTACCACCGAGCAGCCCCTCGCCGGTGATGATCGCTTCGTTCAGATTGGTGTTGGCCATGTCCTGCTCCAGCTTTTCCAGATAGCCTGGAAACCCGAGCGGATTGGCGGTAATCAAATTCGCGTCAAACTCCTCTGTCAGAACCCCATCATCCAAAATGGATTGCAACCGCTCCGGCGCGGACATGGAATAGTGGAACTGGCAGCCTTTGCATACGCGCAGATTTTTTTCCAAATCCTTCGAGTAGTGGATCGTCCCACAATGTGGGCATTTATTCATCAATCCCTCAGGGACTTCCTTCTCCTTCGTACCCGCTTCCTTGCTAGCGTCGGTGGAAGCAGGGACACGTGCCAGTGTCTCAGAAGGGACAGTGGCAAATTTGCGCTTTTTCCCGAAAAGATCTTTTAGCACAGGTACACCCCACCTTTCTCATCAGTGAAGGATCGAGCCGAGTACATCCCGGACTTCATTCAGTTCGCCCTCGGGCACGAGAATCTCGTATTGCTTCGAGACCTTCGCCTCGCGAACCTTGACCAAAAACCCTTCATCTGTCAAACGTTGCTGTATCCGTTCAGCTATTTTAGCGCTAGGAGCGATGTAGATGACCGTCCACATGCTGGCTTCCTCCTTCATCGTCCAATACAGGTCTGCATCATCATATCACAGCGCCAGCGCCCCTCGCAAATAGGAGAAAAATCTAGAGCTTGCTGTTCTCCAGATGGTGCCTCATTCTCTCAACCGCGACATTGACATCGCCTGCGCGGATTGCCTCCATGATCTCGCGATGCTCTTCCAGCGCCATGCGCGCCCTGCCTTCCCGCGACAGCGATTCCGTCCGCACGCTGTTGCTATACTCTACCAACGGCGTCCAGATGCGGTGCAAAATGGAATTGCGGCTGGATCGGCAAATCACGCGATGAAACTGATAGTCTTCTTCCGTAGGAACCTCGCCTCTCTCTACCCGTTCGTGCGCAATGGCGAGAATCCGTTCCATTTCTTCAAAATGCTTCGCGGTCGCCCGCCTACAGGCGAGACGAACAGCGTCGATCTCCAGCATTTTGCGCATTTCGATCAAGTCCTTCTTGGTTTTCGTATCCCGTAGGATAAAAAAGCCAAGAATATCGATCAGACGGTTGTGCCGATAATGCTTGAGGAAGGTGCCTTCTCCGCGGCGAGTCTCGATGAGCCCGAGCAGTTCCAGAGCACGGAGAGCTTCGCGTACAGAGGATCGCCCTGCTCCCAACTGCTCAGACAACTCTCGCTCCGACGGAAGCTTGTCGCCAGGCCTTAAGTTTTGCTCCTGAATGATTTCGTGAAGTTGCAGGAGAATGCCTTCGTAAACCTTTCGATCTTGAGTGGAGTCGAGCACAATGACCCTCCTTATTGCTACTACTGGTGAAGTGAAGCACCCTCCACATATTCACGTCCGATACAGGTGCTCGTGGAGGGTGTTTGACTGCACTTCCCTTACACTTGCTGGTAGGAAATGGCTGCCAGACTGGCTGTTTTCTCTTTTACTGCTTCCGGATCGACGGTGATGCGGGCTACGCCGCTTTCCATCGCCGCTTTGGCTACGGCTGCTGCAACGTTTGGAGCAACACGCGGATCGAATGGAGCAGGAATTACTTTTTCAGCAGAGAGCTCTTCTGGCGAGATCAGGTCGGCAATGGCATAGACGGCTGCCAGCTTCATCTCTTCGTTGATCTCGGTCGCGCGCGTATCCAGCGCCCCGCGGAAAATGCCCGGGAAAGCGAGGACGTTGTTCACCTGGTTCGGGAAGTCGGAACGGCCTGTACCGACAACCGCTGCGCCCGCTGCTTTTGCCTCGTTCGGCATGATTTCCGGAGTCGGGTTCGCCATGGCGAAGATGATCGGATCGCGGTTCATGGAGCGCACCATTTCAGGAGTGACAGCACCTGCTACGGATACGCCGATAAATACGTCTGCCCCTTTCATCGCTTCTGCCAGATCGCCTTGCAGCTTGCTGCGGTTCGTGATTTTCGCCATTTCTTCTTTTACCGGGTTCATTCCGTAGTCGCGGCCTTCGTACACGATTCCTTTTGTATCGACCATGATGACTTCTTTTACGCCCATGGAAATCAAAAGTTTCATGATCGCGATACCAGCGGCGCCCGCACCGTTCGCCACTACGCGGATGTCCTCCAGCTTTTTGTCCACTACGCGCAGGGCGTTAATCAGACCGGCTGCCGTCACGATCGCCGTACCGTGCTGGTCGTCGTGGAAGATCGGGATGTTCGTCTCGCGCTTCAGGCGCTCTTCCACTTCGAAGCACGCAGGAGCTGCGATATCTTCGAGGTTCACGCCGCCAAAGGTCGGCTCAAGCAGCTTCACCGTCTCGACGATTTTGTCCACGTCGGTTGTGTTGAGGCAGATCGGGAAAGCATCCACGCCTGCGAAGGATTTGAACAGTACCGCTTTTCCTTCCATCACGGGCATCGCTGCTTCCGGACCGATGTTGCCGAGGCCGAGAACGGCTGTACCGTCGCTCACGACAGCAACGAGGTTGCCTTTCATGGTGTATTCGTAAACTTTGGACTTGTCGTCGAAAATGTCTTTGCAAGGTTCAGCTACGCCAGGAGAATAAGCCAAGCTCAGGTCGTGCGCATTGCGAACAGGAACCTTTGTCACCGCCTCCAGCTTCCCTTTATTTTTTCGATGAAGTTCCAGCGCTTCCTCTCTCAGATTAGACATCTTTTACCACTCCATTTCGCGATAATCTTTCTATGATTGCTTGAACAGCCTCTTTAATGCTTGAAAGCCCTAAGTGGTCTGACCACTTTATGAGTTATGAATTCACTATATAGCAAAACCTGTTCTCCTGTAAACCTGCCGAAAACGGCGAAAAAGGGAGGACATTCCTCATCCTCCCCAATTTATGGGCAATTCTTTCTGAATTACGCTGTCACGTCCCACAATATCTCGCGCTTGCTCCAAAAATGACTCGTCCACCTCTACCCGAATGTCTTCCGGAAGGCGAATTGTCTGTCTTTTTCCTTCGTAAAACAAAATCACAGGAATCGTTCCTTTTTTTTCGACAAACAGCCGTTGCAGACGTTGCAGTGTCGAATCGTGCTCCTGCTGGGCCGATATTTTGACAAACAGAACCGTTTCCGTCGTCGGCGCAGGCAGCGCCTCGGCATCCCAGAAGCGCGAAGCGAGCAGCTTCACCGTATCATCCTGATGGTCTACCCGCGCTTCGGCCACGACGATGCGCTCCTTGCCCAGAAGCTGCCCGTACTTGGCAAACACTTGCGGAAAAACGACCAGCTCGACGGGCATCGTCTTGTCTTCCAGCGTAAGGAACGCCATCGGGTCGCCTTTTTTCGTCTGGATGCGCTTTTCTTCCGTAATCATTCCGAACACCTTGACCGTCTTGTCGCGAGCGACTTCACTGAGAGCGGAGATGGCGGTCACTTCCGGGCGGGCAGCCACATGGGCATACTGGTCGAGCGGATGGCCGGAGAGGTAGACGCCGATCAGCTCTCTTTCTTCTTTCAACTGCTGCGTGCGCGAAAGCGGCGGCACGTCCGGGTATTCGGCAGGGTCCCGCGGCGGAGCAGACTGCTCCTCTCCGGCAAACAGGTCGAGCTGGTTTGCGTCCCGCTCCACACGTTTGGCGTTTGCCTTGCCTACCGCTTCATCGAGCAACAGCAGCAGTTGGCTGCGGTGACCAGGCAGCGAATCGAGCGCGCCGCACAGTGTCAACGACTCGACCACCCGCCTGTTCACGAGCCGCGCATCCACTCTGGCGCAAAAATCGAACACGTCCCGATACGGCCGGCCAGCGCGCTCCTTCACGATGGACTCAATCGCGCCGTAGCCGACGTTTTTTACGGCAGCAAGCCCGAAGCGGATCGCCTCCTCCTCTACCGTAAAGTACGCGGCGCTCTTGTTGACGTCCGGGCCAAGCACGCGCAGGCCAAGACGGCGCGCCTCTTCCGTGTACTCGGCGATCCGCGTCTGCGAGCCGATGGACAGCGACAAAAGCGCCGCCATGAAAGCGAGCGGATAGGTCGCTTTCAAATACGCCATCTGGTAGGCGATGATCGCGTAGGCGACGGAGTGGGCCTTGTTGAAGCCGTAATCGGCGAAGCGCACAATCAGGTCGTACACCTGGTTGCCCAACTCTTCCCCGTAGCCATGGCGGACGCAGCCTTCCACGAATTTTTCCCGCTGCTCGGCCAGCAGCTCGCGTTTTTTCTTGCCGACTGCCCGGCGCAAAATATCGGCCTCGCCCAAGCTGAAGCCAGCGAGCGTAGACGAAATCTGCATGATCTGCTCCTGGTAGATCATAAAGCCGTGCGTTTCGCGCAAAATCGGCTCGAGAATCGGATGGGCGTACTGGACTTTGCTCTGGCCGTGCTTGGCGGCAATGTACTGGGGAATAATCTCCATCGGTCCCGGACGGTACAGGGCGAGTACAGCGATGATGTCACCCAAGCTGGTCGGCTTCAGGTCGCGAAGCACATGGCGCATCCCGCCCGACTCCAACTGAAACACGCCTGTCGTCTCGCCGCGCGACAGCATGCGGAACGTTTTCGGATCGTCTGTCGGAATTTTTTCCAGGTCAAGCTCAATCCCTTGCTCGGCGAGGTGGCGGAGTGTCTCCTGAATGATCGTCAGGTTGCGCAGCCCGAGAAAATCCATTTTCAACAGGCCCACTTCCTCCAAAATCTCCATCGGATACTGGGTGAGCGCCAGCCCTTCGTTGCCTGTTTGCAGCGGCACGTAGCTGGTCAGCGGCTCGCGCGAAATGACGACGCCCGCCGCATGGGTGGAAGCGTGGCGCGGCAGCCCTTCCACGCCTTTTGCTGTCGCGATCAGCAAGGCGGCCTGCTTGTTTTCGGCACACAGCTTGCCGATATCCGGGTTGAGCTCTATCGCGCGGTCAATCGTCATCCCCGGCGATTGCGGAATCATTTTGGCCACGCGGTCGATAAGCCCAAGCGACAGCCCGAGCGCCCGGCCGACGTCGCGCACCGCAGCGCGAGCCGCCATCGTCCCGAACGTAATGATCTGGGCGACGCGGTCGTGACCGTACTTTTTCGCCACGTAGTGGATCACTTCGTCGCGCCGCTCCACGGAAAAGTCGATATCAATATCCGGCATCGTCACCCGCTCGGGATTGAGAAACCGCTCAAAGAGCAGGTTGAAGCGGAGCGGATCGACGTTTGTAATTTTCAGCGCATAGGCGACAAGGCTGCCCGCAGCAGAGCCCCGGCCCGGCCCGGTCGGAATGCCGTGCTGGTGGGCGTAGCGCATGAAGTCCCACACGATCAGGAAGTAGTCGGTAAAGCCCGTTCCGGTAATAATCGACAGTTCGTGATCGAGCCGCTCCCGGATTTGCGGCGTCATTTCCCCGTAGCGTTCCCGGCAGCCTTGCTCGCAGAGCGAACGCAAATATTGTGCCGAATCTTGTCCCGCAGGCAAGGGAAATTCCGGCAAAATGTGCGCGCCAAACGACAGCTCTACGCTGCATCTGTCTGCGATCATGGCCGTATTCGCCAGCGCCTCGGGCGCGTAGGAAAAGGCCGCTGCCATCTCCTCTCCGCTTTTCAAGTAGTATTGGTCCGTTTCGTAGCGAAAACGGTTTTCCTCCTCGATCGTTTTGCCTTCCTTGATCGCGAGCAGGATATCGTGCAGGCGATGCTCGTTTTGCATGACGTAGTGTACGTTGTTCGTGGCGACCAGCGGAATGCCCGTCTCCTGACTCAGCTTGACCAGGCGAGCATTGAGCCTGCGCTCGCTCTCCAGGCCGTGGTCCGCCAGCTCCAAAAAGTAATTCGCTTCGCCGAACACGCGCCGATGCCACAAGGCCGCTTCCAGCGCCGCCTGCGCTTCGCCTGCGAGCAAAAGCTGCGCGACTTCGCCGTGCTGGCAGCCGCTGAGCGCAATCAGCCCTTCGGCATGCCGGACGAGCGCTTCCTTGTTCACGCGCGGGATGATGTAGTTTCCTTCCGTATTGGCGACTGTCGCCAGCTTGAGCAGGTTGCGGTAGCCCGTTTCGTTTTCCGCCAGTACGACCAAATGGTGCGGGGCAGGCGCATTGCGCACGCGATCCTGCAAGTTTCCTTCGATCACGTACAGCTCCATCCCGATGATCGGCTTGATCTGCGCTGCCTGGCAAGCTTTATAAAAAGGGACAGCCCCGTACAGGTTGGCGTGGTCGGTAATCGCCAGCGCGCTCATGCCCAACTCCTGTGCACGCGCTACCAGCGCCTCGATCCTCGCCGCTCCGTCTAGCAAGCTGTACTCTGTATGAACGTGCAAATGGACAAAGGAGGTCATCTGCTTCCTTCCTCTCCTGTTTTACGAGTCGATTCGTTTTCGTAGCTTTCTCTATCATTATACCGAAAGTAAGAGGAATGTGGGGGAATAAGAACGAATGTTCCTGTTTGAATTTGACCTTTCTTGCTTTGATTTGGTAGGATAATACCAGATTTGTTCGAAAGGATGAAGCCATCTATGTGGTCGGCCTTTTATTTGACCGGCGTTCTCGCTTCGCTCGTAGCCAGCGTCTATTTCAGCATCCACGCGCGCAGACGCGGCATCCATCCGCTGGAGTCCCGGATGACGCTTGGCAAAATGAATATTGCACTTGGCATTCTCGTCTCTTTGTTCGGCCTCAACCAGTTTACGTTTGATACGCTCGATACGATCCGCATCGTGGTCGCGATCGTCATGCTGCTCGTCGGCGTGATGAACCTGTATTTGGGAACCCGCAACTTTTTGCACTATCGCAGCGCCTGGCGGGCAGAATTGAAAAAAGGCATCTGAGAGCTAAAAAGCATGGGAACAAACAGATTGTTCGGCATGCTTTTTTCTTTGACAGGAGGTGGATTTGTGAAGACATGGACAACGGGCAAGCAGCTCGCCATCTGCTCTACATTGCTCGGGCTGATGCTTATTTCCAGCATCGTCGTGCTGCTGCTCACGCCACACACGTTTGTCCGCGCCCTGCATCTCGTAGTCGTCGTCGCGTTGTCGATGGCGCTCGGGGCTTTTGCCCGGGAGTTTTTTCTTTTGCGGGAAAAGAAAAAACAGGCTAAAAGAGAGGCGTAGCGGTTATTGCGATGCTTCTCTTTTAGCCTGCTGGAAATAGTTTTCCTGAATTGCCAATGGTTTGCCATGGCTAAGCACAATCTGTTCTCGTTATAATCAGTTTGTGTGACATTCTATTGTTTCAGACAACCTGAGCGAAGTGCCGACGGTTGTCCTTTTTTATGCCCTTTTTGCATGGCGATTGTTTCCAGTTAACGCAAATCCTCTGCTTTGGCCCACATTTCCTCGGGGTTCAGCTCGTAGATGCCGTCTTCCCGATACATGTAGTGGTTCATGACAAATTCCCGGCGAATCGTCGCGTAATCTTCGTGGAACTGGCGGATGTAGTCGTTGATCTCCTGCTCCTTGTATTTCCGGCCGTGCTCCAGCCCCCGGACCATGTGTTCGAACACGATCAGCTTTTTCTTGCGCTGGGACGGGATTTGCTTCAGCTTGCCGTCTGGAGTCAGGAAGCTTTTGATTACGTGCATGTGTTCCGCTGCCATCTGGGCCCTCCTCTGATCGTGGTTTTCCTCCGCTTGCGCAAACAGCCCTTCTTCGCTAAAGTCCTTCGCCCGTTCGAGCACGTTCAATATAGCTTGGGTCTGCCGCTTCATGTTGGCTTCGTGCAAGTAAAAGTAGATCGTATTTTTATCTCGCCGCTCGTAGACGATCCCCGCCTCCCGCAGCTTCGCCATATGGTGCGTAATCGTCGGCGGCGTCACGCCGAGCTTCCCAGCCAGCGCCTGCCCGTGCAAGGGGCCGTTTGCCAAAATCGCGAGGATACGCACCCGCGTCGGATCGCCCAAGGCTTTGTAAAAGGTGACGAGTTTATCCAGTTGCACAGGGATGCTCCTTTCTTTTTGGGGCGGCGTGTGTTGTGCATGAGATTAGATGAAATTCTAATTAGATGATAGTGTAACTTGGTGGTTTTTGTCAATGTGTGGTGGTTTCTTTGGGTTATCCTCAGGATCGGTTGGGGTTTCAAAGAGCTTCGCTTTTTCTTCGTTTTCCTCCCAGGGGCTGTTTGATTGGGCGGAGCTTTTTTAAGGGGAAAAGCGTCGGTTCAGTTCGGCAGCAATGGTCGGGGAAAAAAGAAGCTGTTGGCTGGGACAGGGCTTTTAACGGCCAAAAGCTCTCTACCTGGCCGTATGGCTGATGGAAAATGTAAAGTAGTATCTAAAACTAAATGTATCTGCTGGAAAGTCTAATTTTTACTTGTAACGTATCCTTACGAGATTGCTAATCACGTTAGAGGCTCTGTTTCAGATGAAGTCTGGGATTCGCGGGCAACAGAAACGCAACCCTGACTAGACTACGAAGCGGCTACCACTTTTGCGTTTCCCCGCGAATCCCTGCGGAGCGGACAGTCCCCGCTTCCCTGCAGGACGTAGACCGGGCCCCGCTGAACGCGAGCGATAACTTGTGTTCAGTGGGTGAAGACCGGAGCTTAGTCCGGAAATATTCTTCTCTCCGCAACAGCCCCGCTTAAAAAACATCAAAAAAGGACAGCCCCTCTAAAAAGAGACTGCCCAAAAACACTACACACCTCACCGATCAATAATCTGCGCCGTAATCATCGCCTGCCCGACGAGCTGCTCGCCGTGGTAGACCGAAACCTCCACCTTCCCGAAGCGCCGACTGATATCCAAAAGCCGCGGCTGCACCTGGATGTGGCTCTCCATCTGTACGGGCTTCAAAAAGTACACCGTGATGTTTTCCGGCACCATGTCGCCCCGGCGATGCTGACGCAAGAGATTACAAGCCGCTTCCACCATCACCGTCGTCATGATTCCGCTCGCAATCGTCCCCAGATGATTCGTCATCTGCGGAGTGACGTCGCCCAGATAGACCAGCTCGTCAGCCTGACGCTCCTCGCGGAAATGAGACATAATCAGGTTCGGAAACGTTTCGCTCATCTGTGGCTGCTTCGCCGTGAACTGGAGCGCTTTCAACACATCGTTGCGGCTCAGCACGCCCACCAGCTTGCGATAATTGTCCACGACCGGCAACAGCTCGATCCCTTCCCACACCATCATGTGCGCCGAAGACGCCACAGACACGCGCGGCGAAGTCGTGATCGGATTTTTCGTCATCACCTTGTCGATCGTCGCCGTCTCTTCGTGGCCGATAATATCCTTCGAAGTCACGATCCCGATCAGACGCATCTGCTCGTCGACAACCGGAAAGCGCGTATCCTGATACAACTCCGTATACTGATGCCATTTGGCGACCGTATCGCTCGGCAGCAGTACCGGCGTCTCCGCAAGCGGCTTCAGCACGTCCTCCACCATCACGATTTCCTTTTTAATCAAACGGTCGTAAATCGCCCGGTTAATCATCGACGCGACCGTAAACGAATCATAGCTGGACGAAATGATCGGCAGAGCCAGCCGATCCGCCAGTTGCTTGATTTCCTCGCTCGTATCGAAGCCGCCTGTTATCAGTACGGCTGCGCCTTGCTGCAAAGCGATCTTGTGCGCCTGATAGCGGTTCCCGACAATCAGCAGGCTGCCCGCGTCGATGTAGCGCATCATCGCTTCCAACTGCATCGCGCCGATCACGAATTTGTTCAATGTCTTATGCAGCCCTTCCCGTCCGCCCAGCACATGGCCGTCGACGATATTGACCACCTCGGCAAAAGTCAATCGCTCTATGTTTTCCTTTTGCTTCTTCTCGATTCTCACTGTGCCGACACGTTCAATGGTGCTTACGTATCCTTGTGTTTCCGCTTCCTTGATAGCGCGGTAGGCCGTACCCTCACTCACATCCAGGTCTTTGGCGATCTGCCGCACGGAAATCTTCGAACCGATCGGAAGGCGATCAATATGCTGCAAGATTTGTTCATGCTTCGTTGCCATATTGCTACTCCCCCTTCCTGGTCTCCCACCCGTTCCAATGTACGCGCGCTCCTTCGAACAATATACCCGAAGGCGCGGCAAAAAAAAAGGGTAGCTTTTTCAAGCTACCGATCAGAAAGTATATCATTAAGGGGGTTTTCATCGTGCTTTTATCTTACCCAAGGAATATTACAGGATTATTACAAGGCGGTTACAGTTTCTTTTCAGTTTTCCTACCCTAACCAGCTTGCCAAAAGCCCCTGGACCAGACCAATGATCCCGCCGAGAATAAAGCCGAGCACCGTAATCATGCGAAACTCTTTTCCCGAGATGCCGACGACCATCTCTTCGATTCTTTCAGTCGGGAAGCCCTCTACCTGCCTTGTCACAATATCGCGAATCGCCAGCCGCGAAAAAATGCGTTCCACGTTTTGCTGCAGCGACTCTACCATCCATTTTGCCAGCCGCGGGACGAGGTTCGTCTGGACTGTCTCCTGAATGGGCGCGGTCAGGCGCGACAGCGGCTCATCGACCAGCCGCAGGCTCTGTTCCTCGATTTTGGCGAAAAGCGCCCGCGACCAGTCGTCGATCTGCTCGCGACCAAGCCACTCCACCAGCTCGCCGACATTTTTGTCCAGCAGCTTGTCCGCTTCCTTGCGCAAAAACTGCTGCAGGCGTCCGGCCAGCTCCGGGCTTTGCAAAAGGTCGTCGAGAGCCGGGAGAATTTTGCCGATGATTTTGTCGTCGGTAAGAAACATGCCGACCAGCCCGCCAAACATCCCTCCGCCGCCACCGAGCATGCTTTTGACCATGCTCTGCAACGTTTGCTGTCCTTCCGGTGAGTGCAGATAGCCGCGCAAACGGTCCATCAGCAGTTGGCTGACCGTCGCGAACGTGGCGTCCAGGCGCTCTTGCCCCGCGTGCGGGATCAGCTCGCGCAGCTTTGTTTCTTCATATTGACTGAGCAGATGTTGGACAAAAGCGTCCCACTTCTCCTGCACAGGAGCGCGCACGCCTTCCTTCCAGCCTCCATCCTCTGTGAACAAATCGGGAACAGCGGCAAGCAAAGCCTGACGCAACGTACGCTCGTCCGCCATCCAGTGCATCGCCAGATTGTTCATCCAGCTTGCCAGCGTGTTTTCCAGACCGCCCTGGGCAAGCGCCCGCCTGACGCCTTCTGTCGTGAGCAAATGCTCTTCCACCAACCTGCCCATTTGTATTGCGATGTCATCCCGCCTTCTCGGGATCAGTCCCGGGGTAAACGGCACCTTCCAATTGCCGATATACCAAGGCTTGAGCGGCCGGAAAAGCATGCGGATGGCCAGTTCGTTCGTGACGCCGCCAATGACAGAACCGACGCCAATATTCACTAATACTATCCATAAGTTCATAAATCCTAACAACCTTTCTTCTCTGCATGGCACCAAACGATTTAGCTACTCATACCATAGACTAACTTTATGCCTGATGGGAAGGGGATAGCCATGTCTTACGTTCCAACCATCGTCGTCGGATACGAGCCAAAGACGGAAGTAGACCTTTACCTACCCCAGGCGCAAATGCGCAAATGGAATCTTTCTTCGCCCACCGCTACTGTCCAATTCGGAAGCAAAACGGTTCGCGCCCGCATCAGCGGCATAGATCGCAGCGGCCAAACACTCATCCGGCCCGCCGTGGCTGGGTCGCTTCGCCTCCCTACAGGCGTTCCTCTGCTGCTGCGCTACGACGCGGACCAACAAACGCTTGTTTTCGGGCCGTATGTAGGGATTCTCGTATCCTCTTACAATGCCCAATTTACGCAATCCCCGTTTGGACCGTTGTCAACTTTTTTCAACGAGCTAGCCGATATTTGCCGCAAGCGTGGAGGAATCATCTGCGCATTCCGACTTCAGGATGTCAATTGGGATGCCGGCATCGTGCGCGGCCTTGTTCGGAGAGGAGGAGTATGGCGCCAAAAAGTGCTGCCGCTGCCCCAATGTATCTATAACCGCCTCGTCTCCCGCCAAAGGGAGCGCAGCGAGCAGATGGCGAATTGGCTGCAGCGCTGCAAGGAAGCCAACATCCCCTTCTTCAACGAGCGTTTCTTGAACAAGTGGCACGTGCACTCCGCTCTGCAAAATCAGGAAAGCGCCGCCGAGCATCTTCCTGCCATGGTTCGCTTTCAGAGCCTGGGAGATTTGCGGATGATGCTGTCTACGTATCGCACTGTTTATGCAAAACCGGCAAATGGAAGCATGGGACGAGGGATTATCCGGCTGCGCCGAACGCAGGAGGGGTATCAGCTCGCCCGCCCAGGCGGGTTTGGCAAAACGTTCTCCAGCATAACCGGCTTGCACCAGTACTTGCACAAACAGACAAAAGGCAAACCTTATTTGCTGCAGCAAGGTTTACCGTTGATCGGCATGCACGGTCGGCCGACTGATTTTCGCGTGCTGGTGCAAAAAAATCGCGCAGGCGAATGGGCCGTCACATCTATGGTTGCCCGTTTGGGATTGAATCGCATCGTTTCCAATATATCCAGAGGCGGCCAGATGATGACGCCCCTTCAGGCACTGCGTGTATGTGGACCATGGGCCAGCTCCGTTCGCCCGTCTCCAGCCACGCTAAAAGAAGTGGCCTTGAAGCTGTCCGTCCTGCTTGAAGAAGCACTGCCCGGCCATTACGCAGAATTCGGCGTCGATCTCGGCGTGGATGTCCGTGGACAGGTGTGGCTTTTGGAGGTGAACAGCAAGCCTTCCAAAACCGCCAATACCATTCCTTTGCCTGAAGGCGTGGAGGAGCCGCCCCGACGCGCCCGTCCTTCCGTCGTACGCATGCTGGAATACTCATCCTACATCAGTGGTTTTCCCCGGACAGCCAAACCGAAACCAAGGGCGACAACAGGCAAATCCAAAGGCAAGAAAAACAGGCGAAGGTGACCCACATGAGAGCAGACGCGAGAAGTCTTGGCATCATGACCCGCTGCCAAGGCTCCCACTTTGTAGACAAAGGGTATTACAAAAAGCTGACGCTGTACGGACGCAAGCACGGCATTCGCGTCTTTGTGTTCTCGCCGCGTCAGGTTAACTTTTCCTCGCGAACGGTAAAAGGCTTCGAATACCGCAACGGATCGTGGCAAGCAAATGTTTTCCCGCTCCCGGCCTTGATCTACGATCGGTGTTTCGTAGGCCCAGCTTACCGCCACTATAAACCATTTGTGGAAAAGTTGCAAAACGATCGCAACATTACATTTTTGGGGCGTGGTCTGTCCGGGAAGTGGCAGGTTCACCAAATGCTGTCCAAGTCGCCGCTGCTGTCTTCGTATTTGCCGCCGACCGAAATTTTGTCGTTTGCTACCGTGCAAGACATGCTGCAAAAGCACGGAGCTGTCGTCATCAAGCCCATGGCGGGAACGCATGGAATCGGGGTCGTGCGCATCAAGGAGACAAAGAGCGGCTACGAGGCGACCGGACGGAACCGGGAAAATCGGCCGTTTCGCAGGCAGATCCGGGACACCGCCGGGCTGAAGACTTTTGTCGCCTCGTTTACCTCCGGGCGCAAATTCCTTGTACAGCCCTATCTCAAGCTGCATACCCCGGATGGCACCCCTTTTGACGTCAGGGTGCTCGTACAAAAAAACGGGCAGGGTGAATGGGAGACGACAGGAAAAGCTGTTCGCCTTGGCGACAAGCGAAGCATTACCTCCAACCTGCATGGAGGAGGCAAGGCAGAGCCGCTCTCCGCGTTTCTAGCCCGGCATTTCAAGCCTGCCGTCCACTCGCGGATCGATCAGACGATCAACCAGCTCGCACAGGAATTGCCGCGCTTTTTGGAGGATTGCCACGGCAGGCTTGTCGAGTTGGGGATTGATGTCGGCATCGACACGGCCGGAAATGTCTGGGTCATCGAGGTCAACAGCAGGCCAGGACGGACTGTGTTTCGCTTGATTGACGACCCGGTCGCCAAACGCCACTCCATTACCCAGCCCGTTCGATACGCCCACTATCTCATGAAAGAGCGCGTAGGAGGTTACTAAGCATGGAAACGTTCAGAATGCGGCTTCGCTTCCTTTCCAATCCCCGTGTCAGCGGGATCATCCTGCCGACTAATCTCTTCTCCAAGCTACAGCTACGCCATCGCCAAAAAATTACGGTCATGCTGGGCAAAAAGGAAGTCGTCGCAACCGTACTGCAAGACAAGCGAAATCCTGATTCCAATGTCATCAAAGTGACCACGCTGCTCCAGTCCGAGCTGGGCATCCCGCACGGCGGTTTGATCCAGCTCAAGCTGGAGGATTCGACGCTTCGAATCGGTCCGGCGATCGGCATCGTCACGACAGGCATTCGCAGGGACCCGCGGCAGCCGATTGGCCAGCGCACTTCTTTTTTCTACAAGCTGCTGCAGGCCCAGGAAGGCAAAGGCGTCTTTTACTATATTTTCTCCCCGCACGACGTGGACTGGAGTACCAATACGGTCAACGCCTGGTTTTTGCGCAAGGGCAAGACCGGCGGGTACTACTGGAAAAAAATCGTCACCGCCATGCCGGACGTCGTCTACGACCGGATTCCTTCCCGCTCGGCGGAAAAGCACGAAGCTGTGCGGGAGTTCAAATACAAGCTCGCCAGCTATCCGAACATGCCGATGTTCAACCAAGGCTTTTTCAACAAGTGGGGAGTCCACCAGATTCTCTACCCGAATCCGGAAGTCAACGAGCACATCCCGGAAACGTACACGTCCCCCTCGCTTGCGACTGTGCGGAATTTGCTGAAAAAATACACGATCGTGTATTTGAAGCCGAAAAACGGCAGCCTCGGCTACGGCATCGTGAAAGTCGTCAGACAGTCGGGCGGCGGCTACACAGCCTCGTATCACAACGGCAGCGGCAATGTAAAGCGGCAGTTTTCCAAGCTGTCCAGCCTGTACCAGCACGTGTTCCGCAGCCGGAGAGTCGGCAGCTACCTGGCGCAGCAAGGCATCCCGCTCAAAACCTTCCACGGACGCCCGTTTGACTTCCGCGTTCATCTGCACAAAAACCAGCAAAACGAATGGGTAGTTTCCTGCACGGCTGCCAAGGTAGCCGGCTCCGGCAGCGTGACGACGCACGTGCGCACGGGCGGTACCGTCATTCCCGGAGACGAACTGCTCCACCATCTGTACGGAAAGCAAAAAGCGCTGATGTCCGAGCGAATCAGCGAGGCTTCCATCCGCCTTGCCACGGCGATCGAGCAGGCAAAAGGCATCGACCTTGGCGAATTGGGACTGGATATGGGCATCGACATCCACGGCCATGTCTGGATGTTCGAGGCAAACTCCAAGCCCGGCCGCTCCATCTTCAAGCACGCCCGGCTCAAGCAAGCCGATCAGGAGTCCCGCAAGCTGCTCGTCGACTACAGTTGTTATTTGGCCAATTTCTAGGCGATAGACAAACAGCACCGTTTTTCAGGAAGGAGGAACACCCATGCTTCAGCAGCGCTCCGGGTGGCTGACCATCCTCCCCAGCGGCAAATGGTTCATCCAGCTACCACGGCAAGCTCTAGGCAAGCGGTCGCAAAAGAAACTGTTCGCAAGCCTCGGTCCGTTTTCGCACAACAAAAGGGTGTACACGGGCTTGCCCGCGATGCAGCCAGGGCGGTTTCGAACGCGGATCAACTGGAAAATGATGAACGACTCGCTAAAGCTTGGCCCTCTGATTGGCATTCTGACTGTTGGCGAGGGCGCAGCGTTTTTGGGTAATCGCGAAAACTTCAAGGACATCTCGCAATCTGGCAAGCGTTGGGGGGCGCTCGTGTACGTCTTCACTCCGCAAGGCATCAACTGGGAGAAAAAGAAGGTACGCGGCTATTTGTACAATCACAAGCAAAATCTGTGGCAGGAAGTCGTTCTCCCCTTCCCGCACGTCGTCTATAACCGCATCCCTACCCGAAAGGCAGAGCAGCGTCCCGAAGTCAAAAAAGCTTTGGCCCGCATCCACGAGATGCCGAACGTCACCTTGTTCAATCGCTGTTTTTTCGACAAGCAAGAGCTTTTCTCCATGCTAAAAAAGTACCCCGAGGTGCATGCGTTTCTCCCGGAGACGAAAAAGCTCGATACGCTCGCCCGCTTCAAAGGCTTTTGCACCGAGCATCGCTTCGTCTACCTCAAGCCGGTGCGCGGCAAGGCCGGGGAAGGGATCATGCGGGTCGAATACAAAAACGACGGCTGGCGGCTTCAGCGGCTCAAGGAACAACGGGCCGTCACGCGCCGCTTTTCCAATCTGGAAGATTTGTGGAAGCACGTAAATAGCCACGTCCGGCAGCAGCGGTACATCATGCAGCAAGGCATCCGCAGGGCACGCTTCAACGGCAAGCCTTTTGACGTGCGGGTACTCGTGCAAAAAAACGGCCATGGCGAATGGGGCGTAACCGGCGTCGGAATCAGACGCTCCGGCTCGCAAAGCATCACTACGCACGTCCCGCGCGGCGGCTCCATCCACTCCTTGTCTTCCGTCCTCCAGACTTTGTTCAAGGCTGATCCGGAAAAGATGGAAGAAAAGATTCACCAGACAGCGCTTACGATCGCAAGCACGCTGAACGAGGAGATCAAAGACCTGGCTGAAATGTCGATGGACCTCGGCCTGACAGAAGACGGCAGCCTCTGGTTTTTTGAAGCGAACGCCAAGCCGGAGAAGTTCGATGAGCCTTCGATCAGGCGCTTGTCGCTGTCCAATCTCATCCACTACGCCCAGTACGTATCCAGACTGCAAAGCGGGCGTGAAGCCGCAGCAGGGTAATCGCCATGAAAAAATCGTTGAAATACGTGATCTTACCTCCGCAAGCACTGGCTGAATCTCAGGCGACTCTGGTGAGATTTGCCCGTCAGGAAGGGGATCGGCGCATCACCAAGCACGCAATCGACTGGCTCTCGCGCCTGACCCCCAAGCTGCTTTCCAAAAAGGATTCCAGTGTCGCTCTTGCCATGAACGGGAAACGCGTCGTTGGCTTGTTCGCCGTTTCCCGCTGTGGACTGGGTCAATCCTTCCTGGTTGTAGATAAGCGCTACCGCAATCGGGGAATCGGCAAAGCGCTGACGACGCTCATCTGTCAGCGCTTGCCCAAACTGTACGTGCGCGTAGCTCTCGATAATGAGGCAAGTCTTACCCTTTTTCGCACCATGGGCTTCGAGCCTGTCAAAGCGAGCATCGGGCCAACGGGAAAGCCTACGCTCTGGTTCGCTTTTGGCCACTGGAATCCCACCGATTTGCAGGAACATGCCGGATGATGTCCGGCATGTTTTTTGCCATGCGCTCGTCGATTTCTTCACTAATGCGAATTCTTTTGCTTCATCCGTTCGTGCATGAGGAAACCTTCCTTGGTAAAAATACTCTGCAGGAGGTGGTCTTTCCCATGACCTACACAAACAACAACAATAACAACCAAATGCAATCTCAACAGCAACAACAGTTCCTCGGAGCGATGAGCCCAGCCGGAGCTATGTTCCAGCCAGGCTTCGCCGGAACAAACGTCCAGGAAGTTCAACACTGGAACCATGGCGGACATGCCCAATCTATCGGGACTCCTACATACGGCATGGCTTCTGGTGGCGGAGCGAGCGGTGCTCAATCGATCTTCTCGCCAGGATTTGCGGGTACGAACGCTCAGGAAGTACGTCAGCAAAACCACAGCTACCAGGCTCCGCAGCAGCAAGGCTATGGCCAGCAACAAGCGTATGGCCAACAGCAACAACAGCAAGCGTATGTGCCAAACCAGGCATTCAACGCCATCATGCATCAATCCGGCAACTACGCGCAGACGCAGCCTTCCTACAACCAAGGCTACGGATCCGGAGCAGGCTCGATCTTCTCGCCTGGCTTCGCTGGCACGAACGCTCAGGAAGTGCGTCAGCAAAACCAACAAGGCTACACAGGCTATCAAGGGTTTGCAGGCCAACAGCAGCCGTACACCGCTCAAGTCGCTTATCCTCCAGCGCTGACTGGCAGCATCTTCTCCCCTGGCTTTGCCCATACAAACGTCCAGGAAGTGCGCCAGCAAAACCATGGCGGCGGCTATGCTGCTTCGCTTCCGCAAGGCGGCTTCGGCATGCAAGCTCAGTACGGCCAGCAGCAACAACAGCAAGCTCAGCAATACCAGCAACCGCTCGGCTCGGGAGCGCACTCGATCTTTTCTCCCGGCTTTGCTGGCACTAACGTTCAGGAAGTACGCCAACTGAACACGCCAGGCCAGGCAGCTCCACACACTGGCTCCATCTTCCCAGGCAGCTTCTAAAAAGTCGCCGGGCAAAGGCTTTGCCATGCCTTCTGGCTTGGCTTCAGCACCAAAAAAAGCGTGACCATCTGCGGACGGTCACGCTTTTTCATTTGGGGACAGCCTGCGCTGTTCCTCTATCGCGGCGTACAAGGCATGCAACTCGACCAAGCTCGACTCGTCCACGGTAAACGTGAAACCGTCGAATAGGTAGGCATCCTGTTCGATCCCCGGGCAAGACCAGCCGGAGCCAAGAGCGGTGAACTGGGCAGCTACACACGCCTCGGTCTGCTCTAACTGTTCGCGCACGGCTACATGCCGTTCCAGCGCGGCCCGAAACGTGTCCATCACGAGCGCCAGCCGCTCATCCTGCCGGGCCAGCCGATAGAGAGCCAGCTCGATCTGCAGCCAGCACGTCACGTAAAAATGAAACTCCAAAAACAACGTAGTCAGCGCCGCTCGCAGCGGACGGTCATCCCCGCTCGTCTGCATCTGCTCCCAGCAGGCGTGCGCCTCCCGCTTTTTTTCCTGGATTAAGTCGTAGTGACTGACAGCACCGCGGTAAAACTTGCGGACCACATTGTACAGCATCTCGGGTGTCCGAGACGGAAGACCTCTGTGTCTGTTGGGCACATCACGCATGTATCGTTCCCTCTTTTCAAACGACCTTCGTCTTCCTATTGTACAACATTCGCGTTCCGGCGGTGTGCTTCCTTGCTTTCAGGCTGCCGTCCCTTATTCCTTGCCGTTTTTCCAGTAATCGTAGGCGTGAATGGCATGCCCCATGAACGAAGAGTACGGATCCAGCGCTTTTGTCACCTGTTCCAACTGCCGATGCATCTCGCTCATTCCTTCCTCGTAGAACGAAATGCCGTTCCCTTCGTGACTCTCCTTTGTCTCGACTGCGACGACGATCTTTTTTCCGATGCTCTGCGCGTATTTCACCTGATTTTCTACCAAGCCGACGATGCGATCCGCCCGATCGCGAAAAGCCATTAAAGTCGTATGGTCCAACTGCTCGATCATCCAATGGGAAAACGGCGTGTCCGGCTGTCCCGGCACAGACGTATTGTCCAGCCAGGCGGCAAGATCGACGCTCGCTTCCAGTTGGCCGTCCTGCTTCGTCTCCGCGACAAACGCCTGAATGTTTGCCATCCACTGGCGCAATACGTTGTCTTTATCCTCTCGCCAGACAGGCATCACATACGGCTCGATATCGAGATGGATGCCTTGAAATTGCTCGCCTGACTGTACCGACTGGTTGTACGCTTTCACCCAGTTGACGAGCTTCATGATTTTCCCTCTGCTCTCTGCCAGTGCCCAGACCGGATGGCCGCCCATGGCGTGCACCTCGATGCCCGCCGCTCGGGCCTCCCGCACGAAATCGCGGTAGTAGGAGTGGGGTTGCTCCAAATCCAGGCGAACGTAGAGCAGATTGACGCCGTTTTGTTCGGCAAAGGCGAGGATTTCCTCTTTTTCAGTGCCGATCAGCTCAGCGCGCCAAATATAGGTGCCTTTGTAGCGCTCTTTTGTGACCGGAGCCACCGGGAGAGCCTCCTTCCAATAGCGGTAGTCGTGGATCGCGATACCGGAGTAGGACGGATGGTCGCCCAATTTTTCGGGCAAAAGCGCGAGCTGTCGATTCATCTCCTCTACGCCTTCCTCGGCAAAAGAAGCGTGGTCGTCGCCGAGCTTTTTCATGTTGACGGCAATCATCACCCGCGTGCCCAGCTTGTCCGCTTCTTTCAGTTCATCCTCCACCAGTGCCAGAATGCCGTTTTTCCCGGACAGCGTATCGCGGTAGGCCATGATGCACACCGTGTCAAACTGCTCGATCATCCATTGCGACACCGATACAGACTGCTCGCCCGGAACGGGAATATCGTCGAGCCAAAAGGCGAGCGCCACGCTTGCCACAAGCTCGGGCTGTTTTTTCACTTCGCTCGTAAACGCCTGCACATTGGCTTGCCACTCCCGGATGATCCGCTCGCGATCCGTCTCCCAGAACGGCAGCAAGTACGGCTCGATGTCCAGTTGAATGCCGCGGATGCGCTCGTCTTCCGCCGCTTCGAGGTTGTAGTTTTTCACCCATTTGACGATATTCATCATCCGCTTTTCGTTGCTTTTAAGCGCCCAGGCAGGGTGTCCGGCCACGGCGTGCACCTCCACGCCCATCGCATTCGCTTCGCGGATAAAGGCGCGGTAGTAGTCAAACGGCTTGTTCATTTCGATCCGCAAGTAAATCAGGTTGATCTCGTTGCTTTTGCAAAATTCCAGAATTTCCTGTTTTTCGTCTCCGATGATTTCGGATTGCCAAATCCACGTGGCTTTACTCTTTTTTTCCGCCGGGGAAAAGCCGAACAGAAAGCCGAGCGTCAGGCAGAGAACACTAAGGTAGATAGGCGCGGCTTTCATCTGTGCTAGCTACTCCTCTCATTGGCTTCTATGCTTCGTTTCCAGCTTTCGTAGTCGTGAATGGCGCTGCCTGCGAACGCCGGGTTGCCGGACAGCTCCTGCTGCAAAATCGCCAGTTGGCTTTTCATCTCCGCCGGACCGTCGTCGTAGAAGCTCACATGCGAGCCTTCCGCCGATTCCATAATGTTGACCCCGACGATCACCGAGCCTTTTTTCCGCGAGTTGGCGTCGGCTACGATCTTTTTCACAATCTCGACAATGCCGTTGTCTCCCTGGGCGCGGTTGCGGTACGCCATCAGCGTGATGCTGTCGAGGCGCTGCACCATCCAGTTGCTGACTTTTTCCGAGCTTCCCGGGACGGAAACGGAGTCGATCCAGAACGGCAGGTCTGCGCCCACCGCCAGATCGGTGTCCTTCTTCGTCTCGGCCACGAGGTACGCGACATTTTTCAGCCATTGGCGCACGACATCCTGCTGCGACTCCTTCCAGGCGGGCAGCAAGTACGGCTCGATATCGACGTGGATGCCACTAAAGCGCTCGTCCGCCCTGGCGCTCCTGTTGTACGCTTTCACCCAGGAGATCAGTTCGTCGATGCTTTGGCGGTTTTTGGTCAGCGCCCAGTTGGGATCGCCGCCCAGCGCCTCCACCTGAATGCTGGCCTGCCCCGCTTTGCGGATGAACGTCCGGTATGCCTCAGGCGAAACGGCGGTCGGCTCTACATGGAGATAGATCAGGTTGATGTCGTTTTCCTCGGCAAACGCGATCATTTCGTCCGTCTGCGTCTCGATTTGTTTGGCGTCCCAAATCCAGGTGGCTGTCGTCAGGGCAGCGCGAGAGTGGTTGGAGAGCACGAGCATGAGGATGGAAGCGGCCGCAAAAATCGCCATCCCGGCCCATAGCGGCCCGTATTTTCGCAGCGCCCGCATCAATTCAGGCCGTGATCCTGCCCGTTTGTCGTCGCTGCCACCTCAACTGCCGCCCTGTCTGTGTACGCGCTCCCGTCAAATGAGGAAAACGGCGGAACTCGCGTGTAATCTTCGACGACCATATCCTTGACGTGGGCGTGCGGCCCAACCTGGCAGCCTTCCCCGATCTGCGTCGCGCCAAGCAAAAACGTCCCGGGATACAGCACCGTATCGCGCCCGATCGTCACCGCCGAGTCGATGTACGTAGCGGCCGGGTCGATCATGGTCACGCCGCTCTTCATGTGGCGCTCGTTGATCCGCTTGCGCATGAGCCGCTCCAGGTGGGCGAGCTGCACGCGGTCGTTTACGCCTGAGCCTTCCTCCGGATCTTCGGTAACGTGTGCGGCCACCAGTTCTCCCTGCTCCTGCAAAAGCGCCAGGACGTCTGGCAAGTAATACTCGCCCTGCGCGTTCTGATTGGAGACGTTCGGGAGGGTCGCAAAAAGCTTTCGATTATCGAAGCAAAAGATGCCCGTGCTGATTTCGTTCACCTTTTTTTGCCCGAGGGTCGCGTCCTTTTCCTCGACGATTTTGCGGACATCGCCGTTCTCGTCGCGAATGATTCTTCCGTAGCCGGTCGGGTCTTCCACGATGGAAGTCAAAACCGTCGCTGCCGCCTGCTTCGACTGATGGTAGTCGAGCAGACGCCGCAGCGTTTCGCTTTGCACGAGCGGCGTATCGCCATTGAGCACGATCGTCACGCCGTTTTGCTCTGCGAGGATGTCTTTGCTCATCCATACGGCGTGCGCCGTGCCGAGCTGCTCCTTCTGCTGCGCGTATTGCACGCGGCTTCCGAGCTGCTTTTTCACGGCTTCGGCCCCGTGACCGACAACGACAACCAAGGTATGTAGTGACAAAGGCTCCAGTGCCCCGACGACATGCTCGATCATCGGCTTTCCGCACAGCGGATGCATGACTTTGTACAAGGCAGAGTTCATTCTGGTTCCTTTTCCTGCTGCGAGCACTACTGCGTGTATGTTCATCCTGTCGCCTCCACTCTGGCCAGCCGGTTAGATGCATGCTGGCCTTGCTGGATTTGCTGTTCGAAGTACGGCTTCAATTCATCAGTCAACGTGTGGATCATCATGTTCAAATCTACGTCTTTCCTCTGCACGCCTAGCTGATAGGCCTGGAGCATGATCTCCAGCAAAATCTCCTGGTTCAACTCCCGCTTCGAGGTGCTCATTTACCCGTTCCTCCTCGCAAGTCCATATGGTGGTTCATAACGATAGACGGATTCGCTTACTCAACTGTTACACTTTTTGCCAAATTGCGTGGACGATCTACGTCGTTGCCCAGCACGACAGAAGTGTAGTAGGCGATGAGCTGCAGCGGAATGACGGCGAGCACCGGGGTAAACAGCGCATCTGTCTTCGGAATCAGGCAGACGTCATCCACCGAGCGATGCAGATCGACATGATCCTCGTGCGTGATGCCGAGTACGTTGGCACCGCGCGCCTTCACTTCGGTAATATTGCTAATCATTTTCTCGTGCAAAGCGTCCTGCGTGGACAGGGCAACGACCCGCGTGCCTTCCTCGATCAACGCCAGCGTGCCGTGCTTCAGCTCCCCTGCGGCATACGCCTCCGAATGGATATAGGAGATTTCCTTGAGCTTGAGCGAGCCTTCCATGGATACGGCATGGTCAATCCCCCGGCCGATGAAAAACAGATGGCGCTCGTCCTTGATCGCTTCAGCAAACTGGCGAAGCTGCTGGGCATGCGCGAGAATGTCCTCTACCTGTCCAGGCAATTGTTGCAAGCTCTGAATCAGCGAAGCGATCTCGGCTGGCGCAAGCGCCGCTTTTTCCTGCGCCAAGTACATTCCCCACAAATAGAAGGCGATGAGCTGGGAGGTGTACGCTTTCGTAGAAGCGACGGCGATCTCCGGTCCGGCATTGGTCGTGATGACTTCATCTGCCTCGCGGGCAATCGAGCTGCCGACTACGTTGGTAATAGCGAGCACGACAGAGCCGTTGCGCTTCGCTTCCCGCATCGCCGCCAGCGTATCTGCTGTCTCACCGGACTGGCTGACAGCAATCGTCAACGTGTTTGGCCCGAACAGCGGGCGGCGGTAACGAAACTCGGAGGCCACGTCGACCTCGACCGGGATGCGCGCAAGACTCTCGATCACATGCTTGCCGATCAGACCTGCATGGTAAGCTGTGCCGCATGCGACAATGTAAATTTTCTCGATGCTGCGAATCGTTTCGGCTGGCAGTTGCAGATCAGGGAAAACAACCTTCTGTCCGGCTTCGTCGATACGGCCTGTCATCGTGTTGCGCAATGCGCGCGGCTGCTCGTAGATTTCTTTTTCCATATAATGCGCGTAGCCGTCTTTTTCCGCTTGCTCCTTGTTCCAGTCAATCCGGACGAGATCGCGCTCTATCGGCTCGTCTGTCGCCAGGCTCATGACCTGCACCGAATCTCTGGTCAAGACGGCCAGATCGCCGTCTTCCAAAACGTACACGTCGCGCGTATGCTCCAGGATGGCGGGAATATCGGAGCCGATGAAGTTCTCGTTTTCGCCTACCCCGATAATCAGCGGACTTGCCATACGGACTGCGATCAGCTTGTCCGGCTCATACTCCGACATGACGCCAAGGGCAAACGCCCCGCGGATTTTGCCTGCCACCTTGCGCACCGCAGCGAGCAGGTCGCCGTCGTATTCGCGGGACAAAAGGTGGACGATCACCTCCGTATCGGTCTCCGAGCTAAACGCGACGCCTTGCTCGATCAGCTCCTGCTTGATTTCCAGGTAGTTTTCGATAATGCCGTTGTGCACGATGGAAAATTTTTGCGTCTGGTCCACGTGAGGGTGAGAGTTCTCATCCGATGGCCGCCCGTGCGTCGCCCAGCGCGTGTGGCCGATGCCGATGGAGCCGGAAAGCCCGGACTTTTCCGTCTTCTCCACGAGGGCGTCGATTCTGCCTTTTGCCTTGCGTACGGCGATCGACTTGCCGTCGCAGACCGCGATGCCAGCCGAGTCGTAGCCTCTGTATTCCAGCTTGCGAAGTCCGTTAATCAAAATGGGTTGTGCTTGTCTGTACCCGATGTATCCCATAATTCCGCACATGTTTGTCCTTCCTCCTTCGGTCGTGCTTGTTTGTGTGTGGCGCTCGCCCGCCTGTTAGGCGAGCAAGCTCACGACTTCCTTTTCTTCCTGGATCGCAACGGATGTGCCGATGCGGTAGACGTTCGGGTTGGTGATGCCGTCGAAAGCGTTGCGCGTATCAATAATCGCGACGCCCAAGTCAGCCAGCTCCTGGTAGTGGAAGCACTTGTGGTTGGTGATGAGCACCATGCAATCGTACGTCTTGAACAACTCGTAGTCGTTTTCAATCGAGGACACGACCTGTCCCTTTTTATTCACGAAGCTTTGCGCATACGGGTCGTAGTAGTCGACCTGCGCCCCGCTCTTTTTGAACAGCTCGTAAATTTCCAGTCCGGGAGATTCGCGCAAGTCGTCGACGTCCGGCTTGTAGGCCATGCCCAAAATGAGAATGCGCGAGCTGTTGATCGCTTTCGCGTAAATATTGAGCACCTGTGCTGTCTTGTTCAGCACGTAATCTGGCATGTTGTCATTGATAGATTGGGCAATCTCGATGAACTGGCTATGGAAACGGTAGCCTTTCGCTTTCCACGACAAATACATCGGATCGAGCGGTATGCAATGCCCACCGATCCCGGGTCCCGGATAAAACGGCATGAACCCGAACGGCTTGGTCGATGCGGCCTTGATTACCTCCCAAACGTTGATGCCCATTCTGTCGCACATCATCGCCATTTCGTTCATGAACGCGATGTTGACGCTGCGGAACGTATTTTCCAAAAGCTTGGACATCTCCGCCACTTTTGGCGAGGAAACCGGAACGACTGTTTTGACCAGGTTGCCATAGAGAAGTGTCCCAAGCTCGATGCAACGCTCCGTCGTGCCGCCGATGATTTTCGGCGTATTGTACGTGTTGAACTTGCGGTTGCCCGGATCGACCCGCTCAGGCGAGTAGCAGAGGAAAAAGTCGACGCCTGTGACGTAGCCGAGCTTTTCCAGCTCGCGCCCGATCAGCTCTTCGGTCGTTCCCGGATAGGTCGTGCTCTCCAGTGTGATGAGCAGTCCTTTGCGCATATATTGCTTGATTTGCTCTACCACATTCGTGATGTAGGACGTGTCCGGGTCCTGGTTCGGGCTGAGCGGTGTCGGAACGCAAATGCTGATCGCATCCAGTTCCTCGATCGCGCGATAGTCCGTCGTCGGGAAAAAGCGCCCCGTCGCCAGGCATTCCTGCAAGGTTTCGTTGGAGACGTCCTGCACGTACGACTCTCCTTTTTTCAAGCTCTCAATCTTTCCCGCGTGCAGGTCGATCCCGACGACGGTGTACCCGCTCTTCACCGTCTCTACCGCGAGCGGCAGCCCGACATACCCAAGCCCAATCACCCCGATTTTCGCTGTCTTTTGCCCAAGCAGTTGCTGGAGTTCCTCGTATCTTGTCATCCTCGTTTCTCTCCCTTTCTCTTTATGAATTTCTATGAAATCAAGCGTTTGACTCTGGCTTCCAGCTCGACTGGCGAAAATGGCTTCGTGATGTAATCGGAGGCGCCCAGGGCAAACGATTTTTGCACATCTTCCTCCAGGCGTTTGTCTGTCAGCACCATGATTTTGCTCATCGCTTCCTGGCCGAGATGCCTGATTTTCTCCATCAGTTGATAGCCGCTGACGACAGGCAGGTTCAGGTCTGTAATCACCAGGTCGTAGGCGGCTTCGCGGAATTTTTCCATACCGTCCATCCCATCGTGAGCGACGGTTACCTGGTAGCCTTTGCGCTGTAGATAGATGCGCAAAAACTCGTTGACCGTCTCATCCTGATTGACGAGCAAAATGCTTGCCGGCTCCTGCTCGCGGTTCGCCGCGTGCTGTTCGTAAACCTTGATGCTTCCCAGCTCGCTTGCGTCCTTCATCTCCTGAATCATTCGCATCAGCATTTGCGCCGAGGAACGAGAGCTTTCCGGAAAGCTGGCGATCAACAACCCGCCTGTCAAAAGCTTGCGGCCGAGCAAATAGTCTTTGACTTGCAGCGCGTAAAAATGGGTGTCTGCGAGCTTTTTTTGTTCCAGCAAAATGCCGAGTATATTTTTGCTTTTGTCATGCGCAAAATGCATGGTCATGGTGTCTGCCAGTTGCGCTTCCATATCCCTTTTGACCAATTCCAGCGACTCTGCGGAAAAGTTTTTGCAAGATGCCAGGATAACCCCGCACGCCATGCGGTTCTCTTCCATCTTGCTTAACAATTCATAGAAAGCAGGTACGAGATTACTCATCATCAAGCCTCCAAACTGGAAATATTTTTGTTGTTTTTGGACTGCCAGCTCGTCCGGGTCATCGTTCCCCACGAGTTGTTGTTGCGCAAATATTCAATATGTCCGAGGAATCTCCAGATGACGCCGATTTGCCGATAGCCAAAAAACATCAGGATTGTATAGAAAAGCATTTTGACGATGTCCCGGAAGCGCGGGTATCGCCGAAACGCGATTTCCTCCAGCAAGATCGAGCCGATCCCCAACAGTACGCCATACAGCACGTTGAGCAGACCGTAGATCAAAAGAACGTGGCTGTTCGTCATGTCCAGCATCGTATAACCGATGAGCGCGAGCAGACCCGTGATGCGGAAATACGGATTCAACGTTTCAAACAAAATGTTGAAGGGCAAAGTCAGCATCCCGAACAGCTTGTATTTCGGGCGAAAGACCATGTGCTTGCCGTATTCGATCATGTTTTTCAGGTTGCCGCGTCCCCATCTGCGGCGCTGGCTGCCGAGAATCTTCAGCGAGTCCGGCGCTTGCGTCCAGCAAACGGCATCCGGGCAAAACGCCACCCGGTACGGCAAGTTGTTTTCCAGCATGTATTTGTGCAGTTTGATAATGATGTTCATGTCCTCGCCGGGATACCCCTCGCGATAGCCGCCGACCTTGACGACGTAGTCTTTGCGGAACACGCCGAACGCACCCGAGACGATAATCAAGCCGTTGATCGCGCTCCAGCCGATCCGCCCTCCGAGAAACGCCTTCAAGTATTCGACCGATTGCATCATCGGCAAAAACTTGTCTGGCAAACGAATGTCTTTGACGACGCCGTTTTCGATCTTGCAGCCATTGGCGATCCGGATGTCGCCCCCGATCGCCACGGTTTCCTCGGGATTTTCCATGTACACCTTGGCGATGCGGATGAGTGCGTCTTTTTCCAGCAAGGAATCGGCGTCAATGGAAGCGATCAGCGGGTAGTGCGACAGGTTGATGCCCGCGTTCAGCGAATCGGCTTTTCCTCCGTTTTCTTTGTCGATCAAATACAGATTGGGGAACGCCGGATTGTGATAGATTCCCCGTACACGCGAGGTTTGCAGCAGCGGCTGGACAGGCATGTGCTGGGAGATTTTCAGCGAAAACTCCTCGATGAGCACCTGCAACGTATCGTCCTTCGATCCGTCATTGACGACGATCACTTCGTAGCGCGGGTAGTTTAAGGCGAGCAGTGACCGGACGTTTTCGATGATCGTCAGCTCTTCGTTGTACGCCGGGACCAGAATCGAGATCGGCGGTACATGCTCCGAGCCGGACAATGCCTGGAACCGCGAGTAAATGGAGTTTTTCAGAATCCCCATGATGCTCTTGAACGAAAACATCATGATGATGAAGTACAAGGAATTGATCGCGATGACGTAGTACATCGCAAACATTCCGTAATAGAGCAGAAACTCTCTCATGCTGGCCTCCTTTCTTCTAGCCTTCCATCACCTGAACCGTAGAGATCGTTTTTTTGTACGACTTGCGGTACAGATGCAGCTTTTCGTTGTACGCCAGTTGCTGTTCTGTGCTGCTTTCTTGCTCCAGACGAAGCTTTTCTTTTTCCAGCTCCTCCAAAATAATTTGGTGCGCCATGTCGACTTTGTGGCCGAAGCGCTCTTCCCGCAAAATCTCGCACAGCGCCGCAAAGCCTTCTGTGTGCATCTGTGCCAGACTGCGCGCACTGTGATGGCGCACCCACCAGTTGCTGTCCCCGACCGCTTTTTTCAGCGCGGGAATGTAGGCGGCCAGTTGCAAGGCCCCGATTGCTTTGGCGATCAGTGCGCGTATTTCCCAGTCTTTGTGGTTCAGGAAATCTTTGACCGTCTGTTCGCTTAAATACCTGACGTCGCGGCACATGAGCTTCACGGCCTTGATGCGCACTTCTTTGTCCGGCGACATGACCAGCTTGGGCAAAGCCGGCTCCAGGCCAGTCTGCGCGTGCACTGAGAAGCCGATCAGTCCGATTTTGACCAGCTCCGGGTCTTTGTCGCGGATAAACTCGGTAAACAGCGAATCGGTATCCAGTTGGGAGTCGCTAATCATGTCGACGATGAGCTGGTGGACGTTTTTCTTCGCCCGGACGACGAACTCTGCCATCTGCCGCAGATCACCGTTGTCTCGGGCGCATTTGGCAATCGCCCGGGCAACGATGAACAGGCTCGGATCATTGGCGCTACTCTTTTGCAAAAGAGCGAGCAAATCCGGTGCGGCCTGCCGGGAGCGCATGACTCCCAGGTTGTAGGCGGCGTCGACTCGCGTCCATTTCCAGCCGCTTTTCAGCCGTTCGAGATCGAGGGCGACCAGCCCCATATCTTCGCACAGCCGGATCAGCTTTTCCCGGTGGACGCCAGTAAAGCGCTCCAACAGCTCAAACAGCTTTTTCTGGATCAGTTGCTTTTCTTTTTGCGTCGGGTCGCCATAAGGCACTTTCAGGCGTTCTTCCTCTTCGCTATAGGCCTGCAAGTAGACGAAGTAGTCGCGGTATTTTTCCTGGCAGCGCCGCGCCTGTTTTTCTGCCGATATGTTCCGCAGCTTCAGTGCGAACAACGCAAGCAAGCCCAGTACGGTCAACCCGCATAGTGCGTACACGAAGACAATTGCCATCGCCAATGGTGTTTGCACGTTTGCCACTCTCCTATCCAACCTTTTACGGTTGCGCTTTGTCTTTGTCTGCCACAGGGGCAACTATCTCTTTGAATGCTTGCTGGATGATGGCATAGCTCTGTTTCTTCCGCTCGTGATAGCCGACCTGCTCCCAGGCTGGCCACGAATAGAGCGGAAGCTGTGTCACCGGATAAGGAGAAGGCCATTCAGTTTTGCCGACGATGCTTTTCGTCGCGCGGTCTGCGAGAACCGGCAGCAGGCGAATCCCTTTTGTCGTGTTCGTCGCAAAGTTCTTGCCTTCATCCTGGTAGCTCATCACCGTAAGCGAGCTCGGGTCGGTAAAGCCAAGCAGCATCCACGGCACTCTCAGCTCGACCACATCGCCTTTTGCCTGCCAGGCTGTGCGCGAGTCGTACTGCGGGTCTGCAGCATCCGTCGTTCCTCTTGGCAGCCTGCCAACCACGACCTCTTCCAGCGGGTAGTATTTTTTGCTGTCCGGCGGCTCCATTTCCAATCCAACCGCAAGCTTCCACGGCTTGAAAATGCCGGAGTCGTCCTGCTGCTCCTCTGCTTTCACTTCAAGCATCCCGTACCGTTTGCCGTAGAGGCGCGTGTGAAAATCGTAGTTGGCCGCAATCTGGATTTGGCTTTCCTCCGGTTTTCCCAGCTCGATCAGCGTCTCCAGCCCTTCGTCGAGCGTAAGGCCGGGCAACTGTGCCGCGTGTTTGTTGCCGCCCGGAGTCGTGTCCACGCCCAGGTAGAGCTTTTCTTTTTCCGGGTCAAACGCATGCGCAAGCTTGGCGAGCACGTACACGTAACCTTCGTCGTGCGTCATCCAGATTTCGTCGATGCCGGGGACGCGGATGTCGAGGCGCTGTTTTTCCTCCGGCTTGAGCTGATCCCAGTCGGCGCGGTCGCCGTCGATCGCGAGCACGCCTTCTTTGTTCGGGTACATCCCCAGTACGCCAAACAGCGACTCGTTCGTCAGCACGTTGATCCAGAAGGAGCGGCGGTCTTCGGGAAGCTCGAAGCGCATCGTGTTCCACGTTTTTTTGAACCATTCGTCCTGCCAGACGAACAGGATGCCGCCCGCGTAGCCCTCCTGGTGAATCTCGCGCAACAGCGCTGCGTCGATCTCTCCCTGCTGCCGCTCGGAATGCCCGCCCTGATTGCGTCCGAGATTGCCGAAGTGGGCGACTCCGATGGATGCCGGAACGCCAAACTCCGTCACCATGATCGGCATGTTTTTGTGATGCTCCTTCAAAAGCCGCAAGTACGCTTTGTACGAATCGACCTGCCCGTCGTCATTTTTCACCTGCTGCAAGGCCGGATCGTAGCGGAACAAATCCGGGTAGTACGGATACACGTGATAGGAAGCGAAGTAGCCTGCCTCCCAGTTTTTCGGCTGGATATGGGTCGGATCGACACTGACGAGATCCTCGTGATACAGCGGTTCGCCCGGATGGGACAGCGGATCGGTAGTCACCCAATTGGTAAACGTCATCGGGTGCTGCCAGCCGTACTTGCTCTCTTCCGTTGCGACGGTGTCGACCATTTCCGCGAGCCACGTCTCAAAGGCGGTCGCCTCTGCCGTCGCCTGGAAATGCTTGCCCTGATACGGCGGCAGCTTTTGGTGCAGGCGGTTGGTGTTTTGCACCATCACAGGGTCCCACTCGGTGCCTGTATGCCAGCCGATCAAGTACTTGCCCGCATTGGCGCGGTATGTACCGCTCGCTTTTCCTGATTTTTCAGGCAAAGTGACTTCCCCGTACACAGCGCCGACTGCGTCTTTGATCTCTGCCCGAAACTGTTCGCGAATCTCGGGCAAGTACGCATCTTTCTTTTCGATCAAAAGTTCCTCCGGGCTCCAGATGCCTTGCATCAAGTAGAGCGGATCTCCTTCTTTATGGCGGTTGTATTCCACAAGCGCCTCGTAAAAGACAGGAGGATGAATGGTATATACGCGGATGACGTTCGCTCCCATCTCGTCGATCATGGCGAACCAGCGCAAGTAATCGTCTTTGGTAATAGGCAGCTCGCCAGGAAAATGACCCGGCAGCGACGCGCCCAGATTGACGCCTTTGACAAAGAACGGCTGCCATTTCTCATCGCGGAACACTTCGATCTGCTCGCCTGACGTCCGAAATTTCATCTGAACGCCAGCCGTCGTCTCCATGCTCTCGACCCGGTCCGCGTCCCAAAACCACCAGATGGCGCTTGCCCCTGCCAGCATCAAGGCAGTGAGGCTCGCCCAACGCCAGTGTCTATTCTTTTTTGGTTCCAATTCCCGTCAACCTCCGATATGTTACCGCGAGCTTTCTTTTCAACGGAAACGGCCAAGGCC
Source organism: Brevibacillus agri (assembly GCF_004117055.1). Lineage (NCBI taxonomy): Bacteria > Bacillati > Bacillota > Bacilli > Caryophanales > Paenibacillaceae > Brevibacillus > Brevibacillus agri. The sequence continues at coordinate 4,550,554 of NZ_CP026363.1, forward strand.
GTTTTGTCGACCGCAGGCGGTCACATCTCCTTTTATGCTCCTTTTATGAAAAGCGCCGAGGTGTTTTCGCACGTCGAGACGTTTCTCACAGATTCAGAAAAACGATGCCGACGCGCGGCTTCTACGTCAGCGGGCGGTTACCGGCTTTCTCTCGCCCAAACGTCACTGTCATTGTAAACATAGGGGGCAAACCGTTCCCATAGACGAAATTCACTAATGTCTGTTTTACGGTTTTGTCATGAAACTGTAATGGAGAGGCAGATTCGCCCCCATCGTCCTACATATTTTGGTGCGAAGTCCTGCAACCCGCCCCTCCACCCGGCCCATCATTTTTTGACAATTAGGTACATGTGCTTGAAGCTTTCATTTTGCGAATGCCCTGAAAAATGGTAGGTTGCTACTATTTGGAAATCGCACAAATTTGCCAATATCGTTTTTTCTTTACACAAAAAATACAGGAAATTGGATGGAAAAGCGGTTTCGGGACGGAGAATGGCCCGGATGCTGCGTGAAGCGGGACTGTGGCTCTATCACGAGTGTCCGGGTTTTTTAAAAGGAAAAGCGCCTCGGTCGGACTCAAGGCGCGGGGCTCCGATTTTTTTACCATAAACAAAAAAGACAATCCCCCGCCTCCATGAGACGGCGGGATTGCCTTTTCCCCTCTTGCTCGTTGATGAAATTGTGTTCAATGAGATTACAAAGTTTTCATTCCTGGCTTCCAGTTTGCAGGGCACAGGCCGCCTGCCTGGAGAGCTTGCAGGACGCGGAGTGTTTCGTCTACGCTGCGGCCCACGTTCATGTCTGTTACGACCTGGTAGCGCAGGATGCCGTCCGGGTCGATGATGAACAGGCCGCGATGGGCTGCGCCGGTTACTTCGTCGAGGACGCCGTAAGCGCGGGCGGTTTCTTTTGTGAAGTCGCTTGCCAGCGGGAAGTTGACTTCGCCAATGCCGTTCTGGTCGCGCGGCGTTTTGATCCAGGCGCGGTGTGTGTGCACGCTGTCGGTGGACACGCCCAGCACTTCGCAATCGAGATCTTCAAATTCGTCCATGTTGTCGCTGAAGGAAGTCACTTCCGTCGGGCACACGAAGGTGAAGTCGAACGGCCAGAAGAACAGGATCAGCCATTTGCCTTTGTAGTCAGCGAGCGTCACGCGCTCGTTCAACGTCTCCATGTTTTTGGTTGTGAGCATGTTGAAGTCCGGTGCCGGTTTTCCTACTTGAAGCTGTACAGTTTGTTGTTGGGTGGTCATACGTAATCGCTCCTTTTGCGGTGTCTTGGATTTGGTCAGTGACAAAACGGGCTGCTGCCGAGGCGACAGGTTACTGTGCCGTTTCTTCCAGGGAAGCCAGTACTTTTTTGATGCGGTTCGGGTTGAAGCCCAAAATTTTCTTTTCGCCGATGACGGTCAATGGTACCGACATCACGCCGAGGCGGCTCAGCTCTTGCGCAAATTCTTCCTTTTCGTCGATGTTGCGCTCTTCAAAAGAAATGTTTTGTTCCGTCAAATACGTTTTCAGTTGCTTGCAGAAGCCGCAGTTTGTGCTGGAATAAACGATTGCTTGTACCATGTATCCATCTCTCCTTTTATGTTGGGGGAATTATTTGTATTGGGGAACCACTTTGGAACGTTTGTGAATGTACTTGTCCACGGCCATCGCCGCAATCGCACCGTCTGCCGCTGCCACGACGGCTTGCTTGACCGGGGTTTTGCGCACCTCTCCGGCTCCGAACACGCCTGGAACAGAAGACTGCATGTATTCGTCGAGGATCATGAAGCCCTCGTCATCGAGCGGAACCTGGCCGTCGAGAAAATCCGTCCCCGGCTTGCTGCCGGACAGGAAGACGAACACGCCGTCTACGGAAAGCACTTCCTCGTCGCCTGCCGCATTGCGGATGCGCAAACCTTCTACTGTATTCGTGCCGACGATCTCCAGTGGGCGGGTGCGGTACAGGATGTCTGTTTTCGGCAGCTCCGGCACCTCCTCCACGCCTTGCAGATCGGCGCGCGGCACCAAAAACGTAATTTTGCCCGCAAACTTGGTCAGCGCATGGGCTTCCTCCAGCGCTTCCTCCGTATCGCCAATCACGGCGACATGCTTGCCTTCATAAAACGCTCCGTCGCACGTCGCACATGTGCTGACGCCGCGTCCGAGCAGAGCTTCCTCTCCTGGCAGCATGCGGTTGCGCCCTTTTGAGCCAGTCGCCACGATGACCGCTTTTGCTTCAAACGTGCCGTGCGCGGTAAAAATGCTTTTGACTTCGTCCTCGACATCGACGGCTGAAATCGTCGTCTGGATAAACTCGGCACCGAAGCTCTCCGCCTGCCTGCGCATTTTGTCGAGCAGTTCTTTTCCCGTCAGTTCGCCTTCCACGCCAGGGTAGTTGGCGATTTTATGTGTCAGGGCAAGCGCACCTGAGCCTGGCGCCTTATCGATCACCAGCGTTTTCAGATTCCCCCTGGCTGTATATATCGCAGCGGATGTACCAGCCGGGCCGCCGCCGATTATGATTACATCGTACATGAATGGCTCCCCCTTTCTTTCTCTCAATTTATAATTATTATTAACTAGGAACAGTTCTCATTTTACTAGATATCAAGTAAAAGTCAATATCTTTTTATAATAATTTTAAATAAGTAATTTTTATCGGCTGATATGCCAGTCAAACGTATAGCGGACGAAAATGTGCTACTACTCCGTATTATTTTGCGATTCCGAATACAAGCGAACACGTTGACGAATCAAACCATTCAGGATAAAGTACGCCTATCACTGGAACGCACAAAAGCGAAAAAGCAACAAAGCCAAAAAGCGCGAAAGCATGAAAGCCCACGTCTCTTTGCTTGCTGCTCGCTCGCGTTAGCCTGATTTTGCAAGGAGTTGCCATCATGAACAAATCTATTTCATTTTCGCAAAGTATTTGGGTGCTTTTGGCGATCTTCGGCATCCTGTTTCCTGCCTTGTTCTGGGGCAAAGTAGAGCCACACATGCCGCTTTTTGCCGCCACGATTGCGGCGGCCCCGCTCCTGCGGCTGTTCGGGGTGCCGTGGAAGCGGATGGAAGAAGGGCTGGTCAAAGGCATCCAGACCGCCATCGCCCCGATGCTGATCCTCTGTCTGATCGGGGTGTTGATCGGGGTCTGGATGATGAGCGGAACGGTTCCGATGATCTTGCACCTTGGCATCTCGCTGATCTCGCCGGAGTACTTTACGATCAGCGCCCTCTTTTTGACCGTGATCGTCTCGAGCGTCACCGGCAGCACGTTTACGACGATCAGCACGATCGGCGTAGCGATGATGGGCGTCTCGACCGCACTCGGGCTCGACCCGCTAATGACAGCCGGGGCGATTATTTGCGGCGCCTGCTTCGGGGATAAAATGTCCCCGCTGTCAGACACGACCAACTTTGCGGCTGCGATTGCCAACGTCTCTTTGATGAATCACATCAAATTCATGTCGCACACCGCGATTCCCGGCCTGCTGATTACGGCGATTTTCTTCGCCGTTCAGGGACAGTCCGCTGACGTAAGCCTGGAGGCGATCCAGGAAATCCAGACGGTGCTTGCGCAGCATTTTTCCCTGGGAATCACGACGCTTTTGCCTGCTGCCGTCGTGCTCGTCTGTTCTGCCTTGCGCAAGCCGATTTTGCCGACCCTCGTCTTCGGGATCTTGAGCGGAGTCGCGACTGCTGCTCTCGTGCAAGGCGTTCACTCCCCGGTCGAATGGATGAACGTCATGCAAAACGGCTTCGCCAGCGAAATCGCCAACGAAGCCGTTGCTTCTATCGTGAACAGGGGCGGGCTGTTGTCCATGACCTGGTCACTTGCCCTCATTCTCATCGCCCTGTCTCTCGGTGGTATTTTGCAGTACAGCGGTGTGTTCGAAGCCTTGTTTGCAGGCTTGATCCAGCGCATCCAAAAAGCGGCAGGCATGGTCGGACTGGCCGGCTCGTCGTCCATCCTCGTCAACCTTTTGACAGGCGAACAGTACTTGTCGATCCTGCTTCCGGGGCAAATGTTCCACGACGCCTTTGTCAAACAAGGGATCGAAGGCAGACGGCTTTCCCGTACGCTCGAAGACTGCGGGACGCTCGTCAACCCGCTCATTCCTTGGGGCGTCAGCGGGGCCTTTTTCACCTCAACGTTGCACGTGGCGACAATCGACTACTTGCCGTATGTAATCTACCTGTGGATTTCGCCGCTGTTGACTTTCCTGTTTGCTCTGCGGCAGCCAAAAGTCACAGTCGAAACTAGACACTAGCCTGTCGCATACACGGTCGTACAATTTTTCCCTCTGCGCTTGGAGCGGTACAGCGCCTCGTCTGCTGCCCGCTTCAAGCCGTCTGCCGTGTCGCTGTCGTCGGGAAAACGCGCGATGCCGACGCTGACCGCGATCGGGATGCAGCAATTGTCCTGCAATAATGGGTGCATGCGCAAAAAGTCGCGGATCGCCCGCACCTTTTCCTCCGCTTCCTTCATCGTCGCCTTCGGGCAGAGCAGCATGAACTCGTCCCCCGCATAGCGGTAGGCCGTATTTTCTCGCCCTGCCACGGCTTTCATCGCCTCGGCGATTCTTCTAATCAGCTCATCTCCCGCGTGATGTCCGAAATGGTCGTTCACCAGTTTCAAACTGTCCGAATCGAGCATAATCAACGCCACCGGGGAGCTTTCTTCTCCCAGCAGCTTTTCCAGATCGCGGTGGAACGCCCGGTAGTTGGCAAGTCCCGTCAGTTCATCCTGAAAAGACATCTGGTACATCCGCTCGTACAGACGCGCCGTCTCGATCGCGCTCGCCACCTGGAAGCCGATGATCTTCAAAAGCTCCTCGTGCTCCTTTTTGTAGGCAAACTCGCGATAGGACTGTGCCGAAATGACGCCTTTGATCTGATTCCCCAGCATCAGCGGCACAAAAATACAGGTGTTCGTGTCGATCTCCGGGCTGCCCCAGCGAATCATTTCCGGCTCGCTCGGCTCGTCCTTCATCGTCCGAATGTGGATCGTTTGCCGGGTCTCAATCACCTTGGAGATCATCGCCTGGCCGTACGGAACCGTAATCGGCCCGTAGTTGATGCCGTTGTCGATGCTGATCGGGATTCTGATCTCGCTGTCGCCCTCGTCAAAAAACGCGATGAAAAAGGCGTCGGCGCGCATCACGCGGGAGACCAGCTCAAAAGCCTTCCACAAAATCTTGTCTTCCTCAAACGTCTTCGCAAAAATATGGCTCAAGTCGTGCAAAATTTTCATGTGCTCCGACATCCACATCATTTCGGATACCTTGTCCCGCAACTCGCTGATTTTTTTCAGCAGCTCCTTGTGCCGCATCCCGTCTTCTGTTGCCAACACCTCGTCAATCTCGCGGGCTACCGCCTCGATCTCTTCCTGATCCACGGCGTCAACACGGCTGAGCCAGCCGCTATAACGCTCCAGCAGATGTCTTGCGTACGCTTCTCTTACGGCGTTGTTTTCATGCATGTACAACCCTCCGGCTATTGGGTAGGCTTACGCTTTTTTCTCGTGATAACGATCGACAGCCGCACGAATGGCCTGCAAAACAGCTCCCTGTCCGGGGGCGAGAAAACGCTCCTGGATCGTCTGCGCAATCTCCTGCATCCCCCCTGCCACTGACTTGCCCACGAGCAGACTGACCAGAAACTCGCTCGTCTTGTCCATCACAAAGGTAAAACTGGCATCGCATATGACGCCGTCATCGGCATCAATGATGAGCACACAGCCCACCATCGTCGACACCTCGTACAGCGTCGTCCCTTTGGGGATTTGGGCAAATCCCGCTGTCAGCACTGTGTTTTTGTTTTTCCACTCAGCCATCTGCATGTCCTCCCCTTCGCCATTCGCCCCGCTCTAGCTGATGACGGGCAAACATACCTCCACTGTCGTTCCGATTCCTGGAGTGCTCATCAGCCGTAATGTTCCTCGATGGTTTTCGATGATTCTGCGGCTGACCATCAGGCCGAGGCCGGTTCCCGTCTCCTTCGTGGTGAAGAAAGCCTCTCCCAGCCGGGCAAGCTGCTCCGCCGGGATGCCTACCCCATTGTCCTCAAAGCGGATGACCACCTTGTCGCCCTCGCACCATAGCCGGATGACGATTTCCCCACTGCCTGATGTAGCCTCGATACCGTTTTTCAAAAAGTTGATGAACGCTTGCTTCAACTGGTTTTCATCGCAGTGAACCATAGGCAACGGCGATTCAAACGCGACCTGGATCGTCACTTTTTGCAAAATCGCCTCTGTTTCCAATAACGTTACCACATGGGTGATGAGATTGGTCAAGTCGTGCACCTCAAAGGCAGACGCGTGCGGCTTCGCCAGCACCAACAGCTCGCTGACGATCATCTCGATCCGCGCCAGCTCCGAGCTCATGATGGAAAAGTACTCCGGCTTGCGCATGCCGTCCTTTTGCATCAGTTGGATAAAGCCTTTCAACGAAGTCAGCGGATTGCGTATCTCATGGGCAATCCCCGCCGCCAACTGTCCCACCAGCGCCAGTTTTTCCGAGTTTTGCAAAAATTCATGCACCCTTTTGCGCTCTGTCATATCGCGTATCAATATGTAATGGCGTAGCTTGTCCTGAATGACCACAGATGTGCCGCAAACCTCCACATCCGTTCGCGTGCCGTCCAGGCGAATCAGCTCCACCTCAATCGGCGAGGTCGTCTCTCCCCGCTCCAGCCGCTTTTGCAGCTCGTGAATCAAAGGCATGTCGCGCGGGTGGAAAAAGGAAGTGAACGGATAGGGCAAAAGCTCCTCGTACCCTCGTGCTCCCATGAGCCTGATTCCGGATTGGTTGACGTACTTCAGCTCTCCTTTTTCGTAGATAAAGGCCGCCTCCAGCGAGAGATCCAGCACCTTGCACGATTGGGCCTCCCTGCTGTCGGCCACGGCTTGCGACAGCTTTTGCACCATCGCGTAATAGCCAATCGTGGCACCTTCTGCCAAAAATGCGCCATACGTAATATGGACAGGTACCGGCGGACCAGCCTTGTGAGCGAAAACCGTGCAAAATGGCATCGGCTCCCCGTTTACTGCGCATTGCGTCTGACGGCGCACTGTCTCCTGCTCCTCCGCGATGGCAAGCTTCCAAAACGGGTAGCCCTCCCACTCTTCTGCTGCGTAGCCTGTCAGCGCTTCGCAGGCGGGATTGCCTCTGCAAACGCCTCCTGATTGATCCAGCCAAAAAGCCGCTTGCACCATTTGCTCGAAGAAGGAGCGATAGAGAAGACTGCTCCTGCACTCATTATCCAACAGGCCTTTCATTGTGCCCTTCCCCTCCTGGGACGAGAAAACGGCTAATCCGCCTAGCGGAAATAGCCTTAACCGTTCTCAAATGCTATTCATACCCAATTTTACCCTATTCTTTTTGCCGTTTCCATCCCCTGGGTTTGTGAAATGTATATAAATCTTCTTTTATAGGATAGAGGGGAGCATTCTTACCCGTGCTCAATCGCGGCCCTGACCTTATTGCCTGCACGCGCCAGCCGCTCTGCCGCCTCCTTTGCCGCCAAGCCTGTCTTTTGCATGACGATCGCCACTCGCACATCGCCTGCCGCTTCCCCGAGCAATCGGGCCGCTTCCTCGTACGACGCTCCCGTCACTTGCATGACAATATGCTTCGCGCGCTCCCGCAACTTCTGGTTCGTCGCCTGCACGTTCACCATCAAATTCCCGTACACTTTGCCAAGCTGCACCATGCTCGCAGTCGTCAGCATGTTCAGCACCATCTTCGTCGCGCTGCCTGCCTTGAGCCGGGTAGAGCCGGTGACGACCTCCGGACCGACTTCGATGTTGATCGCGATGTCGGCGCTTTTGCTGCTGTCCGGGTCGGGATTGCAGGAAAGCGCTATCGTTGCAGCCTGCCGCGCCCTCGCCTCTTCCAGCGCTCCCAGCACATAAGGCGTCCGCCCGCTGGCCGCGATCCCCACGACGACATCGCCCTGCCCGACTCCCGCCTCACGCACATCCTGCCGCCCCAGCTCGTGCGAGTCTTCGGCCCCTTCGATGGCTTCTGTCATCGCTTGCGCTCCGCCGGCAATGATTCCGCGCACGACGGAAGCATCCGTGCCAAAAGTCGGCGGGCATTCAGCGGCGTCCAGCACCCCAAGCCGCCCGCTCGTACCGGCTCCGAAGTAAAACAGCCGTCCGCCGCCCGACAGCGCCTGCACGATCTGCTCGACAGCTTCGGCGACTTGCGGCAGCACCCGCTTGATGGCGACCGCTACCTTGTGATCTTCCTCGTTCATCAGCGTGACGATTTCCAGCGCCGTCATCTGATCCAGCCGCTCGCTGGCCGGATTGCGCATTTCCGTCTGAAGCTGGTGCAGGTTTTCGTCCATGCTGGGCTTCACCTCTTTTCCAAGGCTGTACCGCTTTTTCGCAACTTCTCTGCCGCTTTTTCGTCCAGGCGGTGGCCTGTGCCCGTGATCGCCGCTGCCAGAGAACCGATCACAGGCGGCACGTCCGGGATGACCGTCGAAAACGAAGCTTTATCCATCACTCGCTGTCTGACCAGCGTGTCGGTGGCAAACAGCCCTCCCGCGAGCACGACAGGCAGTGCTTCCTGCGTCTTTTCCAGGCATGCCTGCGCCAACTCGAGCAGATCGTCCGCCGCTTCTGCAATCAGTCTGCACGCGAGGCTGTCTTGCTGCCGTGCCGCCTGCTCCACCAGCTCACTCGCCCCGGCCAGGCGCATGCGCGGATTGCTGGCCCCGTAGATCACGCCGATCAGCTCTTCCGGGCTTGCCACCTGGTAATGGGCAAGAAACAGCCCGGTCAAGGCAGTCGGCTCGCCGCGACCGTCATATGCGCGCAAAACCGCCATGGCCGCCTTTTTTCCGAGATCGTAGCCGCTGCCTTCATCGCCAAGCAAATAGCCCCAACCGCCTACGCGGTGCCTCGCCCCTCCGCTTGTCAGCGCACACGCAATCGAGCCTGTACCGGAGATGAGCACAATCCCCGGCTGCCCCCACGTCCCGGAGTAGAGCGCAGGAACCGCATCGTTGTCCACGCGCAGCCGCTCCTGCCACACCTCTGCAAACGAAGCGTGCAGCTTTTCCCGAATCGCCGGGCGATCAGCGCCGCCCAGACCGATGAACAGCCCCGCCACCTCTTCCGCTCTCGCTCCCGCCTGCTCGCACGCAGTCGCAACGAGCTGTTGCAGCGTCGCCTCCACCTGTGTCCACGGCCGCGACAGCGGATTGGATGACTCCCCTGCCACGATCGCCCACACTTGCCCTTGCTCGTCGCAGATGGCGGCTTTTGTCTTCGTCCCCCCTCCATCTATCCCGATAAACCATTTTTTCCCGTCATTTAACTGCACCTGCGGTCAACCCCTCCATGAACTGTCTGGACGCCAGCAAAAACACGACGATCATTGGCAGCGCAGACAACGTCAGCCCGGCAAAAAGCAGGCTCCAATCTGTTTCGTACTCCCCGAACAACACCATCATCCCCACCGGAATCGTCTTCAGCGCGTCTTCCTGAATGAAGATCAGCGGGAAAAAGAAGTCGTTCCAGGCGTGAATGAAGTTGATGATGACAACCGTCGCGAGCGCGGGCCGGATCAGCGGCAAGAGCACGCGCCAAAACACCTGAAAGTGGCTGCAGCCATCAATCCGCGCCGCCTCCTCCAGCTCTACAGGAAGCGTGCGGAAAAACCCCGTCAAAATAAACACCGAGATCGGAATCCCGCTCGCCGTGTAGATCAGGATCAGCGACCAGAGCGAATTGAGCAGCCCGAAATTTTTCATCAGCAAAAACAAAGGCACAATCCCCAGCTTGATCGGAATCATCAGCCCGATGATGAAAAAGAAGTACAGCGCCCCTGTCCAGCGATACGAAAAGCGCGACAAGTAAAAGGCAGCCATCGCGGAAAAGACCGTAATCATCAACACCGACATCCCGCTGACCAATACGCTGTTCAGCAAAAAGTCGGCAAACGGCACCGCTTCCCACAGCTTCCGGTACGTCGCAAAGCCAAACGACTGCGGCAGCGACAACGGACTGGCGAAAATCTCCCTGTTCGTTTTAAACGAGGAAAGAATCATTAACACGATTGGATAGAGCGACACCAATGCAAACATATACGCGGCCACATACGAAACCGCCCTGCCCGCTACGCTCGTTTTCACCTGCATCCCCCCTTCCCGTTCCGGTTCAGCCCCAGCCTGCTCGCGGGTCCGCTTCATCGCTCAATGCTGGACTTCGCGCTTGCGCATCAAGTACAGCGAGACAGCCGACACGGATGCGACGATGAAAAACAGCACGACAGCCAATGCGGAGCCGAGCCCGACAGCCAAGTCTCCCGCGCCGCCCGCACTGGAAAACGCCATGCGATAAAAGTAGACCGCGAGCGTATCCGTCGAGCGAAACGGCTCGCCCATCGAGCCTTGCATCGCGTACACCAGCTCAAACGCTTCGAACGCCTGGATAAAGGTGAAGATCGTCATGATCGTAATCGCCGGCATGCACAGCGGCAGGATGATTTTCCACAACAACCGCAAGCCCCGCGCCCCGTCCAGCCTGGCTGCCTCGATCAGCTCTTCCGGAATCGCCTGCAATCCGGCCAAAAAGATCAGCATGGCAAAGCCGATGCCAAACCAGCAGTTAATCAAAATAATCGCAATCAGCGCCGTATCCGGATCGCCCAGCCACGGTCTGGCCCACTCCTGCAGTCCTACCTCGGCCAACAGCGTGTTCAGCGCTCCGTAATTCGGATTGAGGATTAATTTCCATAAAAAACCAATCACAATCACAGACAGCAGCCGCGGCATGAAGTAAGCGATTTTCAAAAAGGCCGAGCCGCGAATTTTGCGGTAGATGAGAAAAGCGAGGCCGAACGCAATCCCGTTTTGCACGATCATTTCGATGACAAAGTAGGAGACGTTGTGCCCGAAGGCGTTCCAGAACATCTCGTTGAACGGCTCCACCGTAAACAGCGTGACAAAATTTTTCAGCCCGACAAACACTCCCCGCTTGATGCCCTGCCAGTCGTACAAGCTGTACAAAAAAGCGCTAAGAATCGGGTACAGGACAAACAGCGTGTACACAATCAAGGCGGGCAAGGGAAACAGGTGGATCAGCCAGCGCGCCCGCCCCTTCGGTCGAATCGTATGCCTGTTCCTCGTGCCGATGATCTCCACCCCCTTTTGGCTTTCGCGGACGGGAGGGCTACGGTTCATCCGCTCCCGCCAACGATCATCACTGCCTACTTTTTAAACGGAGGGAACCAGGTGGCGGCGGACTTCTGTACTTCCCCCGCGACCTGTTCGGGCGTGAGCTTGCCCAAGTACATGCCTTGCAGGGCGTTTTCCAGCGTTTGCTTCGTTGTCGGCTGTCCTTCGGCGAAGTGCACGACCATCAGGTAAGGCGTCGAGCTTGTTTGCGACAGCTCCGCCATTTTGTTTACGAGCGGATCGTCTGTCGACACTCCCGGCACTGCGCTGATACGCTTGAACTGGTTGGCGAACAGCTCGCCGAACTTTTTGGTCGCCATAAACTCCATGAATTTCAACGCTTCCTGCTTATGTTTCGACTTGGCGTTGACGGCATACGAACCATCCACCCATGTCGTCAGGACAGACTGCCCGTTGTTGGTCGGCATCGGGAAAAAATCTAGCTGCAAATCGGGGTTCAGCTTTTTCAGCCCTTCCAGCTCAAAGCTGCCGTTGATGAACATCGCCGCCTTTTCCGTCGCGAACAAGGTGCGCATGTCGTTCAATTCGAGCCCCACATAATTTTCCGGGAAATAAGGAATCAGTTCCTGCATGCGTGTAACCGATTGGAGAAACTCGGAACTTTGCAGATTGCTTTCGCCTTTGAGCAGCTTGTCGAGATAGTCGCCGCCGCTGTAGCTCGCCGGAGCGATCACGCCGTGGCTCAACGAAAGCAGCCAGCCTTCCTTCGCGCCAAACGAAATCGGCGTGATGCCTTTTTCCTTCAACGCCTTGGCTGTCGCTATCAATTCGTCCCAGCTCTTTGGCTCTGTCAGGCCGTTTTGCTCGAAAATTTTCTTGTTGTAGTAAAACTGCGTGGAATTTAAGGAGAGCGGAACGCCGTAGACTTTGCCGTCTTTGCCTGTCGCCGCTGCGAGGACGTCTTTGGGGAAGGAGGAGATGCCTGGCACATTGTCCAGCGACTCCAGATAGCCTGCTTCCGCCAGGGAAATACCCGGGGCATACGGACGCAGTTGCAGGATGTCCGGTCCGCTGTCGCTTTGCAGCGCGGTGTTGAGGATGGTATTGTACTCGGTTGCCTTGAACGGCTTGAACTCGATCTTGATGTTCGGGTTCTCGGCCTCAAACGCTTGGATAATCGCCTTGTAGCCCTCTGTGTCCTCGACCCGCCAACTGTGCATGGACAGCGTCACCTGCTGTCCGCCACCCTCATTGCCACCAGGCTGGGTGCCCGGCGCGGTTTGCTCCCCTCCACCTGAACTGCAGCCGACCAGTGCCATGGCTGTTACCAAAAAGACAGACGCCGCCCTTCGAAAACGGAAATGCTTCATCCAGAACCCTCCCCCTTTTTCTTCGAAGCGATCATACACGTGCTCTCGCTTTATCAGTCAGACCGTTTGCAGCGCGGTCGTGACAGCGTTGTGCAGGATGGGCCGCAATTGCCGAAGCTGATGATTGCGCCCGAGGTGAACGGCATTGGTGAGAAAAATGACGGCAAGCTCCCGGACCGGGTCGATCCAGATGCTGGTCCCGGTGAACCCCGTATGTCCGTAGCTCGCGGGATGAAAATGATCGCCGCAACTGAGCGTAGTTCCTGCCTGGTTCAGCTCCCAGCCGAAACCGCGGCTTTCGCCCGCTTGCCCGGCGTGGTTGCGCACCGCCAGCTCGCGCCAATGCTCCGCAAGCAAGGGCGGTTCGTTGTACAGCCAGCTTTGCGCGTACAGGCACAAGTCGTCCGCAGTCGCAAACAGCCCGGCGTGCCCCGCGACTCCGCCCATGGCAAACGCTTTTTCGTCATGGACTTCCCCACAGATGTACGCGCTTGTGAGCGAGCAATATTCTGTTTTTGCAATATTCAGAAAACATTTCCCGTCAGGACAGTAGCAAGTGTGCGCCATCCCCAATGGGGCAAAAACCCGCTGTGCGACAAACGCATCCAGCGGCTGTCCTGCCACTCGCTCGATGAGCAGGCCGAGCCAGATCATGCCCAGATCGCTGTAGACGACTCGCTCGCCCGGCTTTTGCAGCAACTGCTGCCGATACAACAGCTCAGGCAGCACGATCTCGCTATCCCGCCTGCGCGTCTCTAAATCTGCCGGCAGTCCGGACGTGTGCGCGAGCAACTGCCCGATCGTGATCGCGGCTTTATCGGGCGGACAATCCGGAAAAAATGCGCCGATCCGGTCATCGGGGGCGAGCAGCCCCTCCTGCATCAAGAGCAGGAGCGCGGGCAATGTCGCTGTCACCTTTGTCAGCGAGGCCAAGTCAAACAAAGTGTCTTTCGTGATCGGCTGGCCGTCGGCGATACTCGTAGCTCCCGCATCGAGCGAGTAGCAGACACGCCCCTCGCGGACGACGCGCAGGGCAGCTCCCGGCAGCAGTCGCTCGCCGATCCAGCCTTGCAACAGTTTTTCGAGCGCCTCCATATTTCCCCCTCCGCCTTTTCGTCAATTGGATGAGCGTTTTGTCCGGCTGACAGCCAGCCGCGTTTTTTCCAGCAACGGAATCACATCATCCTGCTTTCTGCTGACCATCGTGATGAACAAAATATCAATCACATTGAGCTGCGCAATCCGGGAAGCCATCGCCCCGCTGCGGATGCTTTTTTCCACGGAGCTGGTAAACAGCCGGATATGAGCCAAATCCGCGACAGGCGAAGGCCCGAATTTGGTCAGCGAAATGACCGTGGCGCCCTGCTGTCTCGCCTCTGTCAGCGACTGGATGATATCCTCGGTTTGCCCCGAATAGGAAATGCCGATGACGACGTCTTTTTCCGACAGGTTGACAGCCGAGGTCAGTTGCGCGTGAAAATCGGAGTAAGCCTCGCACCACAGGTTGATGCGGGAAAACTTTTGCCTGATGTCGTCGGCAATGACCGCGGAGGCTCCTACTCCGTACACATCTATTTTTCTCGCTGTGGACAGCGCATCGACGGCTCTGTTCACTTCTTCGCTGGACAGGACCGAGAGTGTGTCCTGAATCGACTGAATGTTGTTCCAGCTCACCGCCTGCATGATCGACTCGGTCGTGCCCTCCATCATGATTTCCTGATAGCTCGTGGGCGCCGTCTGTTTGTTCAAGTCGCCCGCAATCCGCAGCTTCAGCTCCTGATAGCCCTTCATATTCAGCGAACGAGCCAGGCGAATAATCGTCGCCTCCGATACTCCGCTCAGCTCGGACAGCTTTTGCACCGACAGCTTCACCACATCTTCCGGGTGAGCCAGTATATACTCGGCCACCTTGCGTTCGGATGGCTTCAATTCGTCCAAAATCGCCTGCAGGCTGACAAGTCCTCCGTTTAACATATACGCCACCGCTCTCTTCCTTCGTATCTTATCACCATTTTATGTAGTATTATTTCTTGAGTCAATTGTTATCTAATAAACAATATTACAGAATCCGGCGAATCAGCACTGCTTTGCTTCTCTTTTTCGAGACAAATTTCCCTCTTGACTCTGCCGCCGCGTGAAGCTTTACGCTTGCAACCGAACAGAAATCCAAGGAGGATGGTTGCATGAACACGTTACTGATTAAAGGGTGCCATATCTTGACGATGGTGGAAAAAGAACGGCCGTGGGTCGGGGACATTTTGATTGCGGACGGGCGGATTGCGAAGCTCGCACCCGTGATTGAAGCGTCTGCCAGCACCGTGCTTCCGGCCAAAGACATGGTCGCCATGCCTGGCCTTGTCAACGCCCACAATCATGCGAGCATGTCGCTGCTGCGAGCTTTTTCCGACGACCTGAAGCTGATGGATTGGCTGGACAAAAAGATGCTGCCAGCGGAAGCGCGGATGACGCCAGAGGACGTTTACTGGGGAACGATGCTCGGGATTGCGGAAATGATCGCCTCTGGCACGACGGCTTTTGCCGACATGTACGTGCACATGGACGCTGTAGCCGAAGCCGTGCGGGACAGCGGAATCAGAGCTTCGCTGACGCGCGGCCTGATCTTTTTACAGGATGACGGCGGACGGCGCATGACCGAAGCGCTCGATCTGATCGACAAATGGTCCGGTGCGGCAGACGGCAGAATCACCACCATGCTCGGGCCGCACGCGCCTTATACGTGCCCGCCGCAGCCGCTGAAAGAGGTCGTCGATCTCGCCAGAAGCCGCCGGATTCCGCTGCACATCCACCTGGCCGAAACCCGCGAGGAAGTGGAAAAAATCCGCGAGAAATACGACCAGACGCCGACCGAGTATTTGCAGGAGCTGGGGACTTTTCACGAAAATCACGTCCTGCTCGCCCACGCTGTCCACTTGAGCCTAGAGGACATCGGCCGTTTGCGCGGCATGCGAGGCGGCGTCGCGCACAACCCTGTGAGCAATCTGAAGCTCGGCTGCGGAATCGCTCCTGTCGCGGAGCTGCTCGCCCAAGGCGTCACGGTCGGCCTGGGCACCGACGGAGCAGGCAGCGCCACGACGCTCGACATGTTTGCGGAAATCAAGGCGGCGTCCTGGATGCAAAAGCTGCACTATGGCGATCCGACCGTGCTGCCAGCCGAGCAAGTTTTGCGCATGGCGACGATCGAGAGCGCCAGACTGCTCGGGATCGACCACGAGGTGGGCACACTTGCGACAGGCAAACGCGCCGATCTCATCCTGCTCGATCTGAAAAAGCCGCACCTCGCCCCGCTGCACGACCTGCATTCGCTCGTCGCCTACAGCGCGACCGGCGCGGATGTCGATACCACGATCGTCAACGGCGAAGTTTTGATGCGCGACCGCAAGCTGCAAACCATCTCCTGGGAGGACGTGTATCGCCAAGCCACAGAGCGGGCAAAGCGGCTCGTCGCAGGGCTGTAGTCCGGCACGATCCCAACGCTCACAGGTTCAGCACACAGAACGAAACCGCAAGATAGATGGCGAACACGCTCCATTGCAAATACGGGATCAACAAGGAGGAGGCGATCTTGTCCAGCGGCCGAATCGCCCGGATCAGCACCCAGGTCGAGTACAGGATGAGGATCGTGTCGACGGCGGCCAAAAACGGCAATTGCAGCCTGTAAAACAACAGCGTGAACAACTGATGAAAAAACCAGTTTATTCCGTACAGAAGCAAAAGCTCCCGATTCATTTGCTTGCGGCGAACAGCAATGACGACAGATGCGGCAATGAGCACATGCAAAATAAACCAGACGATCTTGAGCACATGGTCGGGCGGCGTGCCTTCAGGCTTGGTCAGCGACTCGTACCAGGCCCCGCCCCCCGGAAAGGCGAGGCTCGCCAATGAATAAAGGACGATCACCGAGAAAAACAGCAGCGTATGGTGCAAAGTGCTCATCGAGACTTTCCTCTCCTTTTTGCCAGGCTCTCTTCCCTATGTTTCTATATCTATGAGCGTCGCTACCATTTTCATGCCGCTTTTTCAGAGATTGGCCTGTCTCTTTTTATAGAAGACAGGAAAAGAAAAACCGCCTGTCCCGTTTTTTCGGACAAGCGGTTTTTTGGCAAAAGGCGGTTTGCTCTCGGCTGCGGGCTGGTAGACTTGCGGGCTTGTAGCTTGCAGTCTTACAGGCTCGCAGTCTTGCAGACTACGGCAGGCGCAAAACCTCGCCTGGTTTCAGTGCCTTGCCTCTGATATCTTTTTCGGCCAAAGTCGCGACAAACGCGTCTCCGTCCTGTTTGATCGGCGGGAACGTATCGTAGTGAATCGGCACGACGTAGTCGGCGGCGATCCACTCGGCGGCGATCACCGCATCCTCCGGCCCCATCGTGAATACATCCCCAATCGGCAAAAACGCCAAGTCGATATCATGGCGATCTCCAATCAGCTTCATGTCGCCGAACAGCCCTGTATCTCCCGCGTGGTAGATCGTTTTGCCGCCCAGCTCGATCACAAAGCCGCCTGGCATCCCCATGTAGACGATCTGCTGCTTGTCATCCAGCACGACGCCGGAGCTGTGGAACGCCTGTGTCATTTTCACTTTTCCAAAAGGCAGTGTCACAGAGCCGCCCAGGTTCATCGAAACGGTTTTGACGCCTTGCCAGTCAAGGTATGTAGCCAGCTCATGCGTCGCGACGATGGTCGCGTCATTTGCCTTTGCCAGCTCGACTGCGTCGAGAATATGGTCCTGGTGTCCGTGCGTCAGCAGGATGTACTGGACTTGGATGTCCGCAAGCGTCGTTTTTGCCAGCGGATTTCCCGAAATAAACGGGTCAATCATGATCGAATGCCCTTCACTGGTCAACTGCACGGAAGAATGTCCGTGAAACCGGATTTCCAACATGGTATCCCCTGCCCTCTCTCATCATTGGTTTGTTCCTCTACCATGTTACCATGCGCAGGGGCGGGAATAAAATCCATCTGCACACTCCGGCAAAAAGAAAGGAAGAGGCTGCCGATCGCTCGACAGCCTGAGGAACAACTCATTTCTGTTAACAAGACGGTATGGCAGCTTAGCAGTCGTGGTCGTGTTCCGTAACGGCAATAATTTTAGAATCACGAATGATGGTGCGGCGATGGTTGTCGTGTTCGCGCAGGATGATAGTGCTGGATTTTACCTCGATCAGCTTGCCGAAAAAGTTGCAATTCACAGTCTCAACCTTTACGTTTTTCCCTTCGAATCGTCTCACCTGGTCTCTGAATGCCATGGTCAATCCCTCCTTCTGTAAGCATCCTATGTACGTTTGGCATAGCCCTACTGAGCAAATGCACAGACAAACAGAAAATGTACTTGTACCCGTCCGTCATTCGTCTAGTTTGCGGCGTGCAGCGCCACAACGGCGAGTTTTGTCGGCAGATGACAGAGCGCGGACAATCACCGGCGCAAAATTCGAACGGTGCAGGAAATTGTCGCACGATTGCAAAAGGAAATTCTTTTGCCGCACAGAATGGGTAAAAAACGGATGAAAAGCACGTACGGCAGGAGGGATAAGCATGGGAGACGTCATTGAGCTTGTCGCCAGGGAACGGACCTACAGCGGCAGGGAAGTCGCCGAAATGCTCGGGATCGGGGCGAGCACATTGCGCAAGTGGAGCATGCTGCTCGAGCAGCACGGCTATTGGTTCCTGCGGGACAATCAAAACCGGCGCGAATACCGCCAGATGGATGTGTCCTGCCTGACCCGCTTTTACGAGCTGACCAAGGACCAGCTCATTCCCCAGGAAGAAGCCGCGCAAATGATCGTCAGCCAAAACTACACGGGAGCGGGAGCGGCTCACAGAGAGACGGCTGTTGCTCTCGCCCCTGTTGCTCATCCCGTCGCAACAGAAGACACTCTCGAAGCATTGGACGCCATCGACGAAAAGCTGCACGCCCTGGCGCTGCACGTGAAGCAGCAGGATGAGAACCAGCAGGCGCTGCTCGCGCGCCTGGAAAAGCAGGAGGCGTATATCCGCAGCAGCCTCAAGGAGCGCGACCGCCGCCTGACCAAAGCGATGAGCGACATCATGGACGCCAAAGTCCAGTTGGCCAAGCTCAAGGACGAAGAGCGGAAAACGTCTATTTGGCATAAGCTGTTTCGGCTGAGCTAAGTGTAATGGCAGGAAGTGGTTTGGCAAGCTGGCGGAGGCGGTTTCTGCGGTTTCGTATGTTCGTTCGTGAGGCCGATGCAAAAACACTCTGACTCGCCTCGGTGCGCGAGGGCGGTAGAGTGTTTTTTGTTTTGGGTGTGTAATTTGATACGATCACTGTCGAAATTCGCATATTCGTGCGATGGTGACTACCTAGGAAAAGCGATTCAGTAGTGAGTGAATGCTATCCGCATTAGTTAAGAAAAACTATTTAGTAGATAGCTAAATTATCTTATGAGGTTTTTTATAAAAATTGACATTTAAAACAAATGGATGTATCTTCACCAATATATGCCACTGAAAAACAAAGTAATTACAAAAAGTTAATTAATGAAGGATTATCAGTTGAAGATGCTTTATACTATTCCGAATTACAAGCCTCGCTTGATCAACTAAAAAAGGAAAATAAGACGATTGATGTTGATTCTGTACGTAGCTTGTCGGCAGTTGAGTATACAGATGATTATATTCGGAAAAATAAAAAAGAGTTTAGGGAGAAGATTTTGCAGCAGGATCCCGTTGCAATTAAAAAGGCTACTGAAAATGCACTACAGTCTCACTTTGAAGGAAACGATTTATTAGCCAAATTAGTTAAAGAAGATATTGAGAAAAATGGAAAACCCAAAAGCTTCTACGAGATAACTTTTCCTAGCGGAGATCGCATGCAAGCAACTTTTGAAAGCGTAAAAGAAGTAGATTCTGACAGCGATCAAGTAGAAACGAACGCATCATCCCAGCCTTATGCTGGTCCATGGGGGTCAAATGTGACAACTATAGGTCAAGGAACTTTACCAAGCTCAAGTGGAAATTGGGGAACAAGCACCGATATAAAGTTCTATAATGCAGCGGGATACGCATCAAACTATCTTCAAATCAAATATACACTAGATAAAAAAAACACAAGCACTGCTGATGATGACACTGTTTCGGTCTACTATACCTACTCCACTGCCTCTTCTTCAGGTATCATGGAGGTAGTTACTCCCAATCCAAATGTCGGGCGTCCCTATGATAAAGCTTCCAAATCTTCAAATCTGTACACACAAACTTTTTCGGATGCTACTATGAAGCTTTCTGCCCAAGTAAGCGGTTCTTATAATTTTGTCGCAGGAGGTATTAGTGTTACCTTAACGCACTCGACGATTTGGCATGAGTTCAGCATCATTGAAGTCATGTATCATGGACTCCCAATTTATTATGGTGGATATAAACTGTAAAGGGGCGCTAGAAGGGGATAGTTTTTTATCCCCTCCTTTTAATTTGTGTGATTATGTCGAGAAAAAAAATAATTTATATCTTTGCGATAGGAATTACATTAATTCTTATTGCTTTAAATATTAAAATTGAAACTGATTTCAGATACCCCAATACACCAAATCTCGAAGCAATTCAAAATATGAATGGGTATCCTTTAAAAGTTAGAATTTCACAAGAAAAATTGTATGGTGTGAAAATAGCGATAATTGATAGTGGTATAGACGGGAATCAAAAGAATCTAACACTAAATGAGATTGCTTCCTCACAAAGATTCGGTGATAAATCACACGGTACAATTATTGCTAGCGTGATTGGGGCTAGGGAATGCGAAAATCTGAATTTTAATGGAATACTCCCAGGAATAACGCTGTATACCTATGATATTCATTCAGATACTTTAAATACTGAGACATTGTCTAAAGCTATAGATGAGGTTTCACACATAGGAGTTGATGTGATTAATATTAGCTTATCTACTTATAAAGACACCCCTTCCTTAAAAAACAGTGTTGAAAAAGCCGTAAATAGCGGAATCACGATCGTTGCATCCGTAGGAAACGATTCTTCTAAACAATACAGCTACCCAGCATCTTATAAAATACCTGGTGTAATCTCCGTTGGTGCTTTAGATGAAAACTTGGATGTTTGGTCGCTAAGTAACTTTAATGATACTGTTGATATTTTCGTGCCTGGAACAAAAATTTACTCAATAAATCATAAATTAAGTGGGGATAGCGTTGAAATTTTTAATGGAACATCGCTGGCTGCCCCATTGGTAACGACTTGGGTAGCCATGTTATTAGCAACAAACCCCAATTTGACACCAAAGAATATTGAAAGCATAATTCAAGAAACAGCTCGCCGCCACTTAGTAAATTGGAAGCAAAGTAGAGTAAATATTCAAATGGCAGATATTAATGGATCATTATTGAAGGCAATTAATTTCGTGGAGTGATAATATGAAACGAAGACTGATTTTTATAATCACACTTATTCTTATTAGTGGTTGTAGTAATTCAGAGGTGCTTAACAAAGAACAACCGACTCAATCGATAAACAATGTCACCTATCCAGCCGATAATCCGCCTGTAGTTGGTGAGGCTGGGAATGAAAAAAGCATAGAAGAGCCTATCTATCAGAGATTGATTAAGTACTACAATAGTAATTCTATAAGTGAATTTGAGGTTACTAACTATGCAAAAATTAGCAAGACCATTTTTTGTACGATTAACTTCAAAGTTGATAACAAACTACATTATGGGCTTGTTCAGGCTTATCCTAAAGATAAAAGGTGGGTCATTCAATCTATCAATGAAACCCCTGAAATTCCAGATTTAGCTGTAGTATTACAAATGAGTGTTGGGAAAGAACTGGTAGAAGAAAATGAAACTATAAAACAGTCGTATAGAATTTACTCAGGCTATATAAATGAGAAGCAGGTTAAAGAAATTAGAATTACTACCACAGATGATCGTATGTATGTAATCAAGATAGGTGATAATCAAAAACAGTTTCTTTATGCGTCTCCTCGTGAGGAGGTCAAAGCAAAATTCGTTGCTCTAGATCAGAACGGAAAGATTATTTACGAACAGTAATCAGTAGCACCTAAAAACAACTGAAAAGCATTCCCTATAATTAAAAGCCTTCTCTTTGAGAAAAAAACAATCTATCGGTGAAGTGGTCAAGAGAGAGCGTAAAAAGTTTTGTGTAAATGGTTAAACTTCCCAGTAAGGAGATGATCATTTATGCAAGACAAAAGAGACATGACGATCAAGGAGTTAGCGAAGGATTGCCGTACCATCGAGGACGTGCACGCCATGTTAAAGATTTGTTCCGCGACACCATTCAGCAGTTGTTTGAAGCAGAAATGGATGCTCATTTGGGCTATGCCAAACATAGTTCTGACGGCGATCACACGGGAAATAGTCGGAATGGGTATAGCAAAAAGACGTTGAAAACAAAGTTTGGCCATACAGAAATTCGGGTACCTCGTGACCGTAATGGAGAATTTGAACCTCACGTTGTGAAGAAGCATGAGACTACGGTAAATGGCTTAGAGGAGCAAATCATCGCACTCTACGCCAAAGGAATGTCCACACGAGACATTGAGGAACACATGAAGGAGTTGTATGGGATTGACGTATCTCCTGCCATGGTTAGTAAGGTGACCGACAAGATTATGCCTTTGGTAGCGGAATGGCAATGCAGACCGCTTGATCGTGTCTATCCCATCGTGTTCCTGGATGCCATTCACTTTAAAGTTCGGCAAGAAAATCGGATCATCAACAAAGCGGCCTACAGCGTTCTTGGCATTTCGATGTCGGGTCATAAGGACATTTTGGGCATTTATACAACGAACATAATCGAGGGGTATCATCGGCAACTCCGTAAGGTCACAAAGACCAAAACGGCCTATCCATCCGACGATGCTCTGCGGAAAATCATCTACCTCGCTACCGTAAATGCATCGAAGAAGTGGACGATGCCGCTTCGAAGTTGGAAAGAATGTATCTCACAACTGGCCATCCATTTTGGAGATCGATTGCAAGGCGAACTGTCCGCATAACCCAACTGTTGAGTCGGCTTGACATGGAGCCTCTGCGGGCATGATTTCTTGCGATGGGGCGATGCCAGTCAACCATGCATCGCATGGCAAACGAGCCTATCATGCCCGCCCCTCCATGTAAAGCCGCCCACGTAACCATCCGCCTGTTAAAAACCCATTTACACAAAAAAATTTACATTCCCTATGGATGTTCGTGAATTTATAAGATTCGCCCTTTGATAAGGTGATAGATCCATCGTAAGCTGCTGTTAACGCAAACTTGCCTTTTGCCGGGGCCTCTTCTTCGAAATTGGCAGGCTCTGCTTCGTTTGTTTTTGCTGATGACGTGCCATCAGCAATCTTTTCTTCTGTATCAGTCTGGACAGGTTCTTCCGAAGGGGCAGTTACGGTTACATTGATGGGAAGAACTTCCTTCTCGTAGTTTGCCACCAGAGTTGTGTTTCCCACGCTTTTGGCATAAATCGTTCCCCTTGAAACGGAAACAACTTTGGGATCTTCTACTTGCCATTCTGTTTGTTTGGAAACATCCGTCTTACTGCCATCGCTGTAAATGGCGTTGATTTCGACTTTTTGAGAGTCTCCGATTTTTAGCGTCATTTCTTTTATAGATGAATCAATAGATACTAGCTCGGGACCCGGATTCGTATTGCTTTCGTCGACGGATGAAACAGCTTCCTGAGCTAATGCCGTGTTGTTAAACATGAGTGGCTGGCTAAAAAAATGGATGGGTTCCAGCAATAGGCAAAACATAACAAAGCAGCACAAAAGTCGTTTTAAGTGAATCAAATCTTACACATCCCTTCCTCTATTTCCAATTAATTGATATGCAGACTTGGTTATACTCTTAAATACTCTGCGTGCAAGATGATTCATAGACAAACGAATTTGTCGATGATCCAAAATACCCCGTCACGATTGCCTCCGCATCACTCCCCCGCTCGCTTCCGTATCCGCAAGTCGCCACGCCCTCACTAAACCGCGCCCATTCAACACCGCTTATCTTGACAATCCCCCCTCAAAACTCCCCTTGTAATATCTCCAAACAAAACGAGTATGCATAACAATAACGCCCCCTAGTCCTGCTGTATAAAAATGGAACAAATTAATATACAAAATAACAACCTCCTCTAACTCACTACCATCTCCACCCTTCGACAAATCTGCGGTTTCCGGCGGTTCCCCTGCACTCGTGGCCCTTTTTCATTACAAAATCCTTATTGATAATAGTAATCATTCTCTATATAATCAAGCCAAACGGTATTGATTCTCATTATCAAAATCAGGAGGCTATACATAGTGAAGCAATCAGGATGGAAAATGGGCATGATTGCCCTACTTTTGACAAGCGCTGTCGGGTGCAGCAGTGCACAGTCTCCCGAACAGGCAACCACTCAGCAGAACCAAACCAGCGAACAACCGAGCCAAAACACCTCCACGCAAGCGGCATCCAGCGAGCAGGCTGCTCCCTCTGTCAGCATTGATGAGAAAAAGGCGGAAGAACTGCTCGCCCAGTTTCAAAACCAAACTCCCACAAAAGTCGTGACCATCTCTGTCGCAATTACGGAAATTTTGCATGAACTCGGGATCGCCCCCGTAGGCGTACCGACGACGAGCAGCAAGCTGCCAGCGGCTCTGGACAGCGTTCCGCGCATCGGGACGTCGCACCAGCCGGACCTGGAGCAAATCGCGAAGCTGCAGCCGGAGTTCGTGCTCGGTCCGTCCTCGATCAAGGACAGCGTCGACAAAAAATTAAAGCCTGCCGGCACACCTACCGCTTACTTGCCTGTCGATTCCTTGGATGAGCTGAAATTGTCCACTGTCGTACTCGGACGGCTGTTCAAGCAAGAGGCAAAAGCAGAGCAGCTCCTGAGCAAAATTGCGGAGCAGGAAAAAAGCATCATCGAAACGACGAAGGGCAAACCGACGCCAAAGGTGCTGTTCCTGTTCGGCTCGGCGGAAGCGCTCATGGTCATGAGCGACCAGACTTTCGCCGGAAGCATCGCGCACAACCTAGGAGCCGTCAACGTCGCTACCGACACGTTGAAGCAAACGCAAACGTACGCGCCGCTGAACATGGAGAGCATCGTCGCGGCCAACCCGGACGTGATTTTGCTCGTGGCGCACGGCGATCCGAATGCCGTAGCGAAAAAATTCGAAGAAGACGTGAAAAAGAACGGCGCCTGGGAAAAAATGAACGCCTTCAAAAACGGCAAAATGCAGTCGCTTGATTTCAGCACGTTCGGCACTGCCTCGATCGTCAACGCCCCTGCCGCCTACCAGCAGCTCGCGGAAATTCTGTACAAGTGATAAGGAGTTTTTGCAGTGAGCCAGAACCATTCAACCAGGAAACCAGTCCTTCTCAGCGTCGCTTGCCTGCTGCTCGTAGCGGCAATCGTCCTGTCTGTCGGGCTTGGGAGCGTGCAGCTCTCGCTGTGGGAAACGATGACGACCGTACTCGGCCAAGGCAATGAAGCCAACCATACGATTCTCTGGGACATTCGGATTCCCCGCGTGTTTCTCGCGCTGCTGATCGGGGCCAACCTCGCTGCGTCCGGGGCGCTGCTGCAAGCTGTCATGCAAAATCCGCTGGCTGATCCGGGGCTGACCGGGGTATCCAGCGGGGCAGCGGTCACGGTGTTGTTCATCATGCTGGTCGTCCCCGGTTATTCCGCGCTGATTCCGCTCTTTGCCATTGTCGGCGGGGGCATCGCAGCCGTGATGGTCTACTTGTGGGCCTGGAAAAAGCAAGGGGGCTTCACCCCGATCCGCATTATTTTGTCCGGTGTCGCCGTCAATGCTGTATTTGGCGGCGTCATCGGCCTGTTGTCCATCCTCTACAGCGACAAGCTGCCAGCGGCTCTGCAATGGATGAACGGAAGCCTGTCCGGGAAAAGCACAAGCGACGTGCTGACGATTCTCCCCTACTCGGTCGTCGGGTGGATCGCTGCGCTGATGTGTATCCGCCAGGCCAACATCTTGCGTCTCGGCGAGCAGGTCGCGCACAATCTCGGGCAAAACCTGAACCGGCTTCGCTTCACCCTGTCCCTGATCGCGGTCTACCTCGCGGCCATCTCCGTTTCGACCGTGGGCCTGGTCGGTTTCGTCGGGCTGATCGTCCCGCACATGTCGCGCATGCTGATGGGCTCCGATTACCGGATGAACTTGCCGTTTGGACTCGTGCTCGGCTCGCTCGTCCTGCTTGTGGCAGACACGCTGGGCCGGACGCTTTTTGCTCCACTCGAAATTCCGGCGGGGATCGTCATGGCCATCGTCGGCGGGCCTTACTTCCTTTATCTGATGCGCAAAGGAGGAACGTGATGTGCTGAACGTGCAGTCAATGAACGTCTGTTACGGCAAAAAACGAATCGTAAATGACTTTTCGCTGGATATACATGAAGGAGAGATTGTCTCGCTCATCGGGCCAAACGGCTCCGGCAAATCGACGGTCCTCAAAGCCATCTCCCGGCTGATTCCTTGCGAGAGCGGCTCGGTGCGCATCGCAGGGGAGCCAGCCGACAACATGAGCATGAAGCAGCTTTCCCGCATCATGTGCATGCTGTGCCAGTCCAACTCCTGTCCTTCGGATGTGACTGTCGAGGAGCTGGTCGGCTACGGTCGCGTCCCCCACAAAAAATGGTATGAACGGCTGGATGCAGCCGACTACGAAATCGTCGACTGGGCGTTGCAGCAAACAGGACTGGAAAGCTACCGGGGCCGCTATCTCGCTTCTCTGTCGGGCGGGGAAGCCCAGCGCGCCTGGATCGCCATGGCCTTGGCCCAGAAGCCGAAGCTGCTGCTGCTCGATGAGCCGACGACGTATCTGGATATTGCCCACCAGCTCGATGTGCTTGAGCTGATCGCCAAGCTGAATCGGGAATTGAAGCTCACGGTTGTCATGGTGCTGCATGACTTGAATCACGCCAGCACCTACAGCGATAAAATTTGCGTCATCAAAGACGGGGACATTCGTGTTTTCGGCAAGCCTCAGGATGTGTTTACGCTGGAGCTGATCCGCAGCGTCTACGGGGTCGACACAGAAATCCGGTACGCGCCAGACAGCACCAGCCCGCGTATTCACGTCCTGAAAAAAGCGCAATAAAACTACAGGAAAAGCGAGGGATGCTCGTATGAAAGCAATGGCGAAGGAAGCGATGAAGGTCCAGTACCAAACGTTTGCTGCCGGAATGAAGACGCTCATGCTCAGCACGGTCGACGAGCATGGAAAGCCGTTTACCTCCTATGCCCCTTTTGTCAAAACCAACGGAAAGTTTTATATCTACATCAGCAAAATCGCCAACCATTATCGCTATCTGGAAGAAACGCCGGCAGTCGATGCCATGCTGATTGAAGATGAAGCGAAGACGGCCAATCTGTTCGCCCGCCAGCGCGTCCGCTTCGTCTGCACAGCGAGAAATATCGGCAACGCGGACTGCGACGAGATTTTCGCGCTGTTCGAACAGCGCTTTGGCAAAAGCATGATGGATATGCTGCGCGGCCTCGACTTCTCCCTGTTTGAGCTGACGCCATCCGAAGGCCGCTACGTCGCCGGATTTGGCCAGGCGTACGACATTGATCTTTCCGCCGACAAGTTCGAACACGTCAATCGCGACGGCCACACCCAAACCGCCAAATAATCATTCGCGCCAACAGGAGGGCAAATTCATGACCAATTCAACGTATTCAACTGCACTGACACTCTGGCTCACGATCCAGGAAAGATTCCACAAGACAGCCAAAAGTATGCCGGAACAAGACTTGACGCTCGGGCTCGGCCCTGCCTCCATCGGGTATATGCTCAGACATAACGCCGAAGTGGAATACATGTTTGCCGAGTGGTTTTTCGGCCGCAGCATCCCGGCGGACGTGGAGCTACTGACGAAAAACGGCCCTGTCGAGGGGCGGCAGTTTACGAACTTGCAGGAGCTTGCCGATTTTATGACGGCTTCCAACGAGCATTTGCTCGAAGGCATGAAAAGCTTGTCCGAGGAAGCGTGGCATACGCCTGTCAATACGCCGCTCGGCAGCTCGACTCCGCTCGAAGCGCTGGGGCGTCTGATGTACCATACAGGCATCCACGCCGGACAGATTTCGCAAATCCAAAAAGCGTTTCATACAAGAGAAAAAGAGCGCACGCACTAAAGCGCCCTATTCACGCAAAAAGCGCCCCCATCCGACCTGGAAAGGAGGCGCTTTTTTCATGCTTGGGTTTAACATTTTTACATGACGATTTTTCTCGCCGCGTTGACGAACATTTTCACGCCGACTTCCAGCGCATCCTCGTCGATGGTAAAGCGCGGGTGATGGTGCGGATACGTAATGCCTTTTTCCTTGTTGCCGGCAGCGACGTAGAAAAAGCAGCCTGGCGCTTTTTGCTGGAACGCCGAGAAATCCTCGCCGCCCATGGTCGGGCGCATATGCTCCACCCACTCCGCTCCCAGCGATTCCACGACTACTTCTTCCATCAAGCGGGTCACTTCCTCGTCGTTGATGACCGGACGGTAGCCGAACTCGTACTTGAACTTGTAGCTTGCGCCGTGCGCTTCCGTAATCCCTTTGATGACGCGCTCCATCAGGCCGGGAACGGATTCGCGCAGCGTCTGGTCAAAGCTGCGCACTGTCCCGCAAATTTCCACTGTGCCCGGAATGACGTTGTGTGTCGTGCCGCCCACAAATTGCGTCACGGACAAGACGAGGTTGTCGAGCGGGTCGGCGTTGCGCGAGACGATGTGCTGCAGGTTGGTCACCACTTGCGCCGCAACCGCGATGCTGTCGATCGTCTCGTGCGGAAGAGCCGCGTGCCCGCCTTTTCCGAGCACGGTAATCCAGAACGTATCAGGAGCTGCCATCATCGGCCCAGGGCAAATGCCTACGGTGCCGTACTCCATCGTCGCCCACAGATGCGTACCGATCACGATGTCCACGCCATCCATGACTCCCGCCTGCACCATTTCCTCCGCGCCGCCCGGAAATACTTCTTCCGCGTGCTGGAACAAAAAGCGCACCTCGCCTTTGATCTGGTCCTTCATCCCGGACAAAATTTTCGCGGTTCCGAGCAGCATCGACGTATGGCCGTCATGTCCGCACGCATGCATCACGCCCGGATTTTTCGAGACGAACTCAAACGTGTTTTCTTCCGTAATCGGCAAAGCGTCCATGTCGGCGCGCATCGCCAGCACTTTTCCCGGCTGCGAACCGATCAGGCGGGCCATTACGCTGTTTTTCGTCGGCCGACTCACTTCCAGATTGCCAAAAGACAGAAGCGTCTCGTACACGAACTGCGCTGTTTTCTCTTCGTGAAAAGACAGTTCGGGATGCTCGTGCAAATAGCGTCTCCACGCGATTACTTGCTCTTTGACCGCCTCTGCCGCCTGATTCAATGTTGTTGCTGTCGCTGTCATCCGGTTCTCCTCCTCGTTCGGTGCGCTTTTTGCCCGTCGTCGCCAAGCTGCCGAACCCTCGTCTCTTTTGTTTGTACGCCTGTTGCTTTTCCGTCAGTCTCTCTATATTTGCTTCGCCAAAGCCAGCACGGTGCGGTACAGCACGTTGGCTCCGTCCGCGCAATCCTCAATTGTCGAATACTCGGCCGGATTGTGGCTGATACCGTCTTTGGAGCGAATGAAAATCATGCCGACCGGACACAGGTCAACCAGTTGCATGCAGTCGTGGCCTGCGCCGCTCGGCAACCGGAACACCTCCAAACCTTCCTGGGCACACGCCTCTGCCGCCGCCTGCTGGATGCTCTCGGAGCATACGGCAGGAGCGATCCGCTGCAACAATTCCACTTTCAGCGTCACGTTCCGCTCGGCACAGATCGTTTTCGCCCGCTCGATTATGCGCTGCTCGACCTGATCGCGAACCGCTTCGTCCACATCGCGCAAGTCGAGCGAAAACTCTACCCGGCCCGGAATGACGTTGACTCCGCCAGGGAACGCCTGCACCTGTCCAACCGTCCCTACGCTTGTGCCCGTCCGCGCCGCCTCTTCCTCGATAGCAAGCATCACGAGCGCTGCCGCAGCCAGCGGATCGCGGCGCAAGTTCATCGGCGTAGCTCCAGCGTGGCCCGCTTCGCCCTCCAGCACGAATTTCATCCAGAGCGGTCCTGCGACACCCGTCACGATCCCGACGGACAAATCGCGGCTTTCCAGCACCTTGCCCTGCTCGATGTGCAGCTCCACGTACGCTTTGACGCTGCCGGGCGTGCGCGCCGCCTGACCTGTCTGATCCGGGTCCAATCCGACCTGGCGCATGGCTTCGGCAATCGTGATGCCGTCCTTGTCCGCCTGCTCCAGCTCGCTGCGCTTAATCAGCCCGGCGATCCCGCGGCTGCCGATCATGCCGTAGCCGAAGCGCGTGCCCTCTTCATCCGTGAAAGCGATCACTTCAATCGGATGCTCGGTCTCTATGCCTTGTTCCTGCATCGTCTGCAAAATTTCTACGCCTGCCAAAACGCCAAGCGGCCCGTCGAAATCTCCGCCATTCGGTACGGAGTCGATGTGCGAGCCTACGAGAACAACAGGTGCCGCAGGGTTTTTCCCCTCTTTTCGCCCAATCAGATTGCCTACCGCATCTTCGCGAACTGCCAGTCCCGCTTCCTTCATGAAGCCGGCGACGATGTCTTTTGCTGCCCGTTCCTCAGGTGTAAATGACAGCCTCGTTACCCCTCCGGCCTCCTGGGCGCCAATCTTGCCTACCTGCCCTAGTCGGTCCCACAATCGGTCCGCATTAATCATGACAAGAGACTCCTCCTTCGTAAAACCGTCTATTAACGGTTGATTTACGGCTATGTCCCTAATTGTATAATAGTCTGTCTATTTTGAAAAGGAGAAAAGCCTGCGTCATGCTGATTTTTCCAGTTGGTTTTCACGGAAAAAGGCGTGCAAATGCGCTTGCTCGTTGCACGCCTTTTCTATGTTCACGATTGCAATTGGTTGAGTAGAGAGGCAGGCCCCCTAGCTTCTCAAAAATGGATCCGGTACACCTTGCGCGGACGCCCCCGCGGATGCGGGTTTTCCTCCCCGACCACCTGCGCGATGCCCTTCGATTCCAGCTCGATCAAAATGCGGCGGGCGCTGCGCGGCTGAATCTGCATGTGCGAAGCCAGCTCGTGCGCGTTGATCTCCTGCTTGCCCCGCTTTTTCAAGATCGACTCCAGCTTCGACAGCGTCATGACGCTCAGCGAAGTAAGCTGGCTCAACTCCTGCAGCTTCTTCGAGTCGTACCGATAGGCGATCTGCTCGTCGCGTCCGAGCGGCCCCACGACGCTTTTGTCGTCCAGGAAAACCATCCAGTTGCCCGCGCCCCGCTCCTTGGCGTGCAAAAGCGCAGTGCCGCCGTGGATTTCCGCTTCGTACGCCGTCTTGCCGATCCCGATTCCGCACGTCACCAGATCGGCGCGAATCCCGAACAGCTCCTCCAGGTCGGGGATCGTCGCATAGTCGCCGGTGACTTCCTGCACTTTTCCGCGCGTCGTGAAAATGACGTAGCGCCCCGGCCCCGCCGTCTTCAGCGAGCCTTGCAAATACCTGGCGTAGCGCAACAGCTTTTCCATCGTCTTGATCTCGGCGTTTTGCCATTCGTCCGTGGAAAAACTCCCGCCTGCCAGCTCCCGAAACGGATCAATCTCCATCATCTGCACAGCGATTTGCGTGTCTTTGAAATGCAGCATCTCATGCGTGCGCAAAAGCATGTGGACGACCGACAGCACGCCCGCTCGCGTCGGCACGACGCGATGCACGGGAACGCCTCTGCGCACAAGCTCCAGCTCTGCCGTCCGCAGGCAGGTCACCGCCGCCTTCGTCTTGCCTTCCTTCCACAATGCCTCATGAAAATCCGCCAGCTCATTGGCAGAGATCGCACCTTCGTAATGCTTCAGCCATTTGTAGCCTTCCGCGATTCCCGCTTCCATGAGAAAATGCCCCAGCTCCTCGCCCGAAAACGTATCGAAGCTCACCTCATCCACGCGAATCCCGAGCTGATGGGACAGATGCAGCAAGGTCCGGTACAGGCTCGCGCCAATATGCGGCACATACGCCATCGGCACCTGGATTTTTCCGGTCTGGCTCGCCATCGCATAAGGAACCTGACCCGAGAAAAGCCACATGTCCACCTCATCCAGATGCGCCATGAGCAGCTCGACGATTTCCTCTTCTCTCCAATACACAATCGGCAAGCATTCGATCTCGGGAAACTCCTGCATGACCGATTGGATAATCACAAGCGAATCATCCGCGCCGATCACGCCTAGTCGCAGCTTCAATACACGTCCCTCTTTCACAGCGTTTTTTCCTAGAATAGCAAAAATATGCCCGCACTTACAGCCACCCCCGCCTCATCCGCGGCTGACCAGCCCTCCTGCCGCCTGCCCGAGCCAGTGCGCAGCGTACAAAATCGGCACGGCCAGCAAGCAGAACGGCAGCGTACTCCAGACGAGCGGCCACGTAAGCACCCCTGCTTCAAACAGGCGGACATAGGTGTAGACGCTGTACGGCAAAACGAGCACGACTGCCGTCACGACGCCCGGTGTGTACGTGCGCAGCGCAATCGTGTGTCCGATGTGCGTGAAAACGTGCAAAAACATAACGTGCAGGCAGACGAGAAAAAACGGCAAGTACGTCCCGAGCGGCAGCGTGGCAGCCGCAAGCACGACGGCAGCGGCGAGGACGGCGAAGACGCACGTGACGGCTACGGCAAACTGCGCGGTGTTCATCGCAAGCGACGGCTCCACGAACTTTTGCAGCCAACTCGGCAGCGCGCGCAAAACCTGCTCCCGCTTCTGCGCAAGCCAGCCCTCGACCGTGATGATTTCCTCCAGATCGTGAAACACAAACACGACCAGCAACAGCCAGATCAGATTCACAAGCTCACTCATGCCGTGCCCCCTCCCTCGTCTTTTCCTGCAAGATTCCGTGCGCCAAAAACGACACCGCCTCGTCGGCGAGCTGCTCGGCCGTCTTTTCCCCCGCCAGCAAAAAGCGGGACGTCAGGCGGTAGCAGACGGCGACCATTGCTTCTGCCGCCACCTCCGGCGACAGGTCGGCGCGGACATGGCCCGCCGCCTGGTTTTGCCGCAGATTGGCGCTGACCGTGGCTGCCAGCTTGCGGTGCAGCTCCTCTCCCGCCTCCGCCTGATAGAGCACCATCTGCGTCAGCTCCGGCCGCCCCTGAAAGAAGCGGAACAGCGCCAAGAGATTTTCCCGCACCTGCCCGTACACATCCGCTTCGTCCAGCGCCGTCACCTTGCTCCCTCCGTCGGCCAGCTCCCACAGCTTCGCGAAAAACTCGTCCATGAGCTGCTGGTACAGCCCTTCCTTGCTCTCGAAATACTGGTAAAAAGACGCTTGCGTCAGCCCGGCCGCCTTCACGATGTCACTCACCCTGGCACGGTGAAAGCCTTTGGCCGCAAATTCGGAAGCCGCTGCTGCCAGCAACCGTCCGCGGCTTTGCTCCCCTTTGGAAAATTTGCTGTCCATCCGTGTTGTTCACTCCTAAAAAGTAACTTTTCAGTTATATAACTCTTGAGTTACTTTTACAACTTTTGGATGATATTGTCAATCCCCTCTTGCTTTTTTGGTTTGGACTGCGTAAAATGATTGCTCAAAGGGTATCTTTCGATGGCAATGAGGGAGAAGAGTAGTCATTTTTCGAGACGGCAGAGAGCTGATGGTTGGTGCGAATCAGTGTCAAGGAAATGGTGAATGGGCTCCCGAGCTCCAAACCGAACCCGTTTTTCAAAAGCGGCAGTAGGCTTTGGCGTGACGTCCGTACGTTACAAAGGACACCGTATCAAAACGGTACGGAACAAAGCGATTTTGCGCATGGCTTTTCCCGTGTGCAAAATAACAAGGGTGGCACCACGGTTCATTCGTCCCTGTCCAGGGCGGATGGACCTTTTTGTTTTTCTCCCAAACAGATTTCCCTCTATGGAAAGGAGCAGCACTCTCATGAAAACCATTTTTTCCGGTATTCAGCCGAGCGGTATTTTGACCCTTGGCAACTACCTCGGCGCGATGAAGCATTTCGTTCCGCTGCAGGACCAGTTCAACTGCTTTTACTGCATCGTCGATCAGCACGCGATCACAGTTCCGCAGGAGCCAGCCGTCTTGCGCGAAAACATCCGCCGTCTGGCAGCGCTCTACCTGGCAGTCGGCCTCGACCCGAACAAAATGACTTTGTTCGTCCAATCGGAAGTGCCAGCCCATGCCAAACTCGGCTGGATCATGCTGTGCACCTCGTACCTCGGCGAGCTTGAGCGCATGACCCAGTTCAAGGACAAATCCGACGGACGGGGCGAATCAATTCCGGCCGGCTTGCTGGCGTATCCGCCACTGATGGCCGCAGACATTTTGCTGTACGGCACAGACTACGTTCCGGTCGGCGAGGACCAGAAACAGCACCTGGAGCTGACCCGCGACCTGGCGACCCGCTTCAACAACCGTTACGGCGACATTTTCACCATTCCGGAAGTACGCCTGCCGGAAACGGGCGCACGCATCATGTCGCTTGCCGACGGCACGAAAAAAATGAGCAAGTCCGATCCGAACCAGGGCGCTTTCATCTCCATGCTCGACGACCCGGCGACGATTACGAAAAAAATCAAGCGCGCGCAGACCGACTCGGACAGCAGCGTGCGCTATGACAAGGCAGAAAAGCCTGCCGTATCGAACCTCATGACGATCTACTCGCTCTGCTCCGGCAAGTCGCTGGAAGAGATCGAAGCGATGTACGAGGGCAAAGGCTATGGCGCATTCAAAACCGACCTGGCGGAAGTCGTGGTGGAGACGCTGCGTCCGATCCAGGAGCGCTACGAGCAACTGTTCCATTCCTCCGAGCTGGACGACATCCTCTCGGCGGGCGCAGAAAAGGCAAATGCCGTGGCGAATGAAATGCTGCACAAAGTAGAAAGAGCAATGGGAATGGCGCGCTAGGAAAATCGAGACGCAAAACGGGCCGGGAAGCTTCTCCCGACCCGTTTTTTCATTTGCGAGGCAGACGAGACGCGCGGCTCGCGACGGCAAGCAGTTGTGCCGCCCGCTCCTGCGTGAAGCTCTCCCCCGCGGCCCTTACTTTTCTGCGCTTCTGACAAAAAGATGTACCTTCGCCGTTTTTCCGGCATAGCGAATCGAAATCGTCGCGCGCGTGCCCGCTTCCGCATCGGCCAGAACTGACACCCGGCCTTCCTCGTCCACCTCGATCTGCGCGGGACGGCTGGACTCGAACTCGATTCCTTCTGCCTTTGTCACGTCTTCCGAAGTGCCGTCGCCGAATATCGCCAGCACCTCAAGCTGCGCTTCCTCTCCGGGAGCGAGCTTCAACGACTTCAGTTTGGCTTCGAGCGCCTCCAAGGCAGCGTTCCCCGCGACGTAGGTCGCCGCCGACTTGACTGTGAAGACGGCCAGGTCAGCTTCTTGCGCCACCTGGAGCGGCTTGCCCTTCGCCCCTGTTACTGCCCGCCACTGCTTGTTGCGGTACGTGTAAGCTTGCAGCTTTTCACCTGCATCGGACGCCAGCGGCAGCGCGAGCGTAAACCCTGGCTCGCCAAGGCTGCCCAGCGCTTTTCCGTTGCTCCACGCTTCGAGCAAATAGGCTTCACCCGGATGGGAAACGCCCTTCCAGCCGCTTGCTTCTGCCGCTGTCAGGGAGAGGGCAAATTTTCTTCCGCTTTCCTTGGCAAAATAAGCTCCCGGTACTTCTACCCATGCTCCTGCCGGAACGGTCAGCCTGATGCCGACCTCTTTTTTCTTCAGCAGCTCGACCAGCTTCTGCTCCAATGTAATCCGCTGATCTGCCTGCCCTGCTTTTTTGCTGCGGGGACGGTCGGCCGTATCGGCATCCGCACCGTCTTCCTCTGCCCCCTCGCCTTCCATGCGAATGAACAGCACCGGGGAAAAGCCGATTTTTTCCTGCACGTCTTCGATGGCTTCCAAAAAATCGTCCAGCGTGTCGAGCGCGTCGCCCACTTGCTCGTCTTGGGCTTTGATCTCGGCCCCAGGCTCGACGGCCAATGTGCTTGCCTGTTTCAGCAGCGTTTCTGCCAGCAGGCGAACACGCTTGGCTACGTCCTTAGGAACCGCCTTTGGCGCGAGCGGTTCCAGCACTGTGTTTGCAAAATTCGCCAAGGCGGCGAGCCCCAACCTTGCCAGCTCCGCATCCGCTTCCTCGTCGCTTGCGAGGGGCGCAAATGCTTCGTCCAAAAAGCTTTCGCCAAGCGCAAGCAGCGTCTTTTCCCGAACGACTCCGCGCTCCGCCTGCTCCGCTACAGCGGCCAGCACGGTCGAAACGGAATGCGTGACCGCGTCCCACTTCTCGGCCTGGTTGACCTGTTTGGCGGCGAGCAGCTTTTCCAGACTGGCAAGCACCCGCTGCACCTGTTCCTCGATGCTCTGTTCATCTTTTGCAGACAAAATGGCCTGTTCTGCCTGCTTGTTTGTTTCTTTTTGCCTGTCTGGCGTCGGTGTCGGATCTGGCGGAGTGACAGGAGGCGGCGGGGTTGTCGGTTTGGCTGGCACCTGGACGGTCAGCTTTTCGGTGCTGGCGCTCGTACCGTCCGACCCCCGGGTTACTAGCAAAATCAGCTCGATGTCCGTCTGGCGACTCGGCGGCGTGATCGTGCCATCCAGCGCGATGACGCCTGTGTCGCTCGATTGCTTGATTGCGACCGTAAATCCTGCGGGCACTTCAGGCAAACGCAGCCTTGTCGCCCCCGCTGCCGGCTGCGCAAGACCCGTGATGCCGTCCGCCACTTCCTGCGCCGTCGTCTCGTGCTCGCCCTGATCTTGCAAATGGATTTGCACAAGCACCGGATCGTGGTCGCTCACCCGGCCCTCGCCCTCGGTGAATCCGGCATTGATATGCACGATGTCCACCTTTGTGCTTTTTTCCAGATGGGGGCTGACCAAAATTTGATCGAGCACCTGGGAATTGCCCTGGTACACGTAGGTGTACTGTCTGCCCGGCGGCAGCTTCTCGACCATATTGGTCAGAGCGCCATCCGCCAGCGCTTTCACTGGATTGGAGAACGGAAAGTCGTTCAGGTCGCCCAACACGACCACATTGGCCTTGGGATCTGCTGCGTGGATTTGTTTCACAAAGCCGTTCAGCACGCGGGCGATTTTCATTCGCTGCTTCTCGCTAACCAGCTCCGGCGGCTGCTGTTTGCCGAACAGCGCCCCATCCCCGCCCTTGGAATTGAAATGGTTGGCGATGACAAACACAGGCTTGCCCTGGAAGACGAACTGCGCCGCCAACGGCTTGCGGCTGGACGCGAATGCCTCGTTGTTCGGGTCGACCCGGCCTGGATTGCGCGAGAGGTACGCCGCTCCGTCGCGTGTCTCGACCTGTACTGCCCCTGTTGCCGTTCCCGCTACGCCCTCTGCCAGTTGCACGCGAGCCGGGTTGTAGAAAAACCCGACGCGGATGTTGCCGCCTGGCTGGCCCCCGTCCTGGTTGTTCTCTGGCGCGATGTCGATGTAGCGATAGGCAGGGCCGTTCTTTTGCTGGATTGCCTTGCGCAAGGCATCTGCGGATTTCGCGGCATTTGTTTCGCCGTCGTCCGTCGGTCCGTTGTTGTCCTGCATTTCCACTACGCCGATAATATCCGGCGCTTTCATGTTCTCGACGATCGTTTCCGCGATTCGCGTTATTTTTTGGGACTCGGTTTTGGCCGAAAAATTTTCAATGTTGTAGGAAGCAATCGTCAGCTCATCGTCTTTCGGGGCGAGTGTCGTCACAGTCGGTTTGTTGCCGCCCGACTGGACGGAAACCGTTTCGGTGGGATACAGCTTGTAATTGGCAAAGCTGTAATCAATGATCCCTACCAGCGGCTCGGAGATTTTGTCGCCAACCATTGGACGCTCCAAAATCGGCACGAGTTTGTCTGCTACAGTGATGCGCTCAGGGTGAAAATCGTCGGCTGCAAGCACCACGCCGCCTGCCGGCGTACGCGGTTGTCCGCGATGCGCCTCGTCGTCAATGACGACGAACTCTACGCTTGCCGGGTTCGTGAAAACTTTTGTTTCCCCGACCACGACCGGATTGTCGACCTGCACCAGCATCCCTTCGAGGCTCTCCCAGAAGTCAATGCCGTCCTCCTCCGGATCGAATGTGCCCAGGCTGTCGTTGTCAATGATCCCCTTCGGATAGCGGTAGCTTCCTTTCCCTAAAACAACCGGGTCCGGGAGCGGCTGCGCCTTTTTGACAACGGTGACTTTCGCCGCGTCAATCTGCGTCTGGGTGAGATCGGTCGCCGCTCGGTTTTGCGACACGTACTCCTTCACCGTGCCGTCTACCTTCACTTCATCACCCGCGTTGACCGCCGCTTTCGGCTCGTACACGTAGATGCCTTCGGACGTGCGCGGATCGTCGTCCGGAAGCAGGTCTTGCATGTAGAAGCCTTGTATTGTTCCGCCGCTTTTCACGACTGCCGTGACGATTCCCGTGACGGCTTTTACCGTGCCGTTTTCCAGCGGGGACTGGTGGGAGGCTCCCTGAATATCGCGAATGCGCACGCTCTCTTTTTGGATCGTGTAGCGGAAGCTGGCGACTTTGCTGTCCGTGAAACCTTCCTTGACGGCAAACGCCTGAATCGTCGTATCCGCGTCGAGCTGGATCGGCTCCGTATAGACGGCACTGTCTCTGGTCGGCTCCGTGCCGTCTGTCGTGTAGTAAATTTTCGCGTCTGCCATGGACGTGGACAAGCTCACTTTGGTGCCTGCCGCGACCAGCGGGCCTTGCGGATACGCCGTCACCGTCGGCACCCGCGTCTCATCCTCGACCAAATCTGCCTGCGTCCGCGGCACCAGTTTGTATTCGTTAAAATCGTAGTTGACCACTCCGGTGATGCTGGCGTAAGTCGTGCCCGGTTCCAGCAGGAGAGTGACGGGCGGGCGGGAGAGGAAGTTGCCCTGATCGTCTTGCAACGTATAATTGCCGTTTTGTACAGACTGGACCGTCACATTGCGGACCGTCACCAGTTGGCCTTCGATCGCTTCCCCCGCATGGGACGCAAAATTCACCGATGTAACCGACTGCGGCGTTGGCACACCTGCCTGCTTCTCTACGACCGTCACGTCGTCGGTTGCGGCTTCGAGCTGGGCCAGCCCGTAGTAGTCATTCATTTTTCCGGTCGCCCGGATTTTGTCTCCGACCGCGATTTTGGCGGCAAGCCCTGGACCGCGCACGACCAGCCCGGCCGTTTCGTCCTGCATGTAGACGTTATTTTGGCCCCCCGCCTCAAAGATGGCCGTCACGGTTCCGGCAACGCTCGCGGTTGTTCCTTTTGCCAGCGCCCTCGCCTCGGCAATCGTGCTGGTCGAAAGCACAGACTTGGGAATCGGCACAGGCTCGCTCTCGAACATCTTGCCGTGCTCGCTTGCGAGCTGCTGCGTCACGTAGACGGTTTCCAACTGCTCTATGCCTTGCAGCAAATAAGAAAACGCGCCGTTCTCCCCTGCGTTGCCTGTCGAATTGCCGCTGAGCAGCAGGCTGTTGCCATCTGGCGCATCATAGGCGCGCAAAATCGCCTTGCCTGCGGCTGCCCCCGTTTGGCCTTTTAGCTCCGCTGCACTTCCGGCTTGCTGCAGGCTGATTTTTTCAGCCGTCAAGGCCGGGCTTGCCTCGGCTGGCAGCAGCTCGATGCTCTCGCTCTCCTGTTTGCCGCTCTCCGTCGCTGTGAGATAGACCGCTGCCGAAGTCGGATGGGCAAAAGTCAGTTCGACCTGGCCGGAATCGTTCGACACCTGCTCAGCCAAAGGCGTTTCGCTGCCAGCAGGCGGGCTTGCGTACACCTTGATGGTGACGTGCGGACGGACTTGGCCGCGAATGACGGCTTCCGCCGGATTCGTATTGTCAAACAGCAGCTCCCGGCCGCTCGGCTTCTCGCTGACATCGCTCTCTGTCGGCGGCGGCTCTGCCGGACTCTGCGTATTTTTCGGAGTAGGCTCTCCCACCACGAAGTCGGCGCTGTTGTTGTCCGTGTCCCAGCCGTTTCCGCCGTTTGGTACGATGCCATCCGCTCGGCTTTTGCGGGAAGCGCTGGCGGAGTTCGACGTAGCGGGAGCAGGACCAGCCCCCTCATAGCCATTGGCCGCTCCGAAGCCGACCAGATCGACTACATCGGGCCGGGCGGACACATCGGCTCCCGTCAAGATAGTTCCGCTGCTGACGAGGGCCACTTTTCCAGCCGTGCTTCCCATGGCAATCGCGCCCTCGTCATCTGCGGCGGGCAGCCCGGTCGTTCCCCCTGTTCCTGCCGCCTGCTTAATCAAGTAATATCCGTATGGAGCGATACTGCCCGTCAAGTCTGTCTTGTTCCATGTCGTCCCGCTTGCTGAAGCGTACTGCACAGACCAG
Organism: Brevibacillus agri; assembly: GCF_004117055.1. Classification (NCBI taxonomy): domain Bacteria; kingdom Bacillati; phylum Bacillota; class Bacilli; order Caryophanales; family Paenibacillaceae; genus Brevibacillus; species Brevibacillus agri. Next base: position 4,590,426 of record NZ_CP026363.1, read on the forward strand.
CCTGCAAGCGAGACGGTCGTGCCCGTCGGATTGTACAGCTCAATAAAGTCGTTTTTGTAATCGGCCCCGCTGTTTCCTCCGCCTCCGTACACCTCGCTGATGACGACATGTCCGGCTTGCTGCGCTTTTGCCTGCGGCTCCCATCCGCTCGGCAAAACCGCGCTCGCGACAACCGCCGCGATCAGCGCCAGCTTCGAGAGACAGCGCAATCTTCCCTTTTTGCTTTGCATTCTCTTTTTCTTCCTCCTCTCAAACATGCGAAACCATAAACTATACACATCGTAAACATACAATCCGAATTTTATGTAAATTGGATGTAAAGAATGTATATTCCTTCCAGATTTAAATAAACAAAAACCGCCAAAGGTCTGACGCTTTGGCGGTTTTTCTGTCTTTTTGTCGCTTACTCTTCCGGCACCTTCATATTGCGTGCGATATAGAGAAACGGCGTCGAAGCAGCCGAGACGACGAACTTGATTAAATACGTGGTCAATAAAATTTGCCACCACACTTCCAGCGGGTAGACGCCCCAAAAAGCGATCGTGCAAAACGTCAAGGAATCGAGCAACTGGCTGAACAGCGTACTCCCGTTGTTGCGAATCCACAACTGGTTGCGTCCCGGGCACTTTATCTTCAGCCAGGAGTAAATTTTCACGTCCACGAACTGGCTCAGCAAGTACGCGCACAGGCTGCCCAAAGCGAGCCTTGGCATCAGGCCGAACAGCTTTTCCAGCGATTCCTGGGCAATGTCTTCCGGCTGCGGATCAAACAACAGCACGAGCTGCATGATGATCGTCGTCGCGATCAAGGTGAAAAAGCCGAACCAGACCGCCTTTTTCGCCGCCCGCTCGCCGTACTTTTCATTCAGCAGGTCTGACACCAGGTAGATGGATGCATAAATCGTATTGCCGAGCGTCATGACCAGCCCGAACATCTCGATGGTTTTGACCACCTGAATGTTCGCCAGCACCGTAGCCATTCCGATCCAGGCGTACAGCCCCATTCTGCCGAACAGGCGGTAGCAGAGCAGAAACAGCCCGAAATTCACCAGAGCAAAACATACTCCGAGTGCAAGATTAAACATATGATAGCCTCCTAGTTTTGATAACGCGGGAGTTTTTCGAACCGCGGCCCTTTTGGGCATTTCATCATTCTACTTGGAATCGGCTGTTTGCGCAATGCTCGCAGGAAGCTGCCCCGCCCGCTTTTTCCCTGTTACTGTTTTGTAGGCGGGCTGTCACTTGTCTGTAACCATCGGATCCACTCTATCGTACATAATGAACGTGTAGCAAGACACATGAACTCACTCACCACACACTCACCTGACACCATGAACAAACACCAAGATGGGAGAGAACATTCAACATGAACAACTGGAACAAAATCGTCACAGGGACATTGCTCACCTCGGTGCTTTTCACCGGACAAGCCCTGACCGCCGACGCCGCAAGCACAGGCTCTGCCACAAAAGACCTGCAGGCGCTCGCGGAAAAAACGGCTGACGTGACAGGCGACAAAAAGGCCGACACGATCACGCTCTACGGGAAAAAGGACAAAAACAGCCCGTACATTTCCGCCCTCACTGTCAAAGTAACAGATGGCCAGACCAAGAAGTCGTTTCCGATTGACGTCAAAGACGGCGGCTATGAGCCCAAGCTGTCCGTGCAAGACTTCACCTACGACAAAAAAGGCGAGATCATGGTTACCGCAAATACGGGCGGCAGCGGCGGCTACACCATCCAGCACATCTACACCGTCCAAAACGGCAAAGCCGAAAAGCTCAGCCTGCCTGGCCTTGATAAAGACAAACAAGGCATCGTTGGAGACGGATTTGTCGAGTTGAAGCCAATCGACAACAACAAAAACGGTCTTTACGTGCTGGAAGGCACAGAGCGCCTGACCGGAGACTACAACGCAGACGTGCGCGGCTACCTCAAATCGAAATGGAAATGGAGCCAAAGCAAGTGGGAACTGATGAGCGCCCATTTTGAGCCGACCAAAGCGGAGAAAACAGTGTATCAAGGCTCTTTTCGCAGCTACGACTCCGCTTATGATTTTCTCGCGCCACAATCGTGGAACGGGAACATCCTGATCGACGAGAAAACAGGCCCGCATGCCGATCCATACTTGCCAGAGGCCAAGAGCGTGACCTCCTTCCTGTTCAACAGCAGCAAGGCGGAAGACCAGGCAGCGGTCGTCGTGATTTACGCTTTTGACAAAAGCGACTGGAAAAAGCTGAACACGCCAAATGAACCGCCAGTCGGCTACGAAATCGCGCAAAATCCCGCAACCAACACCGTCTACGTCGCGGCTCTGCCACAAGACAGCGTGTTTGACCCGGCGACTGACAAAGGCAAAAAGTTTCAATCGCTCGTCATGACGCTGGATGAAGTGAAAAAGGCGTTCGTGCTGGTGAAGCGCTAAGCTTGGCAACAGGCGCTTCGGGCAACTGAGGGAGATGGGCGACGGACCAAACAAGCAGCTTAGCAGACAAGTAGCTCAGCAAACAAGTAACTCACCAAGCAGAGCAGCTCACTCAACAAAGCAACTCGCTCAACAAGCAACTCGCTCAACAAGCAACTCGCTCAACAAGCAACTCGCTCAACAAGCAACTCGCTCAACAAGCAACTCGCTCAACAAGCAACTCGCTCAACAAGCAAGGACACCTTCTGCTCATGACGAAGCAAAAGGTGTCCTTTTTTGCAAAAACTGGCTTACCTGGCGCTTTCCCTCTTCCCCGCAAGTCCAGCCTCATTCTTTTTCATACATAAAAAACGCTCAACGCCGGGGTAGACTTCCCCCAGACTCTCCACCGCAAACCCGCACGACCGATAAAAAGCAACCGCCTCCCGATCGGTTTCCGCCTGAATGGCAGCCAACGAGTGCAGGGCCAAGACGTCGTCGATCAATTGGCGTCCGACGCCTTGTCCCCGCCGCTCTTCTGTGACCGCAATATGCAAAATGACCGCCGTATTCTCAGTCGGATTCCTTTTCAGCCCGATAATCGCGAAGACGCTGTCGCCATCGACGCAGGCGTACAAGCTCCGATTCGGATCGGTCTTGTACAATCTCATGAGCACGTTCAGCTTTTCCGGTGTCGGGTTGTACAGGCACGGCGCGATTACGGCCGCGACATCGGCGGTCAGCTCATCGACCTGTTGTAACGTTAACGGAAGCATGCTTTCCCTCCTTGATCGGGCCGTGCAGTCTTTTCGCAAAGCGGCCAGCCTTGCGTTAAAGCCCGTGAATGGACGTGTGGCAGCGAGGCACGCCATGGTGCGCACCCGCTACAGCACCCCTAAATTTACCACTGGCTGGATGAAAAGATCAATAAGCAAACAGCCACCCCCCAAAGAGGATGGCTGCCTTTGCCGCTTTCTGCCGTCACAACCAGCGCTTCCGCCGTTTGTAGTGCTTCACCTGGCGAAAGCTTTTTCGCTTCCCGTCACTCATACCCAAGTAAAACTCGCGAACGTCCTCGTTGGACTGCAACGACTCCACGTCCCCTTCCAGCACGATCCTGCCGTTTTCCATGATGTAGCCGTAATCGGCAATGGACAGGGCGACATTCGCGTTTTGCTCGACGACGAGTATCGTTGTGCCTTGCTCCTCGTTGATCTTTTTGATGATCGAAAAAATTTCCTTCACGAGCAGCGGGGCCAAACCGAGCGATGGCTCATCGAGCAAGAGCAACCGTGGACGGGCCATCAGCGCCCGGCCGATCGCCAGCATCTGCTGTTCGCCGCCGCTCAAGTAGCCAGCCGTTCTTGTGCGCAGCATTTTCAGCTTGGGAAAGTAATGGTAGACCTGCTCCATCTCGTCCTTGAGCGAGCCGCGCTCCCGCCGCGTATGGGCTCCGGCGATGAGATTTTCCTCCACGCTGAGATGCTCGAACACGCGCCTGCCTTCCATCACCTGAAAAATTCCGCTTTTGACGATTTCCTCCGGCTCTCTCCCGGTGATGACGCTTCCCGCGTACTCCAGGCTGCCGTCCGTCACTTCGCCGTTCTCGCTTTTCAGCAGGCCGGATATCGCCCGCAGCGTCGTCGTCTTGCCCGCGCCGTTGCTGCCGAGCAGCGCGACAATTTTCCCCTCCGGCACGTGCATCGACATCCCCTTCAGGACGAGAATCACCTTGCCGTACATCACTTCCACGTTGTTCAGTGTTAGCATGGCTTCCCCCGATCCAGCCTTTAGTAGCCGATGTAGTCCGTAATGATCTCGAACTTGCCGTTTTTCACTTCGCCGAGCCGCACCTGCGTCGTTCCGCGGTGATTATCAGCCGAGAAGGAGACAGGAGCAGCCAGGCCGCCAAACTCCAGGTTGGAAATTTTTTCGATGCCCGCCTTGATTCCTTCGCCTGTCAAATTGTCGCCCGCATTTTTAATTCCTTCCACCATGATTTTCGCTGCGACCCAGCCTTGGACGAACTTCTGGTTTTTGTCCGCCAGCTTCTCTCCTTTGGTGGCGAGGTAGTCTTCGATTTCTTTCAGTCCCGGCAAATTTTCGTACGGGAAGGCGTGCGTGATGACGCCGATGTAGCCTTCCGCCGCGTCGCCCGCCAGCGTGATGACGCCTTCGCCCGCCGCCCAGTTCAAGCCGATGAATTTGGTCGTCAGCCCGAGCTTTTTCGCATCCTTCAAAATGGTAGCCGTCGCTCCCCACGTCTGCTGGATGATGGCGAAGTCGGGATTTTTCTTTTGCATGTTAAGAAGCTGCGGTGTCGCGTCGAGCGCCTTGAGATCGACAATCTGCTCATCCACGACGTCCACGCCTACGGAAGCGGCGTACGCTTTGGCGTCCTCAATCGGCGACTTGCCGAACGGGGTGTCGTTGTAGAGCAAGGCCAGCTTCGGATTGCCGCTGCCTTTCCAGTTGTCGCGGAACCATTTGATCGCGACTTTGGCCTGATCGGAGTAGGTGGCAGCCGTCATGAAGTTGTACGGATGCTGGTTGACCTGCGTCAGCGCTTCGGAGTAGGAGGCGGAGATGAACGGCACTTTGTCTTTGGCGATCAGCTCCTTCATCGCTTCCGTGTCTCCGGTTCCCCAGCCCAAAATCGCCGAGACTTTATCCTGCTTGATGAACTTTTGATAAATTTTCACCGCCTCCGGGACTTTGTAGGCGTAGTCCACGCCGATCAGCTCGACCTTCGCCCCCTCGATGCCGCCTTTGGAGTTGAGGTAGTCAATGTACGCCTTTTCGCCCTCTGCGTACGGCTTGCCGACGTCTCCGGTTCCGCCCGTTTCGTCAAACAGCCCGCCGATTTTGATCGTGGCCGCAGGCGCAGTTGCAGCCGGAGCGCTTGTGCCGCCCGACGAATTGCCCGACGAGCCGCCTGTCGCGGCCGGAGCGCTTGACTGTCCGCCTCCCCCGCAGCCTGCGATCAATACCGCAGAGAGAATCGCAACCGAAATCGCTTGCATCCGTTTTTTCATCCTGAAAATCCCCCTTTTTATTTTTTACAGGCGCTGCCCAAAGAGCGTTAGTAGGAAAACGGCCACAGCTTGCACTTCTCCTTGAAATTGCGCCACATCTTCGCCAGTCCCTCCGGCTCGTAGATGAGAAAGCCGATGACGATGCCGCCAAAAATGATTTGGCGAATGGCGCCGTAATGCTCGGTCACCTGCGGCAACAGCACAGCGAGCAAATCCATCAGCTCGCGCAACAGCACGGGCAGCAAGGTGAGAAACACCGCGCCGAAAATCGAGCCGACGACACTCCCCAGCCCGCCGATCAAAATCATCGCCAAATACTCGATCGACACCCCGATGTCGAAGTGCTCCGGGGAAATCACCAGCGTGTAATGGCCCATCAGCGCGCCTGCGATCCCGATGAAAAACGAGCTGGTGGCAAAAGCCAGCACTTTGTAGCGAAACAGGTTGATCCCCATGACCTCTGCGGCGAGATCGCGGTCGCGCACGGCGACAAACGCGCGTCCGGTGCGGGAGCGAAACAGGTTTGCCGAAAAGACGAACGTAACCACGAGCACAGCCAGCGTCAAATAGTAATAGCTCATCTCCGAATCGAACGAAAAGCTGCCCAGCGTCGGGCGGGACAAAATCATCCCGGCTGTACCGCCCGTAAGCCCATCCCAATGATTCATCGCATACAAAATAATCACTTGCGCGGCCAAAGTCGCCATCGCGAGGTACAGCCCTTTTAGCCGCAAGGAAGGGATTCCGAACAGCGCCCCGACCAATGCTGTCGCAATTCCGGCCAGCGGCAGCGAAATCCAGAAGCTCAGGCCAAGCGACGTCGTGAGCAGCGCCGATGCGTACCCGCCCACTCCGAGAAAAGCGCCGACCCCGATGGAAATTTGCCCGGTAAAACCTGTCAAAATATTCAGACCGATAGCGCCGATCGAGGCGATGGCACACAAGACAGCCAGACTGGTCACATACTCGCTGACCACCCAGGGCAGCAGGAGAAAACAACCGAGCAGCGCGTACACCCGGTAGCGGATGCGCGGAATTTTGTACAGCGCCATGTCTTCCCGATACGTCGTGCGAAACTCTCCGCATTCACTGACAAATGGACTTCTCATCCGCTCACACCCTTTCAATCTCACGTTTGCCAAACAACCCGTACGGCTTGAACATGAGAATCAGCACGAGTACGACAAACGGCAACACTTCCTTGACCCCGCCGCCCAAAATCGGATCGAGGTACCCGCCCGCCAGCGTCTCCAGCACGCCGATGATAAAGCCGCCGACAATCGCGCCGGGAATGCTGTCCAGTCCGCCGAGCAAAGCTACTGGCAGCACCTTCAGCCCGATCAGCGCCAGCGAGGAGTTGACCCCATTAATATTGCCGAGCAGTACGCCGCCGACTGACGAGACAATCGCGGAAATCGCCCAGGTGACGGCAAAAATCACTTTTACGCTGATCCCCATGGAGAGAGCTGCCTGCTGATCGTCCGCCGTTGCGCGCATGGCGATTCCGAGCTTGGAAAACTTGAAAAACAACGTAAACAACCCGAGCAAAATGAGTACGGTAACCAGCGACCAGACGTACACTTGTGGGACGACTACGCCACCGAGCGCAAGCGGCTGCACAGGAAAAATCGCCGGAAACACCCGTGTATCCGTCCCCCAGAACAGGTGGACGATCCCCGCCATGACACTGGACAGACCGATCGTCGCCATAATCATGGAGATGACGGGCACGCCGATGAACGGCCGCAAGACGACGCGCTCCACCGCCCAGCCGAGCACCGCGCTGAAGACGAGCGTCAGCAGCAAGGCGGGCAAAAACGGTATTTGGTAGGAAGTAATCAGCGTCAGGCAGACGTACGAGCCGACCAGCACGAACTCGCCCTGCGCGAAGTTGATCGCGTCACTCGATTTGTAAATGAGGACAAATCCGAGCGCGATCAAGCCGTAAATGCTACCTACCGCCAGCCCCATGACCAGCAGTTGCCAAAACATATCCATTACGCCACCTCCCCATCCGACGCCAGCGGCGCGTCCACATCGACGATTTTCAGTTGCGTGCGGACGGCTGTTTCCCGACCATCTCGGTAGCGGACCGCGCCCTCTACCCAGACCGCGTTCAAATCGCTGTACATGCCGTCAATTACCGCTTCGTACTTGTCTGCGACGTAGCTCCGCCGCACTTTTTTCGTCCGCGTCAGCTCTTCGTCATCCGCATCCAGTTCCTTGTGGAGCAGCACAAACCGCTTCACTTTTTCCTTTTCCGCAAGCTCGCTGTTCATCCGCTCGACTTCGCGGCGAATGAGCAGCAGCACCTCCTGCTTTTGCGCCAGGTCGCTGTACGTCGTGTAGGCGACCTGATTCAGCTCGGCATAGCGGCCGACATTCGCCATGTCGATATTGAGAATCGCCGTCACATACGGGCGATCCGTGCCAATCGCCATCACCTCCTTGATATAGGGGCTGAATTTCAGCTTGTTTTCGATCAACTGCGGAGACACCAGCTCGTCGTTGTCCAAGCGGATCACATCCTGCAAACGGTCGAGCACGACCAACTGTCCGCTCTCGTCCATATAGCCGACGTCTCCCGTCCGCAGCCAGCCATCCACCAAAGCGTCTTCCGTCGCCCGCTCGTTTTTGTAGTAGCCGGAAAAGACGCTCGGGCTTTTGATCCAGATTTCCCTTTTGTCCGAGACGTTGATTTCCGTCCCCGGGAGCGGTTCGCCGACCGTATCCGGCTTGATTTTACCGTCGCGGTGAACGGCGGCGATCCCGGACACTTCCGTCTGCCCGTATATTTGCTTCAGATTGACCCCAAGGCTCTGAAAAAACCGGGAGACGTCTGCTCCCAGCGCGGCGCCTCCCGTATAGGCGCGCTTGATGCGCAAAAGCCCCAGATGATCCTTGATCGCGGAAAAGACGAGATAGTCTCCGAGCGTGTACATCAAGCGCTGCCAGACCGTCAGCCGCCCTCCCGCAATCGCAGTCTGCGCCTTCGCTTCGCCGTACGGACGGAACCATTCGTACAACGAGCGCTTCAGCCAGCCAGCGTCCTGCAGCTTGACCTGCACGCGCGACACCATGTCCTCCCATATTCTCGGCGGGGAAAAAATCAGGTGCGGGCCAATCTCGCGCAAATCCGCCTGTACCGTAGACGTATCCTCCGGGAAGTTGACCGTGTAGCCTGCGAGAAACGCGCCGGAGACGCTCATCATCTGCTCCCCGATCCAGGCCAGCGGCAAAAACGAGACGTACTCGTCGGACACGTCCACAGGGTCGATGGAAAACAGGCTCTCCGTCATGTGCAGCAGATTGCGGTGCGACAGCATCGCCCCTTTTGGCGGTCCGGTCGTTCCGGCGGTATAGCACAATATCGCGATGTCCTCCACGCTTCCCTGCTCAACCTCCCGCTCCCACTCGCCTGATGCGTAATAAGCGCATTGCCTCCCAAGCTGCTGGACGTCGCGAAACGGGGAGAGCAGCGGGTGATCGTAGCCGCGCATCCCTTTGTCCTTGTAAAACACGATTTTTTGCACAAACGGCAGCTCGTCGGCAATTTCCAGCAGCTTGTCGACCTGCTCCTGATCCTCGACTACGACGATTTTTGCATCGGAGTGGTTCAAAATGTAGGCGATCTCTTTTGGCAGCGAATCCTGGTACAAGCCGACGGATACGCCCCCGAGCGCTTGCGCGGCTGCCTCGGCCATCACCCACTCCGGACGGTTGTCCCCGATGATCGCCAGCTTGTCGCCGCGCGAAAAGCCCAGCTCTCTAAGCCCACTTGACAGCGCTTTCACTTCTTCCGACAGTTGCCTCCAGGTCAGCTCCTGCCAGATGCCCAGCTTTTTTTGGCGCATGGCTGTCTTGTTCGGCCACTGCACTCCCCTTGCCAGCAAATATTGCGGAATGGTCTTCAGCTTCATGCGCTCCTCCCCTCTTTTGTCCCTTCCTGTCCCAAATACGCCTCGATCACTTGCGGGTCGGTCTGAATCTGTTCCGGCGTGCCAAAAGCGATGCATTTGCCGAAGTCCAGTACGGCAATGTGCTGGGACAGCTCCATGACTACGCCCATGTCGTGCTCGATCAAGATCATCGTCGTGCCCCGCTCCTCGTGAATATCGAGAATAAACCGCGCCATATCTTCTTTTTCTTCGCTGTTCATCCCCGCCATCGGCTCGTCGAGCAACAGCATCTCCGGAGACAGAGCGAGCGCTCGCCCGACTTCCACGCGTTTTTGCAGGCCGTACGACAAAGTGCCCACTGGCTTGTGCCGAATGGACTCAATCTCGAGAAACGAGATGATCTCCTCCACAGCCCGCCGATGTTCGATCTCTTCCTGCTGTGCCTTCCCCCAGTAAAATCCGCACGACAAAAGCCCGGCCCGCATCCGCACGTGCCTGCCCAGCATGATGTTGTCCAAAACAGTCATATGTTTGAACAACTCGATGTTTTGAAAGGCGCGCGCAATGCCTTTTTCCGCCCGCTTGTAGGGAGGAAGCGCAAGAATCGGCTCGCCCTGGAAGCGGATGGTGCCAGAGGTCGGTTTGTACAGGCCGCTGATGCAGTTGAGCATGCTCGTCTTGCCTGCTCCGTTCGGCCCGATGAGGGCAAAAATCTCGCCCTTTTCCACGTGAAAACTCACCTCCGACAACGCTGCTACCCCGCCAAACTGCAGCGACAGCCGGTCTACCTCAAGCAACGCCATCTGAAATCCCCCCTTCTTTTTCGCAATGTATATGCTGGATGTAAACATTACATTCGTTGCTTGTACCGCAAAGCCCTTCTTAAATTTTTAAAATTTTCTTTATTTTCAATCTAATTGATTTTCCATTCTTTCTCCCTATACATCCAGCGGCGTTTTCCGCGTTTGCTTTTTGTCAAACCACCTGCCCTTCAGATAGCAAAGGTCGTGCTGCCGAAAAAAGGCGACCAGCTCCCGCTCCGTATGGCCGAACAAGTCGGGACAAAAACGGTCAAACAGCACGTCAAACCTTCCGTACAGCATACCGCTCGCCGAAATGCGCTCTTTGTTTGGCGTTGTATTTCGCAAAAAGCCAAGCGCCTCCAGGCGGCAAAAGTACTCGTACACCAGCTCGTGAACCGCTTTGCCAGGCGACTCTCGCTCGTTCGGGCGACGGATCGTTTGCGCCAGCCGCTGGTCGACGTACCTGGTCACTACGCTGCGAAACGGCCGCTCGAAAAAGCGGTCATCCTTCGTCAAAATGTGCTTGATAAAGAGCCGGGGAATTTCCGTTCCGGTGGCAAATACAGCCTTCCTTTGATAGACCTTGTGAATTTCCGTCAAAAACAGATAGCTTTGCCACAGGCGATGGTCGATGACAAACAGTTGGTCGCCCTCCAGCTTCTGGTTGAACAGCGGATGCGAAAGATAGTCGCCCACTCTCGCCAGCGCGAACTTTCGCAACGGGTGGGCCAAAAACTCGCGCTCTCGCTCGCGTTCCGTTTTTTTATGTGCCAGCGCCGCCTTTTCCCTTGTTGCCCTGCGCCGGGATGTTTTTTGGGCCTGCGGGCTTTGTCGCTTCTTTTCCGCCGCCAGCGGGGCATCGTCTGCCTGCAAAAGCTGCGCTTCCGGCGTGAGCTTCAACCGCGAAAGCTCCCACTCCGCCCTGCGCTTGCAGGAAAACAGCGTCTTCGCTCCCGCCACTGCTGCCAAATCCAGGAGCACGTCCAGGCGCTTCCTCCCGAGCGGATCGAGCAGGCACAGCAGGCGCTGCCGCTCCCAAATCGTTTTCTCCCAGGCTTGCAGCCGAAAGCGATTGACAGACCTGCTCGCAAAGACGCTTTTCCCGATGATCCAGATTTGCGCGATCTGCGCCTGGTCATATCCCTCGATTCGTTTGCGCAATGCCTTGTCCTCGATCCGTGAGCATTGGTATTCGATACAAAGCCGCTGTCCGTTCGGGAAAATCGTCAAAACATCTGCGCGCTGCCCGATCTCTTCCAAATACGCTTCCTGACGCGTGTGATTCGCGGGATACAGCTCCCGGACCCACTCCACCAGCAGTTGTTTTCCCGCCTTGTGCTCGGCTGTCTCCGGCTCGCCAGCGTCACAGCAACTGCTCGCTACATGGGCAAAGTGCGGGGTCACGAGCTGTCCGTGCCGAAAGATCACTTTCGCCCCACACTGTTGACAAAACAACTGCTTGCCGGACCATGTCCGCAGCAACTCCGGCGAATGCGTCTGCGGATCAACCGAAAAGCCCTCTCCGTGCACACACTGTCTCACTGTCCATTCCCCCTCGGCCATACCGTACCAGAAGGCAGAAGGACAAAAAAATACCCCAACGGAAAGTCGGGGTATCTCTTCCTTACGTGAATACAGGCAGCATCAGATTGAGCAAAAACAACCCGGCGATGACGTACAGCAAGGCAGGCACTTCCCGGCGCTTGCCCAGCGCGAGCTTCATCAGCGGGTACGCCACGAAGCCGAAAGCGATGCCGTCCACGATGCTGTAGGACAGCGGAATGATCGCGATAATCAAAAAGGCGGGGAAGCCCTCCGAAAAGTCTTTCAGATTGATGTTTTGCACATTTTGCAGCATCAGTGCCCCGATGATGATGAGCACAGGCGCAACCGCGCCGTCCGGAATCATTTTCACCACCGGAATCAGGCCGAGCGAGAACAACAGAAGCGTCCCGGTGACGAGCGTGGTCAGCCCGGTCCGCCCACCTGCCGCGATTCCGGCTGCCGTCTCTACCGTTGCGACGGTCGGACTCGTTCCCAGGATGCCAGAGATAGCCGCCGACAAAGCATTTGCTTGCAGCGAGCGGCGGAACTTTTGCGGCTGGCCGATCATCGCCGTATGCCCGTGCAGCAAGCCGATGTTTTCAAACACGATCACCATCGCAAGCGAAAAGGTCGCGATCCAGAACGGCAAGGTCCAGATGGCGGAAAACGACATGCCGCCCAATACTTGTCCGTACTGCGCAAACGAAAACGTCTCTCCTGTCCCCGGCTCGACGATCCCGAACAAAAAGCCAAGTCCCGTACCAGCCGCAATCCCGATCAGGAAGTTGCCGGGGACATTGCGCACAAACAGGATCAGCGTGAGGAGGAGCGTTACCAACGTCACGAGCACATGCGGGCTGGACAAATCGCCCAGCGCGACGAATGTGGACGGATTGGTGACGATCAGGCCGCCTTTTTGCAGCCCGATAAAGGTCAAAAACAAGCCGATGCCTACCGTAATCGCTTCCTTCAGCGAAGCGGGAATCGCATTGGACAAAATCGCCGCCGCGCGGGTAAAGGCGATGACGGTAAAGATCAGGCCGGAAACGAATACAGCCGCCAGCGCTTCCTGCCAGGAGAGGCCCATCGACTGGCAGAGCGTATAGGTGAACAGCGCATTAATCCCCATGCCGGGGACGAGGATGATCGGGGCATTCGCCCAGAAGGCCATTAACAGCGATCCGATAAAAGCGGTCAGAACAGTTGCCAAAATCCCTGCCTCCATCGGGATTCCGGCATCCTGCAAAATCGAAGCGTTTACGGCAACAATGTAGACAATGGTGACAAAGCCGATAAATCCGGCGATCAGCTCCCGTTGAAACGTCGTGTCGCAAGCGCGCAAGTGAAACAGCTTATCCAGCCACGTACGCACGTCTATTTCCCTTCCTTCTTTCGTCGTCTCTCGATGTTTTGCTGAAACATATGCTATCATAGCAACAACAATATGAAAAATATCGAGTAAATCTGATTTTCATATCGAAATCATATAGTTGAGCAAAACGAAAGAAGGATGACACGTGGATATACGGCAATTGCGCTACTTTATCGCCATCGCGGAGGAAGGCCAAATTACAGGGGCGGCGAAACGGCTGAACATGGCCCAGCCTCCTTTGAGCCAGCAGCTCAAGCAAATGGAGGACGAGCTGGGCGTCACGCTCGTGGAGCGCTCCGGGAAGCGGATGGAGCTGACCGAAGCCGGGCTTACCTTGTACCGCCAGGCGCTCAACATCGTCCACCAGATGGAGGAAGCGCTCTCCGAAGTAAAAGAAACGGGCGAAGGCATTCGCGGGACGCTGTCCATCGGGGTGAGCGCCTTGTCCGCCTACCGTCTGCCGGAGCAGATTCGCCTGTTTCAGCAAAAATATCCGCTCATTACCTACAAAGTCTGGAAGGGCGATACCCAACTGCTCAACCAGTGGCTGGAGCGACGCACCATCGAGGTCGCGATCGTGCGCCTGCCCCACTCGCTCAACAACTGCACGATGATTCCGCTGGAGGAAGAGGCGTTCGTCCTGATCGTCCCCGCAAGCTCGCCGTATGCGGACCGCACCGAGATTCACATGCGGGAAATCGCCAAGCTTCCGCTCATCATGCCCAGCCTGCCCGGCCTTGGCATTTACGACCTGATCGTCAAAGAGTTTTCGCGCCTTGGCGTTGCGCCGCACGTCATCTGCGAATGCCCGGACATCTCGCTGATCGTCAGCATGGTCGCCGCTTCCGTCGGCTCGTCCATCGTCCCGATTTCCGCCTGGGAGACGCACAAGAGCGAACAAATCCGCGGAATCAGGCTTGCCGGGACGTCCATTTACTCGTCTGCCGCTGTCGTCTGGCAGTCGGGCCGACACTTGTCCAAGGCTGCCAAGCGGTTTATCGAAACGTTTTCGTAAACGAGTAGAAACCGAAACAAAAACCCGTGCGCACAGCCATCTGCTACGCGTCCGGGTTTTTGTGGTATAATTTGTAAAAAACACAAAAAAGGCATGATCGAATTTGCAAAGCACACCAAAAGTACGCGTACAACCAAAATCATACTGGCAATTGGCGGTAGTGATCGCGCTCTTTTTCAGTTGGTTCATCGTCTGGGAAAACGCAAAGGAGCGCCACCACTTTGCCACCGATGAGCTGGTTTACACGAAGTCGATTTTTTCCGACGTCATGTACAAAATCGAATACGAACGGGATCTGACAGGAAATGCCGTCGCGTACCATACGGTTTCCGGCCCTGACTACGTTCGGGAGCGGCTGATTCCTGCCGAGAGCACCGAGTCCACATGGATAAAGCTGCAAAACGAAGTGCACCGCTTGCTTCACGGGGAACAAGAGCTAGTCTTTTTCCTCGCCAATATCGTCTATTTCCTGCTCTCTGCCCTTATTTTCCGCCCCTACTATTCGCAGCTTCGCTTCCGAAAAACGGCGCTATTGCTTTGCGGCGGGTTCTTTCTTTTCCTCTGCTTTTCGGCTGGGGATGCGTGGGTGAGTACAAGGGCAACCAAGGCTGCGCCGATGGCTTGGCGCAGCCAAGTTTTCCAATGCGCTAAAGCTAGTTCCGCTCCGACTTCACCTCTATGCCGTGTCTGCGAAACAGCGCCGCCGTCACGCCAGCTCCCGGCACCTTTTTCCCGGAAAACTGGCCGTCGTACACGAACGAGCTGCCACAGGACGGGCTGTTTTCTTTCAGGATGGCAGACGTCGCCCCGACCGTTTGCGCCAGCCTCAGCGCCTGATAAGCGCCCGCCACAAATTCAGCCGTCACGTCACAGCCTGTCTGGTCGATAATTTTTGCCCGCCCATCCAGCACGTCGTTTCCGTCTCCCCCGACAATCTCCGCTGGCGGACGCGGAGTAGGCAAGCCGCCCAACTGCTCCGGACAGACAGGGATTACTTTGCCGTCCCGTAGCAACTGCTCCAGTTCCTTGTCCAGACACGATTTTTGGTCGTAGCGGCATTCGCAGCCGATCAGGCAAGCGCTAATCATTTTCACAAGCGATCCCCCTCCCATGTGTTTACAGCTTGCGCAGCTTGACGCTTTGCACCATGTGGTCCTGTCCCTTGTTCAAAATCAACTGGGCACGGACGCGCGTCGGCAAAATGTTTTGCACCAAGTTGGCTCCGTTGATCTCCGTCCAGATGCCTGTCGCCACCTCTGTCGCTTCCTCGTCAGACAGGCTCGCGTAGCGCCGGAAATACGAGTTCGGATCGGAAAATGCCGTCTGGCGCAGCAGCTTGAACCGCTCCACGTACCATTGCAAAATATCTTTTTCCTCGGCGTGCACGTAAATCGAAAAATCGAAAAAGTCGGAGACGATCACCTCGGAAATATGCGGCTCGTCGCCTTTTGGCGGCTGGAGCACGTTCAAGCCTTCCACGATCAGGATGTCGGGCTGGCGGACAGTCTGCCATTCCCCTGGCACGATGTCATAGACGAGGTGGGAGTAGACCGGGGCCTTGACCTCGGGAAGACCGGACTTCACATCGGCCAAAAAGTTGATAAAGCGGCGCAGGTCGTAGCTTTCCGGGAAGCCTTTGCGCTTCATGATCCCCCGTTCTTCCAAGACGCGGTTCGGATACAAAAAGCCGTCCGTCGTCACCAGATCGACCTTGGGATGATTCGGCCAGCGCGACAAAAGCGTCTGCAAAATACGCGCTGTCGTGCTTTTTCCGACCGCCACGCTTCCGGCGATCCCGATGATAAACGGCACCTTGCCGTCCTGGTTGCCCAAAAACGTATGCGTCGCCTGATACAGCTCCTGCATGCCGCCGACGTACAAATTCAGCAGCCGGGACAGCGGCAAGTAAATATCGGTCACTTCAGTCATGGATATATTTTCGTTCAACCCCTGCAAACAGGCGAGCTCTTCGTCTGATATGGTAAGCGGTGTGGAGGCCCGCAGCGCTCTCCACTGCTCGCGATTAAACGTAACGTAGGGTGATGCCATGGGAATGTACATCCTTTCCATCATGAAAGTGCTTTCTTTGTTTCATCACAAGGTAAGTTTACACTAGCATGCCTCTCTTGGGAACAAGAGGGATGTCCCAAATAGAGCCACAGCACCTTCTTTGTTTATGGAAAACAGATGCGCACCCACGGAAAATCCCGCCTCGCTGTTACGTCGCCGTCGCTGCCGGACCTGTTGCGGGCATGCGCTTTTTTTCTTCCAGCTCCCACTTTTGCGCCTGCTCGTCCCAGCGATATTTGGCAAGGTGGTTGCTTCCCAGCCCGTCATTGTATATGACGACAGCCACTGGCTCGTCTTTTTTCAAAAAGACGGCAGGAATACTGCCCTTGTAGGCCGTTCCGCGCTCCACCATCGGCTGGCGGGAAAGCAGCCCGATCTGTTTCAGCGCGTCTTGCTTCCAACCCATGTCTGTATAGATCGCGTTTTGCTTGTAATCGTGGAGGTACGCATACGCCGACAGCGACAGCCCGAAGCTTTGCAAAAACTGTTCATGCCGCTGCTCGCGGTCCAGCGCAAATTTCACGTCCGCATGCAGCGACAAGCTGTTGGTCAGAAACAGGACGTTTTTGACCGCATACAAATACGTCGGGCCGCTCGCCGAAAGCGGCAGGAGATCCTCCCGCAGCTTCGCCCCCTGAAACGTATAAGTGACCTCCTTCGGGCGAGTGAAGTCCTCCACGATCTTGATTTGATCGGCCCTGTACCCTTCCGGAAAAAAGAGGATGTGCACCTTCCTGTACGGTTCCTCCAACAGAACGCCTTCCTGCGCCTCGGCAAAAACTCCCGCCAACGGAGAAGCGGAAATTTTCGCTGCGTGTACTCCGCCGTACAAGGCCATGATCTCGATTAGCTGAGCCGCGCGCTGACTGAGTACCGCTTCGCCATAGGGCGCTTCCAATGGATGTTTGCCCCCTTGATTGCTCACACCAACCTGAAGGCCGACGCCGACCGTGACCGCCAGCACGATTCCGGTAGCAACCGCCCCTCCGATTCGCGGGAGCGCGCTTTTCCGTCTTTTTGCCTGTGCGAGAATGTTCTGCTCCATGCGTGCCTTCCGCTCGTCGTCGAGCTTCCACGCTTGCCGTTCGACTGTTGCCAATTGGCGCAATCCTTTTTCTACGTCCACGGTTCTCCCTCCTTTAGCAACAGCTTTTTCAGCTTTTCGCGCGCGCGGTGCAAACGGGTGTAGACAGCGCCGGGCGATATGCCGAGAACCGCCGCGATCTCTTCCGCGCTTAGTTCTTCGTAGTAGTGGAGAACCAGCATTTGCCGATGACGATACGAAAGCTTCGCCATACAGCCTGCCAGTTGGCGCCACTCTTCTTTTTGCAGCACTTCCTCTTCCAGCCCGGAAAAGCCAGGCACAGCCGGTTCCGCCTGATACAGCAAATGCCGAAACGACCACGAGCGCATGTAGCGTTTGCACTCATTTACCGCAATCCGATACAGCCACGTCTCGATTTTGCTCTCTCCGCGAAAGCGCGGCAGGTGCTGGTACGCGCGCAAAAACACTTCCTGGGCAATATCTTCTGCGACCTGCCTGTCCTGGACAAGCCAGCAGCAGAGACGGTAAATCCGGTACAGATGAGCGTCCATGATCGCTTCCAGCGAGACGTCGACTGTCGTGCGAAGAATCGAGAGCGACGGCAGCAGTTCTTTGTCTCTCAGCGTCCTCCCCTCCCTTTCAGCATTTAGATACCGCAGCCCGCATTTTCTTACACGTTTTTTGGCGAATCCACAAATTCTTATCTGGATAAAAAAGCAAGCTGACACCGACGGCATCAGCTTGCTCTCCTGCTTGCGCTTATTTTCCCAAATACGCCTGCAGCATCCACACATGCTTTTGCAGGCTTTCGCTCATTCCCAAAAACATGTCGCCCGTCGCTTCGTCATCGGCTGCCTCTGCGGCGACGATCCCTTCCTTCAGCTCGCCGATCAACGTCGTAAAGTCGTTCACGACCGCCTGCACCATCTGCTCGGCTGTCTCGCCAGAAGCCGCTTCCTTGATCGAAGCCTGCTCGATACAGGCCTTCATGGTCGAGACAGGCTGGCCGCCGACGGCAAGCAGCCGCTCCGCCAGATCGTCCACATATGTCGCCGCCTCGTTGTACAGTTCCTCGAACTTGGCGTGGAGCGTAAAGAAGTGCGGACCTTTTACATACCAGTGGAAATGGTGCAGTTTCACATACATCACAGACCAGTTGGCAACCTGTTTATTTAAGACATCGGTGACGGGCCGACTTATCGTCATGCTCATGAAAAAGACGCTCCTTTCTCTGATGAAAAAGATACAGCGTCTGTAGTGTTCCGCCGCTCGCCTCATCCTATACCCGGACCCTGCCTTGAAAAACGGCGTGTGAGAAGCCTGCGTTATTTTTCCTGCAAGCTGGCCGCCCGCTCCTGCAAAAAGGTGATCGCGTTGTACGTCTGCATCGCTGTGCCGATCACCAGGCTACGCTCATCGAGGTCAAAGCGCGGATGGTGGACAGGATAGACGAAGCCCGCTTCCTCATTGCGCACCCCGAGGTGGTAAAAGGCGCTCGGGACATGCTCCGCGAAAAAGGCGAAATCTTCCACGCCCAGGCTCGGCAGCTCGTTCACCTTGACCCGCTCTCTTCCGAGCAGTTCTTCGCCGCACTTTTTCACCAGGTCGACCATAGCGTTGTCGTTGATGAGCGAGGTGTAGCCTTCCTCGAACGCCACCTCTGCCGAGCCGCCGAGACTTTTGGCCGTCAGTTCGGCTACCTCGCGCACGCGCTCTTTCACCATTGCCCGCACCTTTTTGTCCAGCGTCCGAATCGTTCCGGTCAGCTTCACTTCCGAGGCGATGATGTTGCTTGCCGTCCCGCCAGCGATCATGCCGAGCGAAAGCACCGCCGAGTCGCGCGGGTCGACGTTGCGGCTGATGATCGTCTGCAGGGCCGTAATGACGTGAGCCGCGATCACGATTGCGTCCTTGCCGTTGTGCGGGTAGGCTCCGTGCCCGTTTTCCCCGCGGACGACAATGTGCACATCGTCAGAGGCCGCATTCATCTGTCCGTACTTGACCGCGATGCTACCGACAGCCAGCTCAGGCGATACGTGCAAGCCAAAAACCGCTTCCACGCGCGGGTTGTCGAGCACGCCTTCGCGGATCATCGGCAGCGCCCCGCCCACCGTCTCTTCCGCAGGCTGGAAAAACAGCTTCACGCTGCCGGACAGTTGCTGCTTCTGCGCCGCGAGCAGCCGCGCCGCACCGAGCAGGCACGTCATGTGGGCATCGTGGCCGCAGGCGTGCATCCGTCCGGCGATTTGCGAGCGGTACTCCACGGCGTTTTCCTCTACAATCGGCAGCGCGTCCATGTCGCCGCGCAGCCCGACGACAGCTCCTGGCCGTGCGCCTTCAATCAGTCCGACGACACCTGTGCCCGCCACTTTTGCATGCGAAATCCCCAACTCGTTCAAGTAGGCGCTAATTTTTTCCTGTGTGCGAAACTCCTCCAGCCCAAACTCGGGAAATTGATGAAAATCGCGGCGAACTGCCCTCAGCCAAGGAAGCAGCTCCTGCGCTTGCTGCATGATCCAGTCGTTTTGTCCGGGACTCATACGGTCACACTCTCTTCTACCGCGAGTATTCTTGAAGTCGCGTCAAGCGTAGCCTCGACGCCGAAGGGCAGCGCCATATTGTAAGAGCCGTGCCCGATCTGCACGTTCCAGATCGTCGGCTTTCCGTAAGGCACGACGATGTTTTGGAACACGTCCCAGACGGAAAAGCCTTCGCGCTTCTTCGGCTCGCAGTTGGTCCACGTGCCGATGACGATGCCTGCGCAATCGGCGAACAGGCCGCCGAGCGCAAGCTGTGTCAGCATGCGATCTACGCGATACGGCTCCTCGTCAATGTCTTCCAGAAACAGGATTTTGCCGCGGGTATCCACCTGATACGGCGTGCCCATTAGCGTGGCGATCAAAGCGAGGTTTCCGCCGACAATCGGGCCGTACGCCTGCCCTTCCACGAGACAGAGAATGTCCTCTCCCGGCGGGTTGATGATCGGCCCGAGCGGCTCAGGCCGGGTCAGCGCCCGCAGCAAATACTGCCTGGTCCAGTCGTCCAGGCCGTGCGCAATATCCGAGGTCGCCATTGGCCCGTGCAAGGTCGCCAGATGCGATACCTGTCCGAAAGCGGCGTGCAGCGCAGTAATGTCGCTGTACCCGACAAACAGTTTCGGATTTTGCGCAATGAGGTCGTAATCGAGCAGCGGCAAAATTTGCGGGGACCCGTAACCGCCGCGCATGCACATGATGCCGTCCACCTCGTCGTCGGCAAACATCGCGTTCAGCTCGCCTGCCCGTTGCTCCGGGGTGCCCGCCAAATAGCCGCCGTACGTCTCATAGCACGTCTGCCCGACCTTTACCTTGAAGCCCATCTCCATGATCGCGGCCACTGCCTTGCCCAGCACCTCTTCCGTAGCGGGACTGGAAGTGGCGACCAGCCCGATTGTATCTCCTGCCCGCAATGCTTTTCCTTTATTCATCCGACACGTCTCCCTTTATCAATTGTCCATCTGTCCACAGCGGCCCTTGCGCAAGCAGCTTTTGCACACACGTATGCGTTCCCTCATCCGTTCATGACTTTTTCAATATTGCAAAAACAATGCCAACAAGCTGCCCGCTCCCTGTATGTACAGCGGCTATTCACGGCCGCATACAAGCACCGCCTATTCGCGCAGGAACCATCCTGCATGCTATTCACGCGCGAATAGCGATTATTCACCTGTGAATACCCACTTTCTCAGCTTCCGGCTGGCGGATGGCTGGCTGATGCCGAGCGCTTCCGCTACTTTTGTCGTCGTCTTGTGCTGCTCGTAGGCGCGCTGCAGCAACTGCCGTTCGACTTCCTCCATCGCCTCCTGCATCTGCATCACCCGCTCGACCTTGATGCCGCCCAAGGCGCTATCCTCGTGGCTGTGGATGTACCGGGGGATTTGCGTCGGCGTAATGAGGACGTCAGGGGCGGTCACCACGAGCCGCTCCACTACATTTTCCAATTCGCGCACATTGCCTGGCCAATCGTATTCCGCGAGAATCCGGAAGCAGGCGTCGGAAAGCTGCCGATCCAGACAGTACTTTTCGCAAAAAACGCCCAGGAAATAATGGACGAGCACCGGAATTTCCTCGCGGCGTTCCCGCAGCGGCGGAATTTCCAGCGGCACGACGTGAATCCGGTAGTACAAATCTTCGCGAAACCTGCCCTCTTTGACCATTTGCCGCAAGTTTTGGTTGGTGGCGGTAATCAGCTTCACATCGACCTTGCGCGGAACGGCGCTGCCTACGGGCGTAATCGTTTTTTCCTGCAAGACGTTGAGCAGCTTCACCTGCAAGACGAGCGGCATCTCTCCGATCTCGTCCAAAAACAGCGTGCCGCCGTTCGCCTTTTCGATCAGGCCCGCTTTGCCGTCCTTGTCCGCTCCGGTAAACGCTCCTTTTTCGTACCCGAACAGCTCCGATTCCAGCAACGTCTCCGGGATCGCTCCGCAGTTGATGTGGACGAACGGCTTGTCTGCGCGCGGGCTGCACTCGTGGATGTACTTCGCGAGCACGCCTTTGCCGACGCCCGATTCTCCCAGTAAAATCATGGACGACTCGACCTGCGCCAGCTTTTCCGCCAGCGCGGTGACCTGCTCCATCGACTGGCTGCGGTAGACGAGACTGATTTTGCCTTTTCGCCTGCTGTTCTCCTTTGTCATTTCGCTTTGCAAAAGGCCGCCGACGTACTTGCGCTCATTTTGCTCCTGCTGCAACTGCTCGTGGTCGGTAATGTCAATCGACGTGTTGACGACTCCGCAAAAGTTGCCGTCCGCGTCCCAGAGCGGGGTGCCCTCGACCAGCAGCCGGCGTTTTTTCCGGGTCGTCTGGATCGTGTGCACCTTTTTCCGATCGCGAATGACGCGCATCGTAATCGTCGGGGAAAAATAGCCCAGATGGTAAAATTCCTCAATCGGCTTGCCGATCATTTCCTGCGGATCGATCCCGAAAAACTCTTCGTAGCGCCCGGAGCAATACAGTGTCCGTCCTTTTTCATCCGTCACGTGAACGATGTCAAACAGCCCGTCCAATATGGCTTCAAAGTCGATCATGCCCGCCTGCCACCCCCTGTCTCATGCTCGTCGACGCGCACGTAGCGATTCGTCGGCCTGCCGACTCCGCCGTAGCTGACGTCGATTCTCACCATCCCGGCCTTCTCCAGGTAGTCCAGATAGCGCCTCGCCGTCACCCTGGCGATGCCTACCCGCTCCGCCACATCTTCCGCCGACAGCGCCTGGTCCTCGTTGTCGAGCTGGCGAATGATCTGCTCTAACGTCACTGCGTGTAGCCCTTTTGGCAGCGGACTCAGCTTGCTGCCTGTGCCTGCCGAAGCCGAGCGAGCCTGTTCCTCTTCGCGCTCTGACGCCCCGCGAAACAAAAGCTGGTCTACCTCATCCTGCGAAGCCGCCCCTGCCTGTTCGATCTTCTGGCGAAACTCGCGGTAGGTTTCCAGCGACTTTTTCATCCGGTCAAACGCGAACGGCTTGATGATGTAGTCCATCGCGCCGCCGCGCAGCATCGCCTGAATCGTCGCCTTGTCCTTGGCCGCGGTCACCACGATGACATCGACGTCCTGACCGGCCGCGCGCAGCTCCGCGAGCGCTTTGACCCCGTCCTGAATCGGCATGAAAATGTCCATGATGACCAAGTCCGGCCCCAGCTCCTGCACCATCCACACGCCGTCGGCCCCGTTCGCCGCCATCCCGACGACGGTGAAGCCTGGCACGCGCTCGATAAACTGCTTGTTGATCTCCTGCACCATCGGATCGTCTTCCACTACCAGTACGCGAATGCTGTCCGTCTCCACTATTCGTCCACCTCCTTCATCGGGAATGTAATCATGAAGCTCGCTCCTGCTCCCGGCCGGGAATGGCAGACCAGCTCGCCCCTTCCTTTTCGCACCAGTTGATGCACCAGGTGCAGACCGAGTCCGCGGTTCGCCCGGCTTTTGGTGGAGAAGCCTCTTTCCAGCATCTTCTCGCGCGTCTCTTCGTCCATCCCGATCCCGTTGTCCTCCACGAGAATCGAGCACACCTCTTCATCCTGCTCGATGCTGATCGTAATCTCCTTGTCCGCACGCTCGCACTGCTCCAGCGAGTCAAATGCATTTTCGATCAGATTGCCCAAAATGAGCACGAAGTTGTGGTGGTCCATGTAGGGTGGAAATTTTTCCAGGTGGCTCATCCTGTCGATGACCACGCGAATGCCCAGTTCCTTGCCGCGACTGACCTTGCCGATCAACAGCCCGGACAAGTTTTCATCCATGATCCGCGTCGTCAGAAAAGACGTCAGTTCCTCCTGCTCCTCGTTGATCTCGAACAGGTAGGCGAGCGCCTTGTCGTATTGGTTGAGCTGCAGCAAGCCCGCGATCGTGTGCAGCTTGTTCATGTGCTCGTGGTTTTGGACGCGGAGGGCGCCGACAAACTCCTTGACCCCTGTCAGTTCCTCCGCCATCCGCGCAACCTCTGTCCTGTCCTGGAAGATGGCGAGGGCGCCGACGATCTTGTCCTCGACTTTAATCAAAAAGCGGTTGGACCAGAGCAAGGCATTGCCTACGTGCAGTTCGGTGTTCGTAAAGTTTTGCCGCAGTTCCAGCACCTCGGGCAAGCGGGTGTCGGGCAGTACCGAGCGAATGGATTTTCCCAATACGTCTCCCTCGATCCCGAAAATTTGCTTGGCCCGATCGTTGAAAATCGTGATGTGCTCCCGGTTGTCGATGGCGATGACCCCTTCGTGCATGGCGTGGAAGGTTGCCGTCCGCTCGACCAGGATGCGCGCGATCTGCTCCGGCTCCAGATCGAGCATCTGCTTTTTGATGTGGCGAGCCAGCAAATAGCTGCCCCAGACGCCGACCAAAAGCGAGAGAATCAGCGTCAGCGCGATGTTGCCGCGCTCGCTTTTCATGACCTCCCACGTGCCGGGCATCACCCGGCCCACCAGCACCACCCCGACCTGCTGGTGCTGCTCGTCCATGATCGGCACGTAAGCGCGAAGCGCCGTGCCCATGTCCCCTTTCACCTTTTGCAAATAGGAGTGCTCGGAATACGCCTCCTCGACAGCCGCATCCTCGAACACGGTGCCGATCCGCTCGTCCAGCGGGTCGGAGTAGCGCACCCGCTCCATATTCAAGACGACGATGTACGTCACGTCATTGACGACTCTCAGCTTGTGCGCCGTCGGGTTGATCTGCCGCCAGCCGTCCGGCTCCTGGATGCTTTCCTGCACCAGCGGAATCTGGGCGACAGTGCGGGCGATCGTCATCAGCCGTTGGCCAAGCTGATTTTCCGTGACCCGAATCATGCCTCCCACAATAATCAGCAGCCCAATAACCAGAGAGAACAGCACGATTCCCACCGAAAGCAGCATAATCTTCCATTTGATCGTTAACTGTTTGAACAGACCAGCTCTTCCTTTCCAGTGGGGATTGCTTGCTTCTCTATATTTTGGTACAGTACATCCAGCAAATCAACTGATCGTGGGCAGGTGAAAAAAGATGAAATCTTTTCTGAGCATCGCGCTGTTTGTGATGATCGCGCTTGTGAGCGCTGTCATGATCGGCTTCGGGACAGACCTGTCGATGGCGAAGCTCGGCTATGACGAGGTGCAGGAGGGACTGTCCGAGCGCATCATCATCAAATTCAGCCACGTGGTTGCGGAAAACACGCCAAAAGGCTTGACGGTGGAACGGTTCGCGCAGCTTGTCAAAGACAAGACTCACGGACGCGTCGAGGTGCAAGTGTTCCCCAACAGCGTGCTGCACTCCGAAAAGACGGAGATATCGGCCCTGCAAAACGGCGAAGTGCAAATGATCGCGCCTGCGTTCTCCCACCTGTCGAGCATGATTCCCGCCTGGGCTGTGCTCGAATTGCCCTATCTGTTTCGGACGCAGGAGGACGTGGAAAACGTATTCAACGGCGAAATCGGGCAAATGCTGTTTTCCACGCTGGAACAATCCGATATGAAGGGGCTGGCCTTCTGGTCGAGCGGCTTCAAGCAGATGACGGCGAATCGCCCGCTGATTACGCCAGACGACTTCGTCGGCCAACGTTTTCGCATCATCCCGAGCGCCGTGCTGGAAGCACAGTTTCGCTCTTTTCATGCCATTCCGATCGGCTCGTACTTCGGCGACCTGTACAGCATGCTGGCGAGCGGAAAAGTGGACGGCGAGGAAAACACGATTTCCAACGTGTACACGAAGCGGCTGTATCAAGTGCAAAAGTATATGACCATCAGCGACCACGGCTTTCTCGGCTACGCGGTCGTCATTAATCAATCGTTCTGGAACAAGCTCCCCCCGGATATTCAGCAAGCGATCACAGAGGCGATGCAGGAAGCGACCGCGTACAACAATCAACTGGCTGTTTCCATGAACGCGAGCCAACTGCGCATGCTCCAGGAGCAGAAAAACATCCAGATCCACGTGCAGACAGAAGAAGAGCGCGCAGCCTGGATTCAAGCCGTGCAGCCAGTCTACGACAAGTTCGCAGACAGCATCGGGGCTGACTTGATGGAAAAAATCAGAGAGCTTCACCAGAGACGGTGAAGCTCTTCCGCTCTCGCCCGTCTTTACGTCTGCTTAGGCAGGATGAGGGTAAAGACCGAGCCCTGTTCACTGCTTTGCCGAAGCATGAGGTCGCCGCCCAGCGCTTTGGCCATCATGCGCGAGTACGACAGCCCAAGTCCCAGCCCCCGCACCTTGTCTTTTTTGTTGCTGCCGCGAAAAAACCGCTCGAAGACAAGCGGCTGCTCCTCTGCCGGAATCCCGTGTCCGTTGTCCTTCACGTCGATGCGCATGTCGCCTTCGGTTTCGTACAAAACAAGCTGGATGCTCCCCTCGGCCTCTGCTTTTCCGATCGCCTGTCTCGCGTTGTTGAGCAGGTTGGTCAAAATTTGCTGGACGCGGCCCGGGTCAACAAAAACGGTCACAGATTTTTCCGGGATGACGACCTCAAACGAGATCGCCCCCAGGTCTTGCACGATTCGCCACTGCGAGGCGATTTCCCTGACCAGCTTGCTGATGTCCTGCTCCTCCTTGTGGACGGTAATCGCCCCTACGGCAAACGAGTTGAAATCGAGCAAGTCCTCGACCATTTTTTGCAGACGCCTTGTTTCGCGCAGGCATATCTCCAAAAATTCCTTCTGCTCTGCCCCCGATACGACTTCATCGTTAATCGCCTGGACCAGCCCGCTGATCGAGGTCACGGGCGTTTTCAGCTCGTGCGTTACTCCGGCCAACAGCTCTGTCCGCATGCTTTCCAGTTGGCGCAGGCGGTCAGCCATCTCCTTGAACGTGTAGACCAGCTCGTGAATTTCCCGTTCCTGGATTGGCTGCGTGATCGCGACATCGTAGTTGCCTTCCACGATTTTGCGCGCCGACAGCACGACTTGCTGAATCGGCTCCGACAGCCGCCGGGAGTGAAAGTAAATGACGGCCCAGCCAAGCACGCCGAGGCTGCCGAGCATGATGACCAAATATTGCAGTTGCTCCCGGCCGATTTTGATATCGGTCTCGGGAAAAAGCAAAATGACCTTCCCGATAATATTGTCGTTATATTCCAAATTTTTCCTGATGACGTACAGCGTGTCGCCCGATGCCTGCTTGATCCTGTCTGCCGTATCAGCCTGCTCAAGCAAGCCGGGAAGCGCTTTTTCCAGCGTGGGCGGCAGCATTCCCGGGCGGCTGTAGATGACCTCTCCCTGATTGTTTTTAATAAACAAGACCAGGTTGCGATCCACCCCCATGAACTTGCGCCGGTTGTCCAGCACCTGATGCAGCTTGGCCCCCACCAAAATGTCGCCTTCGTCGTCTACGACCCGATCCGCCACTTCCTCGGCGAACAGCCGGGTCACCTCAATCTGCTTTTCCACCGCAGCATATTTGATCCAGTAGGCAGACACGGCCCCGACGATGAGCAGTCCTACGACCAGTGTCAGCAGGTAACGGGTCGTCCAGTAGCGCAGGAGCGAAACGGGCTCCTTTTTCTTAGTAAACACAGAACTGATAACCCACCCCTCGCAGCGTCTTGATCTCGCCTTCATGGGCGGGCCAATTTTCCAATGTTTTTCTCACGCGCTTGATGGCCAGGTCCACAGCACGGTCACTGCCTCCGTAGTCCATTCCCCACACCTGCTCAATCAACTGCTCGCGGGTAAAGGTCTGGTTCGGGTTTTGCGCCAGAAAGAGCAGCAGCGACAGGTCACGCGGATGAAACACCAGTTCCAGCCCGTGCAGCGTGACGTGGTGGGACTGGAAATTGATTTTCAGGCTGCCGAAAAAGCGCGTCTCCTGGTCTTTGACCAAAATCACCGAGCGGCGCAGCACAGCATTGACCCTCGCCACCACTTCCTCGGCGACAAACGGCTTTGTTATGTAGTCGTCGGCTCCCTGGTTCAGCCCTTTCAGCTTTTGATCGGTCTGTCCCAGCGCCGTCATAATAATGACCGGACAGGCGCTTTTTTCCCGAATATACTGCAGAATCTCCCAGCCGCTTCGCTCGGGAAGCATGAGATCCAAAAGAACGAGATCCGGTTTTTTTTCGTCAAACAGGCGGATCGCTTCGATGCCGTCTTCAGCCTGCCAGACCTCATAGTCCGCTTTTTGCAGGTACGCTTTCAACACGCGCGAGATCACCAGTTCGTCTTCTACCAACAAAATGCTTTTCATAGGCTTCCTATTCTCCCATTCGCGATTGCTCGCATGGTCCTCTCTTTCTGCTACGTACTACTATACTATCAGTTTACCCCTTTCTTTTTATAATTGGATTTGCGTGTTTTTGGAAAATAGGAAAAAAGCCTTGCCCCCTTACAGGAGACAAGGCTTTTTTGACTGCCATTAGTTGATAATGTCGTCCTCGAAGTAGATGTCGCCATCGCTTGCATCGCCTTCAAAGTCGTATTTTTTCTTGTCGTTGTTGCTGGTGTCGACGATCTCGCCTACCACGTCTGCATCGTCGAATTCATCCCAGATGTCCTCGATGACGTTAATCACGAGGTCTTCATAGTCGGAATCGTCCAATTCGTCCTCGTACTCATCGAAGTCGAGAGCGATTTCTACCTCGATCTCATCTTCGTCGCCGCTCAGGGTAATATCCCACTCAGCGCCGCGGAAGTCTTCGTAATCGTCATTCAGAGCATCTTCCAAGTCATCCAGTTGATCGTCGAAATCGTCGTCGTCATCTTTGTTTTTCGCATCTTCCAGATCGTCTTCCAGATCGGAAATTTGCCGGTTCAGCGTGTCGATTTTGCTTTGCAGGCTGCGGATTTGGGCATCGCGCGCTGCCAGTTCAGCCGCATGCTGGGCATCAGCCTGGTCTTTTACCGTGATAGTGTACGTATTGCCATCCCAGACGACTTCCTTGTTGAACACGCCTGCCATCATGCGCAGCGGAATGTAGGTGGTTCCGTTGACGATGAATGGTTCGATCGTAGTCGGAACGGCAGCGCCGTTATACAAAACCTTGATATTGTTGTACTTCGCCTGCAAGTTTTTTGTTCCAGTCGCTGCCTGAGAGCCAGTCGGCAGCAAGCTTGTCGCAAGAACCACCGCTGAGAAAACTGCTAGATACTGTTTTTTAAACATCGAAAATCCTCCTTCTCCCGGTTGTCTTTTTCATGTCATGTCGCTATGTACATAACTTACTTTACCTACTGATCGTGTCGAGCGTATGTCAACATTGCATTTTTTCCTTTCCAGTTTCAGGAGAGTCCATGACCAAAACGACCAAAACAACCAATATGACCGTATCATTTTCAATTTTTTGTCCATTCTATACAATGCGAAATAGATGAGTGAAGCGCTTACAACAGCATTTCTAAAGACGAAAGAGAAAAGGGGTCGGTTCGATGCGGATCAACTTTAAAAACCTGACCGTTCAGGTTGTGATTGCCATCATCCTCGGGATTATCGTCGGGCATTTTGCTCCCAAGTTCGGCGCAGAACTGAAAGTATTGGCAGATATTTTTGTGAAGCTGATTAAAATGGTCATTCCGCCGATTGTGTTTTTCACCGTCGTCAACGGAATCGCGAGCATGGGCGACATGAAAAAGGTCGGGAAGATCGGCGGCAAGGCGCTGATTTATTTTGAAATCGTTACCACGATCGCGCTCGCCATCGGGCTGCTCGTCGTCAACCTCATCAAACCGGGCGAAGGCTTCGACAAAACGGGCCTGACAAGCGGCGACGTAAGCAAGTACACAGAGGCGGCTGCGCAGTCGAGCCACGGCTTCGTTGATTTTATCGCCAGCATCATCCCGGAAAACGTCGTCGGTGCCATGGCAAAAGGCGAACTGCTTCCTATCCTGTTCTTCGCTGTCCTGTTCGGGCTGTCGCTCGCGGCAATGGGTCCTGCCTCCCAGCCTGTCATCAAGCTGTTTGACAAGCTGACACACGGATTTTTCGGCGTCGTCAACATGATTATGAAAGTGTCCCCGCTGGCGGCATTCGGTGCAATGGCTTACACGATCGGCAAATTCGGCATCGACTCTCTTACCCGTCTGGGCCTGCTGATGACAGCGGTGTACATCACCATGTTTTTGTTCATCGTCCTGGTGTTGGGCGGTATCGCCCGCTACTACAAATTCAGCATCTTTTCGTTTATCAAATACATTCGCGAAGAAATTTTGCTCGTGCTTGGCACCTCCTCCTCGGAATCTGCACTCCCGCGGATGATGGACCGCCTGGAAAAGTACGGCTGCTCCAAATCGGTTGTCGGCCTCGTCGTTCCTACAGGCTATTCGTTCAACCTGGACGGAACCTCGATCTACCTGTCGATGGCGGCCATGTTCATCGCCCAGGCTTACGGGGTTGACCTCAGCATCTGGCAACAGTTGACGCTGCTCGGCATTTTGATGATTACGTCCAAAGGCGCGGCGGGCGTGACAGGCTCCGGCTTCATTACGCTGGCGGCTACACTGGCAGCTTTCCCGATGATTCCGGTCGAAGGCATTGCCTTGCTGCTCGGGGTTGACCGCTTCATGTCCGAGGCGCGTGCGATTACGAACCTGATCGGAAACGGCGTAGCAGCGGTTGTCATCGCCAAACAAGAAGACGAATTCCATCCGGAACGCGTCCAGCAAGCGAGTGACACGCCAGAGCCAGACTCTGGGCAGGAAGCAGAGAGCAAAGCGATCTTGGCCTAACAACATGATATGTGCCGCTGCTTCTGGCTATAACACAAGGGAACCCTTAGGGCGGGTTCCCTTGTTTCGTGACAGGCTCTTC
Organism: Brevibacillus agri; assembly: GCF_004117055.1. Lineage (NCBI taxonomy): Bacteria > Bacillati > Bacillota > Bacilli > Caryophanales > Paenibacillaceae > Brevibacillus > Brevibacillus agri. Next base: position 4,620,849 of record NZ_CP026363.1, read on the forward strand.
TTTTCTCAGGCAAGTTTTTGACACGGATACACCATCCGCCAAAATTCATGCGCACTGGTGGAAGAAGGGTGCTCCTTGCTCAGTCATGTGGCCATGTCTTGCGCAGGTCCTGCTCGAACTGGCGCAGATGTTTGATCCGCTTCTGCGCAGCCTGGTATTCCTCCAGCCAGTGCTCCTTTTCCCGCTCGCGGATGATTTCTGCTTTTTTCTCCAGCTCCCGCACCTCATTGCGCAAGGCAATCACGATGTCCAGCAGCTCATCCATCTCCATGGAGCGCATGTCCTGAATAAAATGCCATTCGGCTTCGGTTAAACGATATTGCTTGTTGGCCACGCTTCATCACCCTTAAAAAATGTGTCAAATCTGTGCGAATTTGTTGCATCTATGTGAATTTGGATTCATTCCAAAAAGCGGATGCCGCTTCGTGTATAATAATGGATAATAGGTACGTATGTCGACAATGCCACCGTGCATGCACCGGGATTATTACTAAAATAGCACCAGAATGGTTATAATTCCAAATGATTATCGGCGACATGCAAAAGCGCTCTTTCGCGCCAAAGAGCGACTACCTAATATAAATTACAGATGTGAATTTGGAGGAGGCTGTTGCATGTTCTCTATTCGAGAAACAGATTTGCCGGGCATCGGCAGAAAATACCAGGTGGAAACAAAAAGCGGCGATAAGCTGGTCATCGTCATTCACGATGACGGACGCCGGGAAATGTACCATTTTGATCGCGAAGATCCGGACGACAACATTTCGATGGTGACCCTCGATGATGACGAGGCCCGGCAAATTGCCGCAATCGTCGGCGGGCTGACGTACAAGCCATCCGCTTTGGAAACAGTCGAGGTCGCATTGGACAAGCTAATGATCGAGTGGTACAAGATCGAACCGGGCGCACGCGCGATCGGCAAGACCATCGGTGAGCTGGACGTGCGACAGGAGACCGGAGCCACGATCATCGCGGTCATTGAAAAAGATCACAAGCAAACGATCAACCCGGGCCCCGAGTATGTGCTCTGTGCAAGCTCCACTCTAGTTGTAGCAGGTGAACGAAAGCAGGTGAAGGCGCTCAAGACTATTCTCAGCAACGGGGGTGATTGACCTTGGAGCACATCGTGTTTGAAGTCGGCCTTGCGCTCGCTCTGATAGCCATCGCCGGCTTTCTCTCCATCAAGCTGAAGTTCTCCATCGTCCCTTTTTACATTTTGGTCGGGATGGTCGTCGGTCCGCACGCGCCCGACATCGGCCTGTTCGACCTTCGCTTTATCGACAGCGCTCCGCTCATCGAATTTATGGGCAGAGTCGGGGTGCTTTTTCTATTGTTTTACCTCGGTCTTGAATTTTCGGTAGGGCGGCTCGTCAAGGCAGGCCGCTCTATTGCGATTGGCGGCACGATCTACATCGCCATCAACTTTACGCTCGGTCTGCTGTTTGGCTGGGCTGCCGGCTTTCCGCTCAAGGAAATGCTGATCGTCGCCGGAATCACCACGATTTCCTCCAGCGCGATCGTGGCCAAAGTGCTGGTCGATCTCAAGCGCACCGCCAATCGCGAAACCGAAATGATTCTCGGCATCATCATGTTCGAGGACATCTTTTTGGCGGTGTACATCTCGATCGTCTCCGGGCTTGTCCTCTCCGGTGCCACTTCGCTTGGCGGCGTGCTCTCTTCCGCCCTGATCGCGCTGGGCTACATGCTTTTGCTCATCATCGTCGGACGCAAGCTCGTCCCCTTTTTGAACCGCGCGCTGAACATCAAATCGAACGAAGTGTTCATGATTACGGTGTTCGCCGCCCTGTTTTTGATTGCGGGTTTTTCCGAGACTATCCATGTAGCTGAAGCCATCGGCGCACTGCTCGTGGGGCTCGTATTAGCGGAAACACAACATATGAAACGCATCGAACATCTGATACTGCCATTTCGCGACTTTTTCGGCGCCATGTTTTTCTTCAGCTTCGGGTTGACGATTGATCCCTTGTCGCTCGGGGGAGCCGTCTGGCTGTCCATCGTGGCGGTCATCATCACGCTCGTCGGCAACGTCGCCGCCGGTCTGCTCGCAGGCCGCAGCGCCGGACTGCCGCCCAAGGCTTCCACGAACATCGGGCTGACAATCGTTTCTCGTGGTGAGTTTTCCATCATCATGGCTAATCTGGGAAAAGCGGGCGCACTCATGGATATCCTGCAGCCGTTCGCCGCGCTGTACGTGCTGATCCTGGCGATATTAGGCCCTCTTTTGACCAAGGAATCCAAGCTCATCTACCAGTTGCTGAATGCCGTGCTTCCTCTGGACCGGGGCAGCAAAAGCAAATCGCCGGAAAACAATCCCGGCAACTGATTGAACCGATTGCGGATATTCGCAGCTTTCCCAGTCAGGCTGGTGGTGGTTGGCCTTTGCCATCCTTTCACGTTTAACAAAAATGACTGCACGTCAGCCTGTTCTCATCCAGCGGGCTGCTTTTTTTCGCGCTCGCACGAGGTTCTCGTTTTGGCTTTGGAGCTGGTCTTGGGTCAGGCGACGACGCAACTCGCATCCGTACATGAGCATGAGAGATAGCCGCCCGCAAAGACCGGCGTCAAAAACGGCCGCTGCGCGTGCCCGCCTGCCTTTACTGCATCCCCGCCAGCGTCTTCTCCATCCATTCGTAGCTCATCGGGCCAATGTACTTTTCGCGGATCACGCCATTGCTGTCGATGAGGAAGCTGGTCGGAATGGAAATGGCCTTGTACGCGCCGGATACGTGCTTTTCGTCATCGAGCAGCACGGGAAAAGTCATGCCGTACGCCTGGACAAACGCTTCGACATCTTCTGGCTTCGTCTCCGTTGTTGTCAGGTTGACGCCCAGGATGACAACACCGTTCGCCTTGTTTGCTTCGTAAAACCGCTGCATGTCCGGGATTTCCGCCCGACACGGCGGACACCAGGTCGCCCACAAGTTGACGATGACTTTTTTTCCGCGCAAATCGGACAGCTTCACCTTGCCGCCACCGAGCTGCCGCAGCTCAAAGTCTGGCGCCAGGTTGCCTTTTTTCAACCCGATCGGCACGCTGCCCGGCTCGCTTGTCGCCGCATTTTCCGCTCCTGTGTCAAGGACGTATGCATCCACGACACCCCACGCCAGCAAGGCGACCAGCACGACAACCGCCCATATGTGATTACGCTTCATCCAACGCCTCTCCTTTCGCTTGGGTGGCGCGCCTGGACAAAAACAGCAGCAGCAGGGCGCAGCCGTAATAAGCGAGCTGCTCCGCAGAAAGTCCCAGCAGCACCGCTTGGCGAGGCTCGAAGTAAAACAGCACGTAGACCTGCCCGATCGCATACCACATGAGCGGCGCAAGCCAGGCAGGCAGCTCGGTGAGTGCTTCGCGCACACGTTGCAGCCAGCCGAGGAACAACAGACAGAGCACGAGCTGCTGGCCATGGTACCACACGCCGCCTTTTTCCAGCAAAGCCGTCAGCAGATGGTGCACGCCAGCCGCAGCCAAAAAGCCGATCGCCATCGCCCAGGCCACGAGCTGGACCGGCAAAGCTTTTTTGCGCACCGTCACCACGAGGTAGACCGCAACCGCCACGGCTGCCAGCCACGCTCCGCTCTCGCCCCCGGAGAAGTAGAGGATCGACGAAGGATTTTGCAGCATTTGCTCCAGATGAAACAGCGCATAGCTGAGCTTCCAGACGAGAAAGGCGAGAACGACCGCGTTGCTCAGCAGCTCTGTGATGGCAACTCTTGTCGCCCTCTCTTTTGGAAACAAAAACGTAATCGCAAGAAAGCCGCTGGCGATGGACACGATCACGGCCAGCGTGCTCATTTTCAACAAAAAGGGACCGATCTGAAAGGCGTCCGACAAAGCTGTTTCCTCCTTGGAAAAGATGGCTTGCGCTTGAAGGGGTTGCATACCATCTATCACCATATCAGGAAAAGGGGAATAATGGAATGCTCCGGGGAAATTTGTGTTGCATGGGCGACTTGGCTGTGCCTGCTGCACGAGTTCGGCGCAGTTTCGCGTGCAGCAGGGCAGGAATCATCCCCAAATGACAAACACCACCCTCATCAAGTGGCGTTTTTTCAGATGACACCGCTGCTTATTTGTTTTCTGCTCAGTCCGAAAGGCTGATCCATTTTCCGGTATGTCCGTCGACGAAGCCCGGCTCATGGACGAAACGGTACAGAAGCAACGCTTTTGGTTCCTTGGCCTCATCGTCATATTGATTTGACTGGAAGTAGAAAAGTTCAAGCGATTTTTTCACCGTCTGCTCCGTTTTTTTCGCTGTGGCCACATCCACTCTCTGCGCGTTGTTGTCATCAATCACAGGCGGGAGAGGATGTTCTCCCCGAAAATGACTTTCTGCGGTGTCCGGATTGACCCTTACTTCAAATGTAGCGTATTCAACCAGAGTCCCTTTATGCAACCAGCTAAATTTGAAACTGTAATCTTTCCAATCAGCCGATCTCGGTATAATCTCCGGTTCCAGATAGACATGATCTAGTTGATCTTTGAGTGTGGTTTGTAAAAAATGAATTGCCGCGGCCTTCGCCTGCTCCAGAGTAAACGTTCCTTTTATCCCGTTTCCCTCTTTCGGAGCAGCTACAAGCGGCAAATCTTTCAGGCTCTTGATCGGTTGCTTCGGCTTTGCCAAGGTTCCATACTTGTCCACCATCACACCTGAGATCGCATCGACGAATTGGGGGTCGCCCCGCAAATAATCATAGACTAACATATATTTTTGCTTGTATTTCTCTTGCAAGTTATCAGGCGTTTCCCTATAGTACAAGGTCGGCTCCGCATTTTGCTCCAGAAGTTCCCGCGCTGCCTTTTCTGCCATGATCTTGCTTGCGTCGGGCACCTCTCCCTCATACCAGTGCCGCACGAAGTGGAGAAGCTTTCCGTCTCCTCCCAAAACTACGTCAATCGAATTGTTTTTGAAAGGAATGCTGTTTTCAACACGTTTAAATTTAATTCCATATCTTGGCGAACCGTATCTCGTATATGTACATTCCTCTGGCTCCATCAGCTTTGCCCGCTCCTCTGAGGGAACGAATTTTGCAAGAAACTGCAACGCTCTCTCACGGGCCATTTGCTTTTGAATCGGGGGAGCAGTGCCAGCGGGTTTAGTGTCATTGTCGTAACGATCGTAGCTCAACAGGCGGCTTGAGACAGGATGAATTTTATACGAAATGAACGAACCGTCTGGGTGATGCCAGGCGAGAAACCATGCTCCGTACGGTGTCTTGTCCTCTTCGTACGGTTCGAAGTATAATCCGTAAGAATATTGGTAGCCTGCGGGGATATCCATCCATTTCTTCGCCGCTTCTACAGCCTGTTGTTCTGAAAGAAGCTTTGCGGATTTTTGCTCAACTGCGTGTACCTGTTGACTCACACCTGCGAAACTGCCCACTGCAAATACGGATAAAAGCGTGAGAATCGACATTCGTTTCCAAAATCTTTTTCTGCCAGTATGCCTCATAATTATCTTCTCCTACTCCTGTTTATCGCTCGTCCCGGTACATCTCATGGGAGCTTGAATGAAAATTGGATGCGCCGATAGCTTCATATACTAAATTTTACCATAAAAGAGCATTTCAGGATGCAGTCATCTTTTTCACAAAAAAATAACCCAAGCCCATATGCTGAACAGGCTCAGGTTGTTTCCGTTCATGTTTCTTCTTGTCTTTCCAGCCATCCCGCGACAACCGCCTCTGCCTCCCGGTCCCTCCGCTCGATCTCCCCGCTTCGGGTCCAGTGCAAAAAGCGGTCGTCCAACAGCTCTGCCAAAATGGCGCGTTTGTTTGCCGGGCGAAGCTCATCCAGCGCGAGTACGCGGCGGCGCATTTTGCCCAAGAAGAGCGTGTAGTCCTCGTACTCCGGCCCGATCCACGCTTCCAGTTGGCTGCGCATTTTTTTCGCCAGGCCCGGGTTGTTTCCTCCGGTGGAGATGGCAACGGTCAGGTCGCCGCGCTCGACTACGGACGGAACCGTAAACGAGCACAGGTCGGGACGGTCTGCCACGTTGATCCACTGCTGCGGCCCGCACGCCTCGTAGACGGCCAGGTTGACAGCCGGATCGCTGGTCGCCGCGATGACGAGCACGGCGTCCGCGACGTCATCGGGGACGAACGGGCGCAGCCGGAGCGTCAGCTTGCCAGCTTGCTCCCATTCGCGGATCAACGCTGTGCAGGAGGGACTCACGACGCTGACGGCTGCCCCAGCGGCAAGCAGACTGGCGATTTTCCGCTCCGCGACTTGCCCGCCGCCGACGACTGCGCAGCGTTTGTTTTCCAGGTTGACCATCATGGCATACGGCCGCATCCGGCATCCCTCCTCCCAAAATGTTTCAGGCAAACAAGCGGATGGCTCCTCCGACCGCCTCATCCGCTTGCCCGCCTCGCCTGTCCTGGCTTACCCGGGAATCCCCTCGTTCAGACCGAGCGAAGCCTCGAACCAGTTAATCTTTTCCCGCATTTTCACGACGTCTCCGACGAGAATGATCGCCGGATTGGTGATATGGCTATTTTCTGCCAAGCGCTCCTCGATATCCGCCAACGTGCCTGTGACGACAGCCTGCTTTGGCAGCGTCCCCCAGGAGATGACGGCGACGGGCGTCTTCGGATCGCGGCCGTGCTTCATCAACTGCGTGCGGATGAGCGGCAGGTTGGCGACGCCCATGTAAAAAGCAACCGTGTCGATTCCGCCTGCCAGCGCCCGCCATTTTTCCACAGCCAGCTCCGGTTTGTCCTCGCGCAAATGCCCCGTCACCACGGCAAACGACGAGCCGTGATCGCGGTGCGTCACCGGGATGCCCGCGTACGCCGAAGCGGCGATTCCTGCCGTCACGCCCGGCACGATTTCAAACGCGACGCCGCGTGCAGCGAGATGCTCCGCTTCCTCTCCCGCGCGGCCAAAGACGCACGGATCGCCGCCTTTCAGCCGCACGACGACTTTGCCTGCCAGCGCCTTTGCGGCCAGCACCTCATTGATCGACTCCTGCCGCATCGTGTGATGATCGGGCAGCTTGCCGCAGTAGATGCGCTCCGCTGTCTCGGGCGCATGCGCGAGCAAAGCCGGATTCGCCAGCCGATCATAGACGACTACGTCTGCCTTTTGCAGACATTCCAGACCTTTGACGGTAATCAGCTTCGGGTCACCGGGGCCTGCGCCGACGAGATACACTTTGCCTGCGCCGCTCATCGGTCGCTGACCCCCGCCGATGCGAATGTCGCCATCTCCCGAACCATTCGCGACGACGCCTCGACGATCGAAAACGCAACGGCCGCTCCGCTGCCTTCGCCAAGTCGCAGGTTTAAGTCGAGCAGCGGCTGTTTGCCGAGTACGTTCAGCACAAAAGCGTGCCCCGGCTCCTGGGAGCGATGCCCGGCAATCAGGTAGTCTGCGACCGCAGGCGCAAGCCGCACGGCCAGCAGTGCCGCCACAGTGGCGATAAAGCCGTCCAAGAGCACCGGAACGCGCCTCGAAGCCGCGCCGATCATCGCGCCTGCCATCGCGCCGATCTCCAACCCGCCCACTTTTGCCAGGACGTCCAGCGGTTCGTTGGCATCCGGGCGATGCAGGGCGAGCGCTTCGCGAACGACCGCTTTTTTGCGCTGCCAGCCCGCATCGTCCAGTCCTGTGCCGCGGCCGACGATCTCGTCCGGGTCCGCCCCGGTCAAGGCAGACAGGATTGCGCTGCTCGCCGTCGTGTTGCCGATTCCTACTTCTCCGACGATCAGCACCTTGGCGCCTTCGTCGATAATCTGCTCTGCCAGCTCGATGCCGACCGCGAGCGTGCGCTGCGCTTCGTCAGCGGACATGGCGGCTTCCTTCAGCATGTTGCCCGAGCCTGCCCTGATTCTTCTGTTGATGACGCCTGGCGCCTCGACCTCGACTGCCACGCCGACATCGACGAACTTTTGCATCGCGCCGATTTGCCGTGCGAAAACGTTGATGCCCGCGCCGCCGTTCACCAGATTCAAGAGCATTTGCGCCGTCACCTCTTGCGGGTAGGCCGACACTCCTTCTGCGGCCACCCCGTGATCGGCGGCAAAAACGAGTACGCCCGGCGGCGTGACGACCGGAAACGTCTCGCCCGTCATCGCGGCCAGCTCGACGGCCAGCTCCTCCAGACGTCCCAGACTGCCCAGCGGCTTTGTCAGTTGATCCACATGCTGTCTCGTTTGCTCACTCGCTTCCTGGTTTCGCGGCGCAATCGCCGGAAATCGCTTTTCCAAGCCTGCCATCATCTACGCACCTCTTTTTCCTGATAAGCCTTCATCTGTTCTTCAATCGCATCCAACCGCACATGACGGCGTACCGTATCCGCCAAGAGATCGTAGCCCTGCTCGCGAAGCGCCACGAAAGATGGGCGCTCTGTGATCGGCGCAAGCCCTTTTTTCGCGCGAATCGCGTTCAGCAAGAGCGTGCGGAAGCGGTCGTTGTGGAACAGTCCGTGAAAATACGTCCCGATCAGCCGGCGTTCCTCGTGACAGTAGCCTTCTGCCCGCTCGCCCATCTGAATAAAAGGACATTCGCTCTTGGCATAAACGGATTGGCCCATGTGAATCTCGTAGCCTTCGAGCGTAAGCTGTTCTCCGGCGAATGTGGCTTCCCCGCGGGACAGCACCGTCGTTTTCTTCTGCTCCATCGTCGTCACCATCGGAATCAGGCCCAGCCCGTCAAGCTGTTGCAGCGGCGACTCCACACAAGCCGGGTCCAGAATCGACTCGCCGAGCATCTGATAGCCGCCGCACAGGCCGACCACGTACGACTTGCCTTGCAGATGCAGCTTTTTCACCGCCTCGGCCAGTCCCGTCTCGCGCAAAAATTGCAAGTCTTCCAACGTATTTTTGCTGCCGGGCAGCACGATCAGGTCCGGCTCGCCCAACTCTTCCAGCCGGGTCACAAAGCGCAGACGGCAGTCCGGCTCCACAAAAAACGGGTCGACATCCGTAAAATTGGAGATGCGCGGGTAGCGCAAGACGGCAATATCCAGCTCGCGCGGCGTCTCCCGCTTGCCCTGGTAACGGTGCAAAATGAGCGAATCCTCCGCGTCGATCCACAAGTCGGGAATAAACGGCACCACGCCAAGCACAGGCTTGCCTGTGTACTGCTCGAACCAGTCCAGACCTGGCTGCAACAGCGTCAGATCGCCGCGAAAACGATTGATGATGACGCCAATCACCCGGTCGCGGTCCTTGGGTTCAAGCAGTTGCAGCGTGCCGACGAGGCTGGCAAACACGCCGCCGCGCTCAATGTCCGCCACCAAAATGACCGGAGCGTTCGTCAGGCGGGCAACCCGCATGTTGACCAACTCGCGGTCGTTCAGGTTGATCTCCGCCGGACTGCCTGCTCCTTCGATGACGATGCGCTCGTAAGCGGCAGCGAGCCGCTGGTACGCCTCCCGGATAATCCGCAGTCCTTCTTCGTAAAAATCCGTCCGATACGCCATCGCCTTCATGTTGGCGTACGGCTCGCCGTTCACCACGATCTGCGACTCCGAATCCCGCGTCGGCTTGATGAGGATCGGATTCATGTCGGTCGTGGCGAGAATGCCCGCCGCCTCCGCCTGAACGCCCTGTGCCCGCCCGATTTCTTTTCCGTCCAGCGTCACATAGGAATTGAGCGCCATGTTTTGCGACTTGAACGGCGCCGTTTTGTAGCCGTCCTGGGCAAAAATGCGGCAGAGCGCTGTCGCGATCGCGCTTTTTCCGGCATCGGAGCTGGTTCCCTGAATCATCAGCGGGAGCGCTTTAGGCACGGGAGGCCACCTCCGCGCACAAACCGAGCCAGCGCTTCACCAGCGCCGGGTTGGAGCCGAAATGCAAATGCGTGTACCCCGCGACGAGATTGTCCCTGGCAAAGCCCTCCGGCTTGGTGCCGCGCAGCCCTTTTGTCTCGTAGGCCGCAGGGAGCTGCTCGTCGGTGGCATAGGTCGAATAGTGGAACTCGTGGCCTTTTGCCTGTTCCTCTGGACCGATCAGGAAGTTGCCCTCCTTGCCGCGCACCTCGCGATAGCCGAGCGCCGCCCATTTTTTTTGCATCGTCACCTTGCCGGGGATGAGTCCGACCATCGGATAGCTCTCCCCGTCTGTCGTCACAATCGCCTCGGTCAAAAACATGAATCCGCCGCACTCGGCCAAGGTCGGCAAGCCTTTTTCGACCGCCTGGCGGAACGATTCCTTCACCGCCTCGTTTTGCGACAGCTCGGCGGCAAACTCCTCTGGAAAGCCTCCCCCGATGTACAAGCCGTCCGCTGCTTCCGGTACGCCCTCCCCCGCAAGCGGCGAGAAAAAGATCAGCTTCGCGCCGTACGCTTGCAGCAACTCCAGATTTTCCGGATAGTAAAAATGGAACGCCGGGTCTTTCGCTACGGCAATCGTGACGTCGAAAGCCGCCTCGCGCGGTGCGAACAGCTTCGGCTCCACTTGCAGCGGCTCGGCTTTGGCCAGCTCCCAGACCAGGTCCAGGTCTACCGTCTCCCCGATCAGGTCAGCCAGCTTGGCAAACAGCGGCGCCAGCTCGCCGCGCTCCACGGACGGCACAAGTCCCAGATGGCGCTCGGGAATTTCCAGCTCGTTTTCCCGCTTCAGGTAGCCGACGACCGGAATCCCGCACTCCTGCTCAATCGCGGCCTTGACGATTTTGTGGTGGCCTTCGCTGCCGACCTTGTTCGCGATCACGCCGACGATTTTCGTCTGCGGATTGAGCAACTGGAATCCTTTTACAATCGCAGCCGCACTGCGCGCCATGCTCTGGCAGTTGACGACGAGCAACACAGGCGATCCGGTCAACGTGCTGATTTCGGCCGTGCTGCCCTTGTCGCTGGTCGCTTCCTTGCCGTCGTACATGCCCATGACGCCTTCGATGATCGAAATATCCGCACCTTCGCTTCCCCGGACAAAAATCTCCTTCACGACGTCGTACTCCAGCATGAAGCTGTCCAGATTGCGCGACGCTCTGCCCGTCACCGCGGTATGGTAGGTCGGGTCGATGTAGTCAGGACCGCACTTGAAGCCTTGCACCCTGTAGCCTTTGCGGATCAGGGCAGCCATCAGCCCGATGGTTACCGTCGTTTTCCCCGCTCCGCTGCCTGTTCCGGCAATGACGATCCGGCGGCTGTCCGTCATGCGCGTTCCTCCTTTTGATAGGGCATCAGGGCGACCGAAATGGTGACGTTGCCCGACTTTTTCTTGGTCAGCACCAGCTCGTCGACGCCTGCGTACAGCTTGGCCGCAGGCTCGCTCACCCCGTACGCTCCCGTAAACTTGAACACCGTCTCGGACGGCTCGCTGATTTCCACCTGGTTCAGCTCCTGTGGTGAGTACCAGACGAACGGCCAGCCGTATTTCTCGCATACGGCGAGCAACCCGGCCTCGTCTTTTTTCAGCTCAATTGTGGCCAGCGCCTTGACGCTCTTGAGCGAAAATTGCAGTTCGTCCAGCGTCTCGCGGATGACCGCCTCGATCTCCTCCGCAGACGTTCCCCGGTTGCAGCCCATCCCCAACACGATCACCTTGGGGCGGTACAGGACGCCGTTGTCCAAAATCGGCTGTTCCTCCGGCGCAAGCAGGCGGTGAGTTACGACGAGGGCCGCGTGCGGCTTGGCAGCCTGTGCTTCGGCGATGCTCGCATACTCCCTGATCGACGGCGGCATCGGCGTGTCGTGCATCCACCAGTCGCGTTCGCCGGATTCGTTGACGACCGCTACGTGTTCCTCGTTGACGACCGAGGCGCTCACAGGCGTCAGCTTGTCGGCAGAATCCCACTCCCAGCCAAAACGGCGGCCGAACAAATCGACCGGAATCGTCTTCTGCACGTCGGACGCGGTCGTGATGATCGGGCGGGCGCCCATGACCGCCGCCACTTCGCGGGCCAGCTCATTGGCCCCGCCCAGATGGCCGGACAGCACGCTGATGACGTTCTCCCCCCGGTCGTCGACGACAACGACGCCCGGGTCTTTCTTTTTGTCTTCGAGCAGCGGCGCGATCATGCGCACGACCGCCCCGAGCGAAATGATGACAATCAGCCCTTTGTACACAGGCCACAGCGCCGGAAACAGCATCCGCACGCTGTTGGAAAAAAGCTGGATGCCGCGCGCTTCCTCATCCCCGCGCGCGAACTTGCTCATGTAGTACAGGTCTGTCCCGGGAAATTTTTGCGCCAGATCGCGGGCCATCTCGACCCCGTGCTTCGTGATGGCGACAATCGCGTAATCGCCCTGCTGACGGATGACAGGAATTTCTCCTTCGACCAGTTCGATTATCATTCTTTCACACCTTTTCTGTACCCGTGCGTGAAGGTTTTATCGTACAGCCTGGAACGGTATTGCTCGCTTTTTTCGTGAATGTCCGGGTCCAAAGCCCAGCCGGCCAAAATCATCGCGTGCTTGCGAATGCCGTTTTTGCCCATGTCTTCGTCCAGGTTTTTCAAGGTCGTGCGCACGATCAACTGATCCGGCCAGCTCGCCCGCTGCACGACAGCGACGGGCGTATCCTCGCTCCAGCCCGCCTCGATCAGCTCGCGCACCACTTTTTTCGTCAAAGTCGCGCTGAGGTACAGAGCCAGCGTGCAATGATGCTCCGCGAGTGAGCGCAGCTTTTCCCTGTCTGGCACAGGCGTGCGTCCTTCCGCGCGGGTGAGGATCAGCGTCTGGGTCAGCTCGGGAATCGTCAGCTCCGCACCGACCGCCGCTGCCGCCGCAAACACAGAGCTTACGCCCGGCACGATTTCCACCTCGATGCCTTCTGCCTTCAACAGCGCGATCTGCTCCATGATCGCCCCGTACACAGACGGATCGCCCGTATGCAGGCGCACGACCGTTTTGCCTTTGCTGATCCGGTCCACCATCAGCGCCACCATTTCTTCCAAGGCCATGCCGGAGCTGTGCAGCACCTCAGCGTCAGGGTTGCCGAGCGCCACCAGCTCTTCGTTGACGAGCGAGTCGGTGTACAAAATCACGTCTGCCTTTTGCAAAAGCTTCAAGCCTTTTACGGTAATCAAGTCAGGGTCGCCGGGACCCGCTCCCACTATGTACAGTTTCATCCCTTTTTCACCACCATCAGTGTAAGATAGCCAAGCTCTGCCCGCTCCAGCTCGCGCATGTCCGTCCAGACCATCTCTTCGGAAGAGGTGACCTTTGTCGCGACGGCGGCTTTGTCTGCGAGTCCCATTTCTTGCAGCAAACTGATAATCATCGGCAGCACTTTCGCTACTTTCAAAAACACGACGGTATCGTGGTTCTCAAGCGCTTTGCGCATCGCTTCCCGGTCTTCTGTCGCCGGAATAATTCCGATCTGCTCGTCGCCGTCCGCAAGCGGCAGGTTGAAGCGCGAAGCTGCTCCGAGAAACGAGGATACGCCCGGCACGGTCACCACAGGCACTTCCGGGTGCTCGTCGTGCATCACCCGCATCATGTGGATAAACGTGCTGTAAAACATCGGATCGCCTTCCGTCACGAACGCGACGTCTTTTCCCTCGGACAGACGCTCCCAGACGATTTCCACCGTTTTGTTCCACTCGCGCTCCAAAATTTCTTTGTCCCGCGTCATCGGGAACACCAGTCCGAGCATTTCTTTTTCTGACTGCTGCACGTACAGCTCGGCGATTTGGTGCGCGTAGCTTTTGCTGCCCATCCGCTTTTTCGGGTACGCGATCACCGGAGATTGCTGCAACAGGCGGAATGCCTTGACAGTAATCAGCTCCGGGTCGCCTGGACCTACGCCCAGCCCGTACAATGTTCCGATCTTGCTCACTTGCTGTCTCCCCCTTGTTCCTCTGTCTGTTTGGCCCAGGCCGTGATGATGTAGATCGGATTCAACGCCTCAAACCGCGTCAGAGACAAAATCGGCTTGCTGCGCGACAACTGCGCCAATGTCACCGATGTTTCAAAGCCTTCGTCTGCAAAAGCTTGCGTCGCTTCGTACAGCGTCTCGATTGTCGCGGCGTTGACCACGATTCGGCCGCCCGGACGCAGACGCGTGCAGCAAATATGCAAAAGCTCGCGCAATTCCCCGCCGCTGCCGCCGATGAACACGGCATCCGGATCCGGGAACTCGTCCAGTCCTTGCGGAGCGCGGGCATGCACAACGGTCAAATCCGTGCGAAACTTCGCCATGTTCTGGCGGCAGTTTTCCAAATCGTCCGCGTTTTTCTCCACGCCGTACACTTCGCCTTCCCGCGCGATCCGCGCCGCCTCGATGGCGACAGAGCCTGTGCACGTGCCGATGTCCCAGACGATGCTTTTTATGTGCAGTTGCAGTTGGGCGATGCTTACAATACGCACTTCTTTTTTCGTAATCAATCCTTTGTCCGGCTTGCGCTGGGAAAACTCTTCGTCTGCGATTCCAAACGGCCAGACCGGGCTTGGACGGCGTTTTTTCAAAATCACGACATTCAGATCGGAAAAGACGCCATCTGCCATTTCCTCCAGCGTGTACCAGCCCGTCCGCTCCTCGGCGCTGCCCAGGTTCTCGGCCACGAACGCCTCGTATTCGGTCATCTGAAACGACAGCAAATAACGGGCGATAGCCGCTGGCGAGTTTTCCCGGTCGGTGAGCAGCGCGACCTTTTCCTTCCCGTCGATGCGCTGCGCCAGTCCCTTGATGCTGCGGCCGTGCACGCTGACGAGCGCCGCATCTTGCCACGCCTCGCCCATTTTGGCGAAAGCGAGCTGAATGGAGCTTAGGTGCGGGTAAATTTCCACGTTCAGCTTTTTCGCCAGCAAGCTGCCGATCCCGTAAAAGAGCGGATCGCCCGAAGCGAGAATGACCGTCTTGCGCGTCTCGGAGCGCAGCTCCTCCACCATCGCGGACAAGCCGCCTTTCAGCACCCGTTTTTCCCCTTTGTACGCCGGAAAAAAGCCCAGATGCCGCTCTCCGCCGACCAGAAGCTCGCTCTCTTCAATCCAGGTCCGGTACAACGGCAGCAGGCTTTGCTGTCCGTCATCCCCGATCCCGATCACTTTCATCGCTTGTGTCATTGATCGTCACCCTTCCCAACAGGGACCCTTTCATAGTAATGATGATGGTTTCTACCTCCATACCGCCGCCCACTTCCTTCAGGGCTGCCCGGCAACAGTTCGCGCACATGATCTCGAAAAAGGCAGGCGTATCTGCCATCAGATCGCCAACCTGCGAGGCCGTGTTCGCGGTGAGTATCTCGCGGGTCCGCTCCTGCGGCGCGCCCGCCTCTTCTGCCATCTGGGCGAGAAAGCCGAAGTCGACAGGGGCGCTTTTCGAGTGGACCATCATGACGCCCTGCGCCACTTTGGAAAACTTGCCCATCATTCCAACCAAGGTCACCTTGCGCATGTTTCGGTTCTTGCATTGCTTGAGCGCAAAACCGACAAAGTCTCCCATTTCCACGAACGCTTCCTCGGACAGCTCCGGGTAGGTGGCAATCCCGAACGATTCGCTCTTGCCGCCCGTGGACAGGACGATGTGGTCGCAGCCCGCCTCCTTGGCGACGTTGATCGCTTGCGCCACGCTCGCTTTGTAGGCAGAAGTGGAAAACGGCACCACGATTCCGCGCGTCCCCAAAATAGAGATGCCGCCGAGTATGCCGAGTCGTCCATTCAATGTTTTTTTGGCGATTTCCTCGCCTGCAGGCACGGAAATGACGATTTTGATCCCGCGCTTTGTTCCGTACTCATCGAGCACCGCCTGCGCGGTTTCCCGAATCATTTTGCGCGGGACGGGGTTAATCGCCGCTTCTCCGATCGGAACAGGCAGCCCTGGCTTGGTCACCCGACCGACACCAACGCCGCCGTCCAGTATAATGCCAGGCTCATCGGACCATTCCACGGTGGAGAGAATCAGCGCACCGTGGGTCGCATCCGGGTCGTCGCCGCCGTCCTTGATCGTGCCCGCCGTCGCTTTTTCCGGCGAAAATTCGCAGCTCTCCATCCGAAACGTCACGTCCTCGCCTATCGGCAGGCGGATGGTCGCCTCTGACTGCGGCTCCTGGGTAATCAGCGCGATCAAAGCAGCCTTGGTCGTCGCCGTTGCGCATGCTCCCGTTGTATAGCCGTGGCGGAGGGGTTTTGCCTCTTTTTCGTCCGACGCTGCTTTGGCTGCCATCTCTTTTATCCCAACCGTTCCGCCATGATGGAAATGGCATTCAATGCTGCTACTGTCACAGGGCTTCCGCCTTTGCGCCCGATGTTCGTGATGAACGGAATGTCGAGCTTCGCCAGCTCTTCCTTGGACTCTGCCGCAGAGACGAAGCCGACTGGCATCCCGATCACAAGACCTGGCTTCGCTTCGCCTTCCTTCACCATGCGGATCAGCTCCA
This sequence comes from Brevibacillus agri, assembly GCF_004117055.1. Lineage (NCBI taxonomy): Bacteria > Bacillati > Bacillota > Bacilli > Caryophanales > Paenibacillaceae > Brevibacillus > Brevibacillus agri. Next base: position 4,637,139 of record NZ_CP026363.1, read on the forward strand.
GGAGCGCTGTCGGCGCGTTGCCGATGCAGAAAATGCCGCCGTCTGCTTCCTTCACCGCTTTGCGCATGGAAATGATCGCGCGCGTCGTGTTGAGGCGTTTCGCTTCTTCCATGACGTCGCGGTCGGAGATGTACACCTTCACTTGGCCGCCGAACTTCTCGATCCGGTTTTTGCTGATGCCGACCTGAACCATTTGCACGTCCGCGACGACGATTTTGCCGCTGCGGATCGCCTGAATACCGGATTGGACAGCATCCGGGTGGAAGACGAGACTGCGTCCGAGGTCAAAGTCTGCGGAAGCGTGGATGACGCGCTGCACGACAGGAAATTGTTCGGCGGTAAAAGGATGCTCGCCCAGCTCATCGGTAATGATCTGAAAGCTCATGTCCTCGATCTCTTGCGGTTGTACAGTCAAAGGCTTGAATTCCGTCTTGAAATCCATGGTTGGTTTCCTCCAGTCAGTGGTTTGGGGTAGGTGCTCATTGCATGCACACGGCCTGGCGCTTATAAAACGACCGCTTTGAGCTGGTTCAGCACGCTTTCGTAATCGGAAAACTTGGTCCCGTAGTCGATTTTCGGCCGGCCGATGACGATGGTTTCGATGCCCATTTCCAGCGCCGCTTCCACCTTTTCGTCAAAAGCGCCGACCTTGCCGCTCTCCTTCGTAATCATCAGCGTCACGCCGTAGTGGGCGTAGAGCGCTTTGTTCAGCTCCTTGGAAAAAGGCCCTTGCATCGCGACGATGTTTTTTTGCTCCACGCCGAGCTCCTCGCATTTTTGCATGTTGTCGAGGCGCGGCAGCATCCGGGCGACCAAAGTCGTATCCGGCAGGCCCAAGAGGCGATCCGTGAACGTTTTCAGCGTCTTGCTGCCTGTCGTCAGCATGATGACCCCGCGCTTTTCAGCGGCAAGCTCAGCCGCCTGCACGTAATCCTCGACGACGATCAGCTTTTCGCTGCCTGGCGCAGCGAGGCTTTCCCGCTCGTAGCGGATGTACGGCACACCTGCGCCCTGCGCGCCAGCCATGGCGTTTTTCGAGGCTTCCTCGGCAAAAGGGTGGCTTGCGTCTACCACGCACCGCACGCCTTTTTCCCGGATCAACTGCTGGATGTCGTCCGCGCTCAAGCGTCCGACCTGGACAGGCACGCCTGCCTCTTCCATGCTTTTCGCAGCGTTGTCCGTTACGACCGTCGTCAGCAGGTCGTAGCCGTTTTCCTTGATTAACAGGGCCAATTCGCGGGCGTCGCTCGTTCCAGCCAGTACCAGAATCATGCTGTGTCTCCTCCTACTTCGATACGTGGTCGTGTTTATGCTCATGCTTGTGGTCATGGTCGTGGTCATGGTGATGGTCGTGACCATGGTGGTGGTCGTGGTCATGATCGTGATGATGACCATGGTGGTGATGATGGTGATGGTGACCATGACCGTGCTCGTCGTCATGATGGTGGTGGTGATGGTCGATGTGCTCCATCGCTGCCAGCCTGTACTGACAGGTGTCGCAGTTCAGCTTCACTTCCCCGTGCAGCGCTTCCTCTATCCGGTCCTTCATCACTTCTTTTAACAGCGGGTGGAAGCCGAAATACTCAGCCATCTCAAAATGGGCTTCCGGGTATTGCTGGCGGAACTTTTCCAGTTGATCGCTCATCCGCTTAATCAGCACGCCGGTAAACAGGAAGTACGGCAAGAGCACGATCCGCTTCGCGCCGAGCTTCAGGCAGCGCTCCACGCCCTCGTCGTAGAGCGGATAGGTCACGCCCATGAAAGCCGTCTCTACCCAGCGCGCCTTGTAGCGCTCCCAGAACAGGCGGGACATTTTGTAAATATCGCTGTTGGCGTCCGCGTCGCTGCTGCCGCGCCCGATCACGAGCACTGCCAGGTCGTCGTGGTCTTCGCCGGAGGCAAAGCCCGCTTCCGCCATGCGTGTAGACAGGATGTTGATGACTTCCTCGTGAATGCCGATCGGACGGCCGTAGATGAACTGCACGTGCGGATGCAGCTCCTTCGCCTCGTCGATTGCTGCCGGAATGTGGATTTTCGCGTGTCCCGCAGAGAACAGGATGATCGGAATGACCGCCACCCGCGTAGCGCCGCGAGCGACGCACGTATTCAAGCCTTGCAGCATGTCTGGGCGCGCAAACTCCAGAAAGCACGTCTCGATGATCGGCACATCCAGCTCTGGCGCAAGCGAAGCGACAAACTGCCGGATTTCTTCGTTGCCTTCCGGGTCCTTGCTCCCGTGTCCTACAAATAATACCGCGTCCATTTCGTTTCCCCCTCGTATTTGTTCGAACAACCGATCAATCTCCGCAAGCGGCGTTCTCGATTTCCGCCTTGGCCGGTTCGTACCAGGCGTAGCCTTCCAGTTCGCCTACCCGTTGGAAAAACTTGTGGAAGCGTTCATTCGGAAATGCCTCTTTTTTGAATCGATTCACGATTCGCTCGACAATCGGCACGATATCCTCCTTGTCGATGCCTTCCGCGACCGGAATGCCGGAGTGCGCATTGCGCCCGACTGTTTTCGCGCCCAGGAACAGGTCGAACTTGCCTTTGCGGAACACGATTCCGATATCTTCCTGAACCGCTCCGTAGCAGGCCATTCCGCAGCCGTTGAAGCCGATTTTCAGCTCCTTCGGCATTTCTTTTCCGCCCAGTCTTCGGTGCAGCTCCTCCGCATACGGAATGCTGTCTTTTTTCTCGCCGTCGCAAAAATCGCACGCTTTTACCTGCAACACGTCTCCGATCGGACTGAGGATCAGCCCAAGCTCGCGCAGTCGGCCTGTAATGCTGTCAGGGTCGGCAGTCGGCACGCGCAAAATCATCTGGTGGTGCGGCGTGTATTCGATCTCGCCCTTTTCACCCGCCACCTCGGCAATGGCCATCATTTGCTGCGGCGTAATTTTTTTGTTGGCGACGCCTGGACTGACCGCAAATTCGAAAATCATTTCCGGCTGAAACGCCGAGGCTGGACGCACGTTGCTTGCTGTGGCAGGCGTCGTTTCGATGCCTTTGGCTGCATGGATCGCATTCAGCGCCTGCATCGCCCATTCGAATGGCGGACGCTCTGCTTCGGGCTTCGCTGTCTCCAGCTTTTGCTCGACTGGCGGCGCTTCCAGAACAGCCGTACTGGTCGCCGTGCCGGAAAACGCCGCTTCCGGCGCCGTTGGCTTCGCAGCTTCCCCAGCCAGCACAGGGCGCTCGCTCGCAGGCTCGGCTGGCTTGGCCGCAGAGGCGTTGACGCTTTCGCCGCTTGCTTCGAGCGACCACGGTTCGTTTTCCACGCGCAGGCGCTGGTGCGGCTTCAGCGGCTGCTCATCCGCAGACAGCGTGTACTTGCGCTGATAGCCGCGCGGCGTAATCATTTTGCCATCGTAGACAAACGTCGAAGAGTTCCCGATAATGACCGTCGTCAGCATGCCGATGTCGTGCTCGAGCATTTGCGCAAGCGTCGTCACGACAACCGTCTCGCGCTCGCGGTAGGCACTCTTCACAATACCGACAGGGGTATCTGGCGAGCGGTATTGCAGCAGGATGCGCTGCGCCTCGACGATCTGCCGCGTCCGCCTGCCGCTGCGCGGGTTGTACAGCGCAATGACAAAGTCGGCCATCCCGGCTGCGTCAATCCGTTTGGCAATCAGCTCCCACGGCGTCAAGTGGTCGCTTAAGCTGATCGTGCAGGCGTCGTGCATAATCGGAGCACCGAGGATCGCGCCACAGGAGTTGATCGCCGAGATGCCCGGCACGATTTCGATCGGAACGCCTGTCGCTTCTGTCCAGCCTTTTTCCACCAGCACCTCGTAGACCAGTCCCGCCATCCCGTAGACCCCGGAGTCGCCGCTGGAGATGACCGCTACTTTTTTGCCTTCTTCCTCGGCCTGACGCACCGCCTCGCGCGCACGCGTCACTTCCTCCGTCATCCCGGTGCTGACGATCTCCTGGTTGGTCAAAAGTCCGCGGATCAAATCCACGTAAGTCGAATAGCCGATAATGACGTCCGACTCTTGCAGTGCCTCCCGCGCCCGCTTGGTGATATGCTCAAAACTTCCTGGGCCAAACCCGATCACAAACAACTTGCCGCTCATACGGCCCCTCCCCTTTCCATTGCCTGCGTGTCGCAGGCAGCCGTTATCTCGTTCGTTCTCATTTCTTCCGTTGTCTTACGCTTCGTTTCAAGTGCCGCCCTATATAAAAGCAATGGCAGCCGCAATCGCCAGGCACACGAGCAGGCACAGCAAGGAGGTGAGATACATCAGCCGAATCGTCGCCATAATATCCGCCGCAGCCAACGGCCGATGCGCATCCCCGAGCCGCGCCCGGTTGGAAGGCACTCCCTGGTAGTAGTTGAGCCCGCCAAGTTGCACGCCCAGCGCGCCAGCCACTCCCGCTTCCGGCAGCCCGCTGTTCGGGCTCGGGTGCAGATGCGCGTCCCGGCGAATCATCGCCCAGCACTGTCGCCAATCCAGCCGCTGCAGCCCGCTTGCGATTACCAACAGCAATGCCGTCAGCCGGGCGGGTATGTAGTTCATCGCGTCGTCGAAGCGGGCGGACGCCCAGCCGAGATTTTTGTACATTTCGTTTTTGTAGCCGACCATCGAGTCCAGCGTGTTGGCTGCCCGGTACGCCATCGCCAGCGGCGCGCCGCCAATCGCGGCATAGATCAGCGGGGAAACGATCGCATCGACGATGTTTTCCGCCACCGTCTCCACGGCCCCCCGGCAAATCTCCGGTTCGTCCAGTTGATCCGTATCGCGGCCGACCACCATCGACAGAGAGCGCCTCGCCGCTGCCATGTCCCCGGCGAGCAGGTGGCGGGCGATCTCCAGTCCCGCGTCCGCGAGTCCTTTTGTGGCAATCGTCGTGGAGATGAGCCACGCGCTCAACACCCACGAGAGCAGCGGATGAATGAACGCCGCTCCCCATAACAGCAGCCAGACGACCGCGTAGCTGCCTGTGACGATCAACAGCGGGAGCAGGACGCCAGCCAGCTTCAGTTGCGATTCCCGCTTGACTGCCGCGCGAATGACCCGTTCCAGCCGCGTAATCCACCAGCCGATCATGACCACCGGATGCGGCAGGCTGCGCGGGTCGCCGACCACCCGGTCAATCACGTATGCCGCGCACAATATCCATACTTCTGTCATGTTGTCCCTCTCTTTAAACCTTCCAGCCGTAGTCTTCGCCAGCGTCGCCCGTCCCATTGCGCCAGCAGGGCCTCTCCGTGCCCTACGCCATCTACGTGCCAATATCGCTTAGGGTCGTTTTCCAGCCAAACCGCCTGAAACCAGCGAATCACTCCCCCGTGCGCGACGCAAACCGTAGTCTCGTCCGCAGCCGCTTGCCGCTGCTCCAAAAGCTTGCGCAGCCAGCCGTCCACCCGGTGCCCCAGTTCCTGCAAGCTCTCGCCATTCGGCGGACTGCAGCGATACGGGTCGTCGTACCAGCGGGCAGCCCACTCGGCATCCGAGCGCATCAGCTCCTCGTAGGTCAAAAGCTCCCAGTCGCCAAACGACAGCTCGCGCAAAGCCGGGACGGAAATGATCGGCAGCCCCCACTCGTCTGCCAGCGGCCGGGCCGTTTGCGTGCAGCGGAGCAAATCGCTTGCGTACAGCGCGACAGGCCGTTTTAGTTGCTGCGACAATTGCCGCGCCAGCTCGCGCGCCTGCTGCTCCCCCTTTTCGTTCAAAGGAATGTCGCTATGCCCGAGATATTTGCGCTCCCGATTGCTGTCTGTCTCCCCGTGCCGTATCCAGATCAACTTCATGTCCACCAGCTCCCGACCAGTACGAGCAGCATGACCGCCTCGCCGCTCTCGATAGCTGCTCCGTAGCAGTCTCCGTTCAGGCCGCCGAGCTTGCGGGCGACCGAGCGGGAAAACAACAGCACGAACAAAAGCGAGACGACCATTGCCGCGACGACCTGCAAACCTCCGGCGAACCAGCCAGCCGCGGCGAGAACGATGTATCCGGCGGCGATGGCGACAGGCGACAGCCCTGCACTGATGCCTTTGCCGATCCCTTTTTCCTGCGATAAATACGGCCACAGCCGAATCGACAGCAGCACATGTGTCCGCGCTATGGCAGGAACGAATACGAGGAGCACACCCCAGCCAGGATGCGCAAGCTCCGCGACGGCCCCTGCCTTGAGTAAAAGTAGCAAGATCGCGGCTAAAACCCCCATCGCGCCCACGCGGCTATCTTTCATGATCGCGAGCACTTGCTCTTTTGGCCGGCTGCTTCCCAGTCCGTCCGCCAAATCCATCCAGCCGTCCAGATGCAGTCCGCCTGTGATGTACACCCAGACAGCGAGCGTCAGCACGGCGGACAGCCACGGGCTAAAGAGCACAAGCCCCGTCTGGTGGACTCCCCATAGCAAAATACCTATGACCAGCCCGACTGCCGGATACCAGTTGACGCTTTTTTTCCACGCCTCGTCGGACGGGCGCAGCCACGGAACCGGAATCCGGGTGAAAAAGGCGATCGCGTGCCAAAATGCATTCATCCTTTGATCCTCCACGGGATTCCGGCCATGACCGCGTAGACCGTCTCTGCCTGGCGCGCAGCCCGCTGGTTGACGTCGCCCAGCGCGTCTGCGAACCAGCGGCCGAGCCGATTCATGGCGACACCGCCCAGCCCGACCTCGCTCGTGACCGCAATCACTTTTTGCGGGGAGCGCTGGACAAGCCCAAGCCACGCCTCTGCCTCCGCAAGCAGCGCCTCTGTGTGCGCCTCGCTTCGCCACTCTGCTTCCTCGACGCTCATCAGCCGATTGCTCAGCCACGTCGACAGGCAATCGATCAGCACGACGTCGTAAGGTGTGCTAGCAGGCTCGTAGTCGCACAGCCGCTCGCCGACCTCCACGCTGCCCCACTGCTTCGGCCGCCGCTCCTTGTGCCGCTCGATCCGCTGCCGCATTTCCTCGTCCCACGCCTGACCCGTCGCCACGTACAGGACGCGCTCTCCGGCCTGTTGCGCCAGTTCTTCCGCAAAGCGGCTTTTTCCCGAGCGCACGCCGCCTGTCACCAGCACAAGACTCATCGCTCCCCGCTCCCTTCGCTGTGTACCTCGCGCAAGGCCGCGATCAAGCGCGCATTGTCTTCTGGCCCGCGAACGGCGATGCGCACGTCATGCGCCGTCAATCCGGGATACATGGCGCAACTGCGAATCAGCACGCCTTTTTTGCCGAGCCGCTCTTGCAGTTGTGCGGCTGGCAAGCCCTCCGGCGAGCGAAGCAGCAAAAAGTTCGCCTCCCCCGGCCAGACCTTCCAGCCCAGCTCCCCGCGAATAAACGCGACCAGGCCAGCGCGCTCCCTGGCGACCAGGCTGCGTGTCCGCCGCTCGTACTCATGCTCTTGCAAGCACAGCTCCCCCGCCAAAAGCGCAAGCGCATTCACGCTCCAGCTCACCTGCTTCGCGCGCATTTTCGCAATCGCGTCAGGCTGGGCGATCGCGTATCCGAGACGCAAGCCGGGGATCGCGTACATTTTCGTCATCGACCGCAGCAAAATGACGCGGGGAAAGCGCTCCAGCCGACTTGCCAGCGTAAACTGGCGGCTTTCTTCCACAAAATCGAGAAACGCCTCGTCCACGACCAGCCACGTATCGGTCTGGGCCGTCCAGTCCGCCATCTGCAACAGCTCCTGTGGCTCATACAAGATGCCAGTCGGATTGTTCGGCGAGCCGACAAACACCAGATCAGCCTGTTCGAACAGACGGTACAGCTCGGCGCTGTCGGCCTTGTAGCCGTTCTCTTCTTTTCCGTAGCAGCCGATGACGGTTGCGCCAAACTGCTCGGAAAGCTCTGCATATTCCGAAAAGCAAGGATAAATCACGCCGACTGTTTGCGGCTGCAGCCCGAGAATCGCGAGCGCCATCGCTTCTGCCGCTCCGTTCGCAGGCAAAAGCCATTCCTTTGGCAACTGCAACCGCTGCGCCAACGCCCGGCGAAACTGGCGATGCCCAGGGTCCGGGTAACGCAGCACGGCAGACAGCGAGGCCAAAAGCATCTCGCGCACGCTGTCCGGCATGCCCAGCGGGTTAATATTGGCACTGAAATCAAGGAATTGGCCCGGCTCCATCCCAAAGCGGTCCGCTGCCGTCAGCAAATCTCCGCCGTGGCCGTACGCTTCCAGTACGTTCATCAAAACTCTACCCCCAGCACCGCTGGTATTCCTTCATCGTAGTAATGCTTGATCTGCTTCATCTCTGTCACGAGATCGGCCATGTCGATGATTTCCTGCTTGGCGCTCCGCCCCGTCACGACCAGATGCACATGGCTCGGCCTGTTTTGAATCGCTTCCAAAACGTCCGCGAGCGGCAGCACGTCCGCAATCGGAAAACGGTCGATCGCCAGCGCATTGTTCAGCTCGTCGAGAATGACGACATCGTACTCGCCCGAAGCGAGCTTTTCCCGGGCGAACGCCCACGCTTCCTGCAGCGCCGCGCGATGCTCCTCCGGCGTCTTCGTCCAGGTGAAGCCTACGCCTTTTTGCACGATTTCGATGCCCAGCTTGTCGAAGATGATTTTCTCTCCGTACGTGCGCTCCGGCGACTTGATGAACTGGATCATGATGACCTTTTTGCCTCGTCCAGTCGCGCGCACAGCCAGCCCCACCGCGGCTGTTGTCTTTCCTTTGCCGTCTCCGGTGTAGACCAAAAACAGGCCCCGCTTGTTGCTCAAGTACGCTCACCCCCAAAATAAACTGTAGGCCCCGTTGCCCATCCCTAATAATTTTCGGAGGCACAGCGCTCCAAAAATGCAGTTTAGGCTCCGTTGCCTATTTCAAATGTTTTCCATAGCCTCGTTATTTACCTGACTGAAAAAGTGAAGAGTTTGCCGATTTGCTTCCTGTTTCGCTTTCCGCGTACAAAAAAACGCCTTGTTTCCCCAAACCTCCAAGGAAAACAAAGCGCGGATAGCCGACTGCAACAATCCTCACCTCATCCTTTGACCCGAAGGAAATCAGTGGACATCAAAACAGGCAGGTCTCCTGGCTCAAGGATCTTCGCTCTTCTTCCTCCTTCCCGCACGCTGGCGTGCAGTGGATGGCGCCGTTGCCAAGAAGAAGAGCTCCTCTTTTACAGTGGCGGGACCGCGTTGGCTTTTCACCAAACTTCCCTTTTAACCTCGCATTCGCAAACTATCGCTTGCGAAAAACAAGGACCTGTTTTTCTACCATATTCAAATGTCGTTCTTTTCTATGACAAGCACTTGCTTTAATAATAGCAAATGCTACCGGGGATTCAAGCAAAAGCTGCGGATAGGAACATACTGGGCATTGATCTTTGTTTTGTGAACTAATTATTTGTACACAAATCTTTTGTGTGCGTGTTATCTTATTCTTACATCGATTTCCAATAAAATATTTGGAGGTACATATGGATCGGATTGAGGATTGCTATGGGTTTCTTCTCGGGAAGGCGTATCAAAAAATCTGGCAAATGGAAAAGGCCAAATTATCGCCGTACGGGATTACTCCCGTGCAGTTTGTTCTATTACATGCGCTATGGGAAAAAGATGGCCAAAAAGGTGTGGAATTGGGTAGTCGGCTTCGCTTGGATGGAGCAACCATCACGGGGGTGCTCGATCGACTGCAAAATATGGGGCTCATCGAGCGTCGTTCCGATCCCAATGATCGCCGGACGAACTTGATTTTTCTGACTCTGCGAGGCAAGGAATTGGAACAACCTCTGAATCAGATCAGTGACGAAGTGAATCAAGAAGCGATGTCCATATTCAGTGAAGAAGAAGCGAAATTATTCAAAAACATGCTGACCAGATTGGGATTAAACTCATAAGGAGTGCGTTGAGACTGTGAAGAGCAAAGTGCATTACGCGTGGATCATTTTATTTGTCACCTTTTTCGCATTGTTGGCTGTGCAAGGAGCAAGACTTTCTTTCGGAGCATTTATTGAACCTTGGGAGAATGGCTTTGCCGCGGATCGAGGTACCATTTCTCTCATCTCCACATTGAGTTTTGTCATTTATGGCATATCCCAACCAATAGCAGGCAGGTTGATTGACCGCTTTGGTGCCAGGTCCATTCTCTTAGGCAGCACACTTCTGGTTGGTCTGAGCATTTTTTCACGCAATGGGTAACTTCCCTCTGGCAATTGTTTATTCTCTATGGTGTCTTCGCTTCCATTGGTGTTGGAGGTGCCTCCAATGTAGCCGCAACCATTATGGTCACAAATTGGTTCAATAAAAGGCGTGGACTCGCATTCGGAGTAATAGAGGCTGGCTTTAGCGTAGGCCAAATGGTAGTTGTGCCAGCCTCACTGTTTTTCATACAGTGGTTTGACTGGAAAATGGCTGTTGCGGTATTGGGTCTCTTTTTACTGATCGTGGTATTTCCCGTCATGATGTTTCTTCTGAAGAATCATCCTGCCGAAAAGGGGTTGCAACCGATAGGAGGTTCGCCACAGATCGCAGATGAAAGACAACAAATACATCCTTCCAGCCGGCAACCGGTCAGGCGGATATTTCCAACCAAGGCTTTCTGGTTTCTGATTTTGCCGTTTTTCATCTGCGGATTCACCACTACCGGCTTAATGGACACGCACCTCATTCCCTTTGCCTAACGAAACCAGCGAGCTTACAAAAAGTCCGCCATGATGATTTCCAGGTCAAACGGAGTGATTCCCTCGTCCATGGAGAAAACCGTGTCCGCCTCATCCGCCCGGTCAGTCAGCGTGCCTCTCGCTTGCGCATGAAGCGTGAACAGCTCATAGAGAGTGGGCTTCACCAGCGAGGTGAGCGCCCTTCCCATCCACTCCACGCCGCCTCCGTTCGCCTCTACGTTATTGACAAACCGGGGGTGGGAGCGCAGCGCGATGTCCGTCCAGATCACTTTTCGCTCCGCCAGATCGAGAATGACCGGGATGCAGATCGTAGAGCGTGAAGCGAGGTCGATCTTGTCCTGCACCGTCTGCGGTTCAAAAATTTCCCCCGACTGTGGAGCCTTGCGTATCATCCAGCCCGCATAACATTCGGGCAAATCGCAATAGGGCTGACTGTTGAGACTCCCACGGCTAAAGCCGCAAGCCTTCCACCTTGCGGTGTACGGGTGGGATTCTTGAATGACTAAGCGTTCGCAGTCCATTTCTGTTTTGAACAGCCTTCAAGATGAGGGCATCTCATTGCCCCTCCTAAGACAGTGCATATAGCATCTTAGGCTGATTGACTGTTACCATCAATCACAGGTGCATATCGAATGTTCATAGCACCGACTAAATCACGATGTTTTTCGAATCCACATTTGCATTTATACTTACGGTCTTGTGCCTTATTCTTCTCAGAGCATTTAGGGCATGTCTGACTTGTGTATGCAGGATTCACATGCTCAACCCTAATACCAACTAAATTCGCTTTATATTCAATGAACTGAGACAGGCGATAAAATGACCAAGTATGCAGATTCTTTTCGTTTTTACGGCTTGTTCTTGCCGTCTGTCTAATATTCGCCAGTTGTTCCAAGCGAATGACAGAAATTTTATTGTCTTTTGCAAAATTTACGATAGCACGACTAACCTTATGGTCTTGGTCTTTCATCCAACGTTGTTCTTTATCTTTTGAACTACGAATCGCATTTACCTTTTTCTTTTTGCCTAATGCTTTGCGTTCAGAACGAAACTTACGCTTCATGTACTTATTTTGTCTGCCATTCCCAAAGAAACGTACCTTTTCATCATCTGTTACAGCAACGGCAGGAACTTTTAAACCCAAATCAACACCCATGACTTTTACTCCTGTTCCTTCCATAGTAGGTATGGTGACAGAAATTTGGGCAATCCATTTATTTGCTTTCTGTGTGATTCGAAGCGTACCTAATTTGTGTTTTAGCAAAGCAAAGTTACGGTTGTCTTTATCAACTAACAAAGCACGGATAGGTGTTTTAGTTACCTTGCCGTCAATCATAATCGGCATGGAAATGTGCGTGAAATCAAACGAATAGTTTTGATTGTTCCAAATGCAGACAGGTTTCTTCAAAACAGGAACAGTAGTGAATTTGCTTTTCTTCGCTTTCTTAAACACACTTTTCGCGTCCTTGATAGCTTGATTTTTAACGGCACTTGGCAAAGAAGCAGAAATATCCTTACTCGACTTCTTTGTGCTTTTCTTTTCAGCAACCATTTCGGAAACGAGAGCATTGATAGTGGAGAGGTACGTTTGACTCATCTCACGCAAAATAGAAGCCTGTTCTTTTGTTGGAAGCAATTTCACTTTGACTGTGATGGTCTGCGACATGATTTTCACCCCCTTGTTTTCTGTTGTTCGACATATCGCTTTATCGTTTCACTTGATACATTTCCTGCGGTAGAATGGGAGTGCGTTGAGAAACATATGCGTATGGTCTTTGTCGCATTCAAGAGCAACAATCACAATTTGCAGTTCCTCACACCCTTCATGTACCAACTCTTTGAAGCGTTGTTCTACATCTGCTTGCAGAAAAATCTTTCTTCTGTACCGAGGGCAGAACACAAAATGGTAGTTTAATAATGAAAGGGTTGTGCTTGTTCTTCTGTATTCGTTCATACACCTATCGTATCAGTTTGTTTTATATACTACAACAGATGAACAACAAAAAAGAGTGGAATTTTCAAATACTTGAAGTACCACAAACCTTCGGTTTATTCGTGGTACTCCGTATTTGACCTCACTCTCATCCCGCCCCTAAAGGGGGTGCTATCGCACCGTAGCGGGCTTTCTCGTTCGGAAAATCTGTAAACGAGTTCAGCGACATGACCACGTAACGGCCGCCGTAATGAAGGACAGATTCGATATCCACATCGATGAACTCGCAGGCCCCCATCGGCGCCCTCACAATGTCGCCGCTATGGTAGGCGCGGTATTTCTCCGAGCGCAAATTCGTGTAGGAAATGTGCTCCAGGTACTTCCAGTCCGCGTCGTACAGCACCGCAGACAAATCGACGTCGACGCGCCCGGTGGGGACGTTGTTGACAATGCCTTCCTTCCACCAGGTGAAAAAGCGGATCGTACTGCCCTCCGGGATCGGAAGTCTGGAGCCGCGCACGATCGTCCGCAGCGCTTTGCTCGCCGACCGTTGCGAAAAAGGCACGAGCTGCTCCTGCAAGCGCGGATCGAGGTAGACTTTTCCCAGGGAAGGCAGGGCAGCAAACCGCTCCAGCAGGGCTTCCCGGCATCTGCGGGCTGCACTCGCGCGGACGTCTTCCGGCAACTGCGGCAGCGCGTTTGCAATCGTCTGTACTTTTGCCACCTCTCCTTTCGGGAAAAAGGTGCGCCACTCTCCGTACGCTTCTCTTTTCTCGAAGTGGTTCAGCGCTTGCAGCAGCACAGGGGTAGACACCAAAGGCGCGACCTGTGCAAACGAACGGAGCACCTCGTCACGATCCGCTGCCAGCCTGAGCAGGTGGTCGAGGCGCCGGGCAAATTCCCCCGGCCGCTGCACGAGCAGGCTCGTCGCCTCGTGCACATCCCCGCACGCCAGCGCCAGCTCGACCTTGCTGTTGAACGTTTCCAGCCGATGGTTGTTGCGCAAAATATCGAACGCTTCCGCCGTCTGCGGATAGCGGTCCTTGTATTCGAACGGATGCAAGATTTCCCCGAGGCGAATCCAGCGGCCTTTGTAGCGCAGCATGTCTTCCGCGAGGTTCGGGCTGGCTTCCAGCAAGCGCAGCAGCAGGCGGCGCTCGGCGCGGCTGAACTTGCGGAATTTCGCAGGGGCGGCCAGGCTGACATCGCCGTCAGACAGCGCAACCGCCAGCCGCAAGACGTCGGTCGCCGTTTTGCAATAGGTCGCAAAAAAGCCGGGCGGCAGCTTGTCGGCACGCAGCAAGATGCTGGCTACGACCGCCGCGTTTTCCTTGTGCGGAATCTCTGGCGGCAGCGCTTCTGCGATTCCATCGCACTCGGTGAGCAGCGCTGCGAGGTCTTCCTTGTCCTGCGCCGAGAGCGAGCTTTTTGCCCGCAACAGGTTCATGCCCGTCTGCAAAAGCTCTTCGTCCGTTCCCAACTGGATCACCTTCAGGCGGGATTCTCGCAACAGCGGCAGCCGTTTTTTCACCTCGTGCACAGGAAGCTGCCACGTCAGGTAGTGGATGATCGCCTGCAAATACAATTCTCCCTCGCTCGCCTCCATCACTTGTTCGGGAAAATTCGGATACATCGGCTTGTACTTGCGGGATGCGCCCACCATTTCTTTCAATACCGTCACTACCTCGGAGTAAAGCGGGAAAAACTCCGCTTCAGACAGCGTGCGGATTCGCTCCAGCAGCTCCAGGGAAAACGTGTAGCCCAGACTCTCGATGTTGCGCAGAGCCGCAGCCAAATAAGAGACAGGCAATTCATGCTGTCCCTTCTCGACGACCAGTTTATTTTTCCGGCGAAGGTAGATTTGATTTTTCATCGGCCTCAATAAAAAAAATCAGGAAAGCAGTACCCCTAATCATCAATTGAGTAGAAGGAAGGTGTACAATAGCCTGATTTTTTATTCCTTTTGTCATTTTCAACCATTTTACCGCTGGGTCGCCGCTCCTGTAAAGTCATCCAGTGGAAAAGTAGTCGTTTCTTCACAAATTTTTCCTGCTCCCCTGCAACCTTGTAATCAGGTAAAGGCAAACAGTCCTATTGTAAAATAGTACAGCACATTCTATAGAAAGACGCGAGGAAAAGCACGCATGAAAAAACTGCAGCGAGTCGGCCTGCTGACCTTTCTGCTCAGCGCCGCTCCCTTCTCTTTTGCCCAGTCCGCTCCGCAAGTCCAGGTAGCCGTGAACGGAGAGTACGTCACGTTTCCCGACGCCCTGCCTTACGTGGACCCAAGCACGCAGCGAACCATGGTTCCCGCCCGGTTTGTCGCGGAAAAGCTCGGTCTTGGCATGCAGTGGAATCCACAGACGAGCCAGGTGACGCTCCGGAAAGAACCGGACACCATTCAGTTGACCATCGGCCAGGACTACGCGCTGGTCAACGGGAAAAAGGTCCACTTTGACGCCCCGGCCGTGCTCCGCAGCAACCGCACGATGGTTCCGCTGCGCTTCATCAGCGAGCTGTTTGACGCCCGGATCGAGTGGCTGGCCGAGCGCAACCTGGTCGCGATCACCACTTCCGGCCATGCGAGTGCAGTCCCTCCGGCATCTGTGCCGCCTGCTCCTGACAGCACATGGCAGCATCGGCGCAGCACGTGGCTTTGGGATGCCAGCCTGCTCTACACCCAGCAAGAGCAGATTATCCAGTTTGCGAGCGAGCATCAATTGAGCGCAATCTACCTGCAAATCGACCGGGACATCCCGCCGACTGTCTATCAGCAGTTCATCCGCAAGGCGCAGGAAAAGCAAATCGCCGTAGAAGCGCTGGAAGGCCGTCCCCAATGGGCTTTTCCCGCAAGCCATGGCGAGCTCAAGGCGTTTATCAACTGGGTCCGCGCTTACAACGCCTCGGTCGCCGCGCAAGAGCGGTTCGCCGGGCTGCATTTTGACATTGAGCCGTACATTTTGCCGGAATGGAAGTCAAACCGCGACAAAATCGTGCAAAGCTGGATGGACACGGTTCGCCTGATCGAAAAAGACATGCGCTCAAGCGGGCTTACGCTCACGCTCGACATCCCGTTTTGGCTCCATCAGGTCAAAGTCCCGGGCACGGATTACAGCTTGAGCGCCTGGATGCTGGAAAAGGCAGATGCCGTAGTCATCATGGACTACCGCAATGTCGCGCTGGGCAACGACGGGATTATCGCCAACGCCCATCCGATTTTGCGGGAAGCGGCCACGCTGAAAAAGCAGGTGATCGTCGCCGTAGAGACGGCTCCCAGTGCGGAAGGGCCGCACACGAGCTTTCACGCACTGCCGCTCCAGACGATGAAAACCGAACTGCAGTTGGCGAAGGAACATCTCGAGCATTATGCGAGCTTTGCCGGCTTTGCGATTCACGACTACAACCATTGGGTCAGGCTAAAGCAGGGCGGCTCCTGATTCCCCCGTCTTCTCGGGGTACGGAAACAGGTCCGCTACCCGCACGCTTTGCCCGCTTTCATTTGTATAGACGACGTGCTCGCGGCGAAAATCGCGCGGACTCTCCAGCCCGCAGGCGGCCGCCAACGAA
The DNA here is from genome assembly GCF_004117055.1 of Brevibacillus agri. Classification (NCBI taxonomy): domain Bacteria; kingdom Bacillati; phylum Bacillota; class Bacilli; order Caryophanales; family Paenibacillaceae; genus Brevibacillus; species Brevibacillus agri. The sequence goes on from NZ_CP026363.1 coordinate 4,653,213, forward strand.
AACAGTCCCTCGCGCAACTGCAAAATGTAGTTCATGACGCGCCACTGCTTTTCTTCCGGGGCGAGCGCCTTCTGGTATTTGGAATCGGTCGTGGTGATTCCCGTTGGACATTTGCCTGTGTGGCATTGCAGGGCCATGATACAGCCGTTTGCCATCATGAAGCCGCGCGCGGAGCTGACCAGGTCCGCGCCGAGCGCCAGGGCGATGGCGACTTTGTCCGGGGTGATGAGCTTGCCGGAAGCAAAAATTTTGAAGCGGTCGCGCACCCCGAATTTTCGCGCCGTGTCATCGAGAATGAGCAGCGCCGGATAAAGCGGCAGCCCCATCCCGTCCGCCATGGCTTTAAACGTCGCGCCTGACCCTCCCTCCGAGCCGTCCACGGTGATGAAATCCGGGTAAATATCCAGCTCGACCATCTTGGCAAACAACGGCTCCAATCTTTTCGCATCCCCGACGACAATTTTGATCCCGACAGGCTTGCCGCCCGCCTCCTGCAGCGTGGCGATAAACCGCAGCGCCTCCTCGGGATTGGTCAGAAAAGCAAAGCGGTTGGGCGAATTGACGTTTTTGCCGACAGGCACCAGCCGCGCTGCCGCGACCTTTTCTGTGACTTTGGAGCCTTCGAGGTGGCCGCCGCGTATTTTCGCTCCTTGATGAAATTTCAGCTCGAATGCCTTGATGTTGGGCACGCTCGCCTTGCGCTTGTATTCCTCGATGGAAAAACGGCCCGCGTCATCGCGGAAGCCGAACATGCCCGGCCCGATCTGCGAGACGATATCCACGCCTGTCGCAAGGTGAACCTCCGCCACGCCGCCCTCTCCCGTATTGATCCAGGAGCCTCCTGCCATGCGGGCTCCGCTTCCGGTAGACAAAATATAGTTCTCCCCCACCGCCCCGTACGATGTGGCCGATGCCCCGAACATGCCCTTGAGCCGCCACGGATGCTCGCGGCGCTCTCCTACGACAATGACATCCTGATCGTGCAACAGCCACGGCTTCACCTGTTCCTCGATCCATTTTTCCTGGCGGGTAAACAACCCTTCATCTGTAATCACGTACTTTTTGCCCAAAATCGGCCGATCGTTATCTACCCGCAGCTCGCTCGTCAGCTTCGGGAACATGGCGTTGGACAGGTAAAAGCCCGGCTTTTCGTAATCGCGTCTGCCGCCAAACGAGATGAGGTCCGTCCTGTATTTCGCCGCGTAGACAAGCCCGACAAAATCAGCTCGCGAAAACGGCCTTCCCTCCGTGTCGTTGTCAAACCAATACTGGCGAAATTCCGGTCCGAGCTTTTCCAGCAAATAGCGCACCCAGCCCAAAAAAGGATGGGAGCGAATGATGGAATGCTTGGGGTGTTTGGACAAGACGTACATATAGCCGAAAAAGACGAGCGGCGGCACTGCCACCACTACAAGCACGATGGTCAAAAGAAGCGACTGCATCCTTGTCTGAGCCTCCCGCCATGGAACGTTGGATTGGAAAAAAGAACCGAAAAGGTTTCATTTGTTCGCAAATGTGGTATTGCATGGATTAGCATACTACCAATTCCCTCTGCTCATACCGCCGTTTCGTTTGGGCTAACTCGAAAAGGCATGTTGCACTTTTAATTAAAATAATTTTCATTTGATATTGATTATAAATATCATTCGTGGTAATTTGGTACCAGACATATTTTTCGAAAAACAGAGAGAGGAGATGCACAATGAGCGCACGCATTGGACTTCCCGCACCAGACTTTACGATGGACACCGTGACTTTTGACAACGGCTTCCCCGTATCGAAAAGTCTGGTAGATTACCGCGGCAAATGGCTGCTGTTGTTCTTCTATCCGTTCGATTTCTCCAAAGTTTGCCCAACGGAGATTCTCAGCCTGAATCGGCGGATCAAGGAGTTTGCCGAGCTGAACGTCGAGGTGCTCGGCGTGAGCGGCGACAGCATTCATACACATAGAGCCTGGATGAAGGCGAGCGACGGCATCGGCCCGCTGTCCTTCCCGCTCGCTTCTGACTACAGCAAGGAAGCGACGATCAGCTACGGCGTGCTGGACGAAGCGACCAAAGCGCCTCTGCGCGCCAGCTTCATCATTGACCCGGAGGGCATCTTGCAGTATTCGGTCGTCTCCAACTCCAAAGTAGGCAGAAGCGTGGATGAGACATTGCGCGTCATCGAAGCCCTGCAATCCGGCGGGCTGTGCCCGATGGACTGGAAGCCCGGGCAAAAAACGATTTCGTAACCCCCTTCAGCCCCAACGAAAAAAACCTCGGTCTCCTAAAGCAGATGCGTGTTCCTCCATCCGCTGTGGCCGAGTTTTTTTTCGTTCCTCTTTGGCGCGAGCAAAGAGGCCAGCCCTCTCCCCACCCGCATGGCTGTATTCATCCGCTCTCTCCATCACGCAAGCGTAGAGCGAGACTTTTGCCCGCGCCGCTGGTATCTTTTGAGCCAGCTTTTCTCAAGCTACTCATAATCCGCAACGATTTGGTAAAAAATACGGCAAAATCCATCGAACGGAGACAGCCATGAAAAGAAGTCCGGTCCGGCTCGGCGATTATTTTGTTCAGCGGTTTCAGGGCAATGCAGACTTCCGGTGCGAGGAGCTGAACAGGTGTGGAGAGCCTCTGCTCTTGTGCTACCTCGATAGTTTGGTGGACACCTCAGAATCCACCCGCCTCTTAGACAGATTGGCTCATCCTTGCTCCTCTCCCTCGTTCTCCTCCGTAACGCTCACCGTTCTCATGACCTGAAAAGCAATCTCCCGCCACTCTCCATACTCGGCAAAAGGGCAGCAAAATGTGCCCATGACCATTTTTCCTTCCAAGGCCAGAAAAAACATGAGGTGATACAAAAAGCCGTCCAGTGCCGGGCTTTTAAACTCGAAGTAGCCAACCTGCTTTCCTTCTACCATTTCTACCCCGTCAGTATAGAAGACATTTGCCGGATTCGTCTTTTTGATCGTAGCTTTCATCCCTGCCGTCAGTTGCTTGACCCACTGGTCCTGCAAGTCTTGGTCGACCCTGCTCAACGTAAAATTAATGCCGCCTGTCTCATCGCTTTTGATAATCTGCGGGCGCTGCTGGTACGGATATTTGACTGCCCGCAAATGGTCAGGCATGTCCTCAAACTCTTTTGGGATAAACAAGCAGACCTTGTTGTCCCAAAATCCTTGCTGTTCAAACTCGTAGAAGCGGCTTCCCACCCTGACTGGTCCGGTGCAAATGTTAAGGGGAACGCTCGCTTTTTCCGATTCATTCAATAATGCCAGTATCTTTTCATCCCTATGCTCCATAGCTCGTACCGCCTTTATTATCTTTTATAAAATCCCTTATCAAAGAAATTTTGTCATATTATTCCTTATCTCTTCTTTGTATGTATCGGAACTTTCCCTTGTCCATTTCACCCAAATAATAGAAATAACAAAGCCCATGCGTACCGCACGCAAAAACGCCTCCCTCGCTATTTCCGGGGAAGCGTTTTTCTATGCCGATGTTGCCTTCCAATCTGCCATTTTCCTCCCCCTGTCCGAAAAGCAGCGAGGAAAGCGTTTTTTCCCCGCCGTCTTCCAGCCGTGTCCGCCTGCCGACAACTCCTTCCAGTTTTTATAAAATCGTTGCGATTTTTGACACGTTTTATAGCCCGTTTGAGTCATCCGAAAATGAAAAGGGACTGCTATCCTGAATGTAGCTGGCCGCCCTTCCCTCAGGAGGAAAGTTCGAGAGCTCTCATTACAAAGGGGGAATCTACCCTGACTCGCACAAGAAAAAACCAAACCGCGTTCCGCCTGCTGCTGGCATCTTCATTGGCGCTTGTGCTCATCCTGCCAGCGGCTTATCCGGCGCAGGCCGAAGCGTCCCTGCAAGCGCTGATCGACCAGGCAGCGCCAGGCGACACCGTCACGATACCGGAAGGCAAGTACGAAGGTCCCATCCGCATCACGAAGCCGCTCAAGCTGCTGGCAAAAGGCGAGGTCAAGCTGACCAATCCGAGCGAGGAAGCCGCTCTGACGATCGCGGCAGACGACGTGACTTTGCAAGGCATTACGGTGCTGGACAGACGAATCAACAGCGAGGACGCCTCCATCATCGTAAGCGGCAGCCGCAACCTGTTGGAAAAAGTCACCGTGGAAACGATGGGAACCGGGATTCAGTTGCGAGGCGCGAATGCCAACACGATACGCAACGTCTCGGTCATCGGCAAGGTAAAGGACAGAGGCAGCGCAAGCGATGCCGGCCACGACCACAGCGCGCATCTGTCCAAAAGCGCGAGCAAGCCAAAGGTGACGGTCCAGGCCCAAAAAGGAAACGGCATCGACCTGTACGACTCGCACGACAACCGACTGATTGAAAATCAGGTCACAAACGTCTTTGACGGGATTTACCTGGAAAAAAGCACTGGGAACGAGCTCACGCAAAACCGGGTGGAAAAATCGCGCTACGGCTACCACCTGATGGGCACCACGCAAACTTCCCTGAAGAACAATACAGGCAGCGAAAACGTCACAGGCGCGATGCTGATGGAAACAGCCGATGCCACCGTCGTCGGAAACCGGTTTTTGAAGCAGCAAAAAAACCCCAATTCCCAGGGCATCCTGCTCTACGACGTGCAAAACTCGCTGCTTGCGGACAACCACATCGAAGGAAACCGCGTCGGGCTATACTTGGAGCGCTCCAGCGGGATTACGGTCACAGGCAACCAGCTCTCGCTCAACTTCGTCGGCATGCAGTTGATCGCCTCCGCGGGAAATACGTGGACGAACAACCACTTCATCTCCAATGTCATCGCCGCCCAGGCCCAGGACAGCGCAACGGACAACCTGAACGGCAACTACTGGGACAACCTGCTCGGCCTCGATGTGGACGGCGACCACAAAAGCGATTTGCCGTATGAAATGAATCCGTTTTACCTCGGCCTGACAGACGCGATTCCCGCTTACCAGTTGTTTTTCCAATCGCCGGGCTTCGTCTTTCTGGAAAATCTGTTTACGAGCGGTGCAGGCAGCCCGATCCGGGACGAAACACCGCTGATGCCGACCTCTGCTGTCGTCTCTGCTAATGCCGAAACAGGCAGCAACTGGGGCGCAGGCATCCTTGGCCTTATTCTTTTGGCAGGAAGCTGTACATTCATTTACGTAGGAGTGAAAAAATCATGATGAATTTGAAAAAATGGGTGACCACACTCGGAGCAATCGCAGGCATCAGCCTGCTCATAGTCGGCTGCGGCAAGGAAGAAGCACAGCCTGTCGAGATCGCGGAAGGCGTGGACAAATGCGACATTTGCCACATGCACGTCCCGAACGATCACAACGCAACCGAAATCATTTTGAAAGACGGCAAGGCGCTCAAATTCGACGACATCGGCTGCCTGCACGAATGGACGGAACAGCACGGCACCGATGAAGTCGCGATGCAGTACGTCCGCGACTACTACACAGCGGAGTGGACAAAAGCCGAGCAGGCGACATTCGCCTATGACAAAGAGTTCAAAACGCCGATGAGCTACGGCATCTACTCGTTCAAAGACAAGGCGGAAGCGGAGAAATTCGTCGCGGAGCAAAAGAAAGGCGTCATCATGGACGCGGAAGGCCTGAAAAACCATACGTGGGAGCGCAGCATGAGCAAGCATATGAAAAAGGACGGGCATTCTTCGGAAGGCCCTTCCTCGGGCGGACATCAATCGGGCGACATGGAGAGCACCCCTGCGCACGGCAGCAGCACGACGACAACGACACACCACTAATAGAGGAAGTGGAGAGCCTTGCACATCAATCTGATCGCCAAACGGGAAGTGAAGGTAGGCTTCCGCAATCCGTGGTCCTACTCCTTCATGGCGCTGTTCTCCCTGTTTAGCCTGGGGCTGCTCATCATCCAGTCGCAGTCCTACATGAAAGGCTATACGTACACGACAGGCACCATGCTCAATCTGATCTTGTACCTGCTGCCGCTGATGACTATGCTGCTCTCCTCTTTTTCCCTCACGGCGGAAAAAGAGGAAGGGAGCTGGCAGCTTCTCTCCACCTACGCGATGACGACCTCGTCGTTTCTCGTGGGCAAATACGCGGGACAGGCGCTGGTGCTGATCGCCATCGTCAGCTTCGGCTACGGCGTCTCCGGCGTGGCTGGACTGTTGCTCGGAAAAAGCTTTGCCTTTTCCACCCTGCTGTTTTTGCTCGTCTTTTCCATCTGTCTCATTCTGCTGTTTTTAGGGATCGCCATGGTGATCGGCGCCTTGTGCCGCAACCGCTGGCAAGCTTTGACGATGGGCGTCAGCATCTGGTTCTTTTACATTTTGGCCTGGCCGACGCTGTTGATTTCCGTACTCAGCTTCGTACCTTATACGTGGATCAAGCCTTTGTTGCAGATTGTGACCTTTTTCAACCCGGCTGAATTTGTGCGGATTTACTCTGTGACCAGGCTGGGCGGCGGCGCGATCTTCGGCCCCGAATACTACAAGTGGATTTACTGGATTGACTCTGCGCTCGGCGACGTTTGCTTCGTCGCTCTCTGTCTGCTCTGGATTGGCGCGACCTTGTGGATTGCTACCCGGGCATGGGAAAGGAGGTAACACCGTGCAAAGCTTCGGACTTACCGTCGATCAGGTAAGCAAAACGATCAACGACAAAACGATTGTCCATCCTTTCAGCCTGCGCATCGAGCCTGGCGAAGTCGTCGCTCTGTGCGGCGGAAACGGCGCGGGCAAAAGCACGATCCTGCGCATGCTGGTCGGCATCCTCCGCCCCACTGCTGGCACGATCCAGCTCAACGGCCTGACCTGGGAGGAGCAGCGCGTCGAATACTTGCAGCAGATCGGGTATATGCCTGACCACTTCTCCTTCAGCGCTGGCCTGACCGCGCGAGAAACGTTGGAGTTTTACGCCGCCCTGCGCAACCGCACCGCCGAGGACGCCGACAGAATGCTGAAGGCGGTCGGCCTGCACGATGCCCGCAACAAGCGGGTGACGCACTTTTCCAAAGGGATGCAGCAGCGGCTGTTGTTCGCCCAGGCGATTCTGGCGAAGCCCGCGCTCGTCGTCCTGGACGAACCGACGAACGGCCTCGATCCTTACTGGATGGACGCCTTCGTCGACCTGGTGCGCGAGCTGCGGCTGGCGGGACAATCCGTCATCTTCTCGACGCACCAGCTCCAGGTCGCTGACGCGGTGGCGGACCGGGCGATTTTTCTCATGAACGGCCAAATCGTCCGCGACGACACGATTGGCAGCTACCAGAAGCAGTACGGGACCGTCGGCCTGTACGGCGCGTTTGCCGAGCTGGTATCGCGCGCGCATGCATAAATGAAAAAACACGAGAAAATTTTCTCGTGTTAATGAAGATTTGCCGGCACGACATAAATAAACATAATGATGTTTTCCAAAACCACTGACACATGGTATCAGTGGTTTTGAGCATCAAACTTCAACAACCGATAAGAGTTGTGCATAGTCCTCATAGGAATACTTACTCTTATCTCCGTAATGCTTACGTTCTGCCTCTAAAAGTCTCTCTTGAGGATTATCAGCAGTAGCAGCCCAATCCCTGATATATTTCCTCACTCGATCAGAAAATTGCAGTCCTCGTGTCTTATGTATCTTCCACGCTCGGACAACATTGACTTCCGGTGTTGGATTTTTCCATACAGCTTCATCATCCAGCAAAATATCCAGCACTTTATTATCTATAGCTTCCATGAAATGCGTACAGTCAAGGCTTTGCCACTGTAAATGGAAGCAAAGTGCATCAAAATTAAAAAAAACCCCTTTTGATATATTCTCAAAACACGGAACTAGTAAGCGTTCGCGAAAAGCCCAGTTAGTTTGTATTCCCCATATATCAAATTCAATCCCATCTACCTTTAGCTTATAGCCTCCAAAGCGATTTTTCTTATAAGACAAGCCCGAAAAAGCTGCCGAAAAATCCGTATGTGAGCTATCGACAATAATATCGTAATCACGTGGGGTTCTGTACTCAGCCAAGTCCCGCACTGCGCCGCCAATAAAAATTAAATCGCCATAGGAACTAAGGTCGTTTAGCAATCGATCTACTTGTGGGCTGACTTGTCTTAGCAGTTCAATCCTTTTTAGGATTACAACTGTCTGCTTATAGTCATCTTGAGCACATTTCCATGCCCCGCCCATAGGTAGCCCTCCTTACAATTTTATGCCCGATAGCTTTTGATACAATTCTAGCGCATAAGTGTCAGTCATGCCACAAACAAAATCTGTGACCAGCAATAATCGGTCATACAGACTAGGCGATTTATCCGCTTGAAGCGAGAACGGATACTTCTGCATAAGGTAACGATAGTTATCAGAGATCAGCATAAAGTTTTTTCCCTTCTCCGAGGGAGCAAATTCATCGTGGAACTTGAAGATATCTCTTTCCAATTCCTTTCCATCATAAATGTTATCGCTACTTACTGAACTCACAAAGATCTCTAGCAGCCCGCGGATAACTTTCCCTCCAACAAGCTCGCGTGTGATTATTTCCTGATTAGGAAAAATATAATTCTCTGCGAGGGTTCGAAACGCCTCCCTAACCTTTGCCGCTTTTGACTTCTCGAGAATCTCGTCATCAAATTCGCCATTTAAAATTTTATCGTGCGTAAGAAGGAACGTTTCAACTACTCCATGAATCATGAGTCCTTGCGCTTTAATCCGCAACTTCTGCACTGCGTTGTCCAAGCGATCTGAACGTCGTTCCTCAGTATTTTGCTTAAAGTCGTTCCTAAATGAATCGAGTAAGTTTTTCTCTTCTTCCGTCGTAAAGAATTCCGCAAACACATCTGTAATAATCGAATAATCCAGAACTTTCTTTTTGCAACCGTCTTCGATATCCGCTGCCGAATAAGCAATATCATCTGCAGCTTCAAGCAAAAAAGTAGCCGGATGGCGAAAGGACAAAATACCCGTATATTCACGAACCAGTTCAAAACGGTCCTGTTCGGAAGTCATATACCCAAACTTTTTATAGGAAATCCCGAGCTTTTTCGCCTGTCGCTCCTTTTTCTTTTTGTTTCCTTCAAGCGAAGATCGGGGATATTTCAAAATACTTGCCAGCGAAGCTGCACTGAGATTGTAGCTGTATTCATCCACCAATCCATTCAGTTTGGTCAGCAAGCGAAATGATTGAGCATTTCCTTCAAAATTTTCAAAATCAGCTTGCATCTGCTCTACATTTTGGGGAGCTACCGAAGTCAATTTTTTTACATTATCTTCGTTAAACCAATCTCGAAAGAAATTTTGAATGGCCGCTTCCCCAAAATGGCCAAAAGGCGGGTTTCCTAAATCGTGAACAAGGCCAGCAACAGCTAGCAGTGCACTCAACTTTCCAACAGACTCTTCTTGAAAGGCCTGAGGCTTTTGCTTGTGAAGATACTTTTCCACGCTAATTCCCAAGGATCGGCCAATTGTAGCTACCTCATGAGAGTGAGTCAAACGTGTACGTACAAAATCACTGTTGTCCAATGGAAAAACCTGCGCCTTATCTTGAAGTCTGCGAACAGCCGAGCTGATTACCAATCGGGTATAGTCGTCATCAAAGTCATTACGCAGATCATATTCGTTATCCTTAGTTCGATCTTTCACCTTTCGGTCTCGCAAACGAACCCCGCTCAACAATTGGTCCCATCGCATTAACGTATTTTCCATTTTCCTAATCCCCCCTTCCCCTATTTTACTACATCTAAGTATCATTTTGGTAATTTTTGCACTTCAAACAAATGAACAACAATACTTTTTACCTACAATATAAAAAGCTGCCAGTATGATCGGCAGCTACAATTTTAATGCTCTCCCCCGGTTCAAATCGCTTTTGCTTCCATATAAAAAACAGATAAAAACTTTTTCACGCTGATCCGGCATTTCGTCGTTTTTTCTCCGGCCTCCAGCTCTTGCATCCGCTGGCGAATTTCCTGGAAATCGAACAGGCGCGGGGCAAAATGCTCGAAGGTCGGGTTGGCGTAATCCGTCAAGCCGAGCGAGGACAAATGCGTAAACGCTTGCAGCACCATGCGGCGAATGCGCTGCTCCATCGCTCGCACTTCTTTGGTCAGCGCCTGTTCATCGAGGTTGCCATGCAGCTTGGTCAAAATTTGCGTGTACAGCTCCTTCAACTGCAAATCGCGCAGCTTGTCCACTTCCCGCTCGTTCTGGGCGAGCCAGCCCATGATGACCAAAAGATCGTGCGCTCCCGCTTCGCTGGCGATTCCGAGCTGCAGCAGCAGTTGTCTCGCTTTTTGCGCGAGGCTCTCTTCGTCCGAGGATGGTTTTTTCAGCCCGCTCGCCGGCTGCTCTTTTCCTTTGACATCCAAAATTTGCAGCGACTTGCGGATGGATTGCAGCGAGGCTTCCAGTGTCAAGTAATCGGATACCCTCCTGAGCACAGAAATGACTTCCAGGCGGTTGATCGGCTTTTGAATAAACGTATCAATCCCCTGCAAATAAGCCTCCCCGATCATCTCCTTGTTTTCCACCTGGGAAACCATGATGAATCGGCCCGTGAATCCTTCCGCTTGCAGCTTCTTGATCGTCTGGATGCCGTCTAGCCCTGGCATGAGCAGGTCGATCAGCACGACATCCACTCCGTACAACTGGTCGATGGAGACGCGATTGCCATCGCTGGCCTGGCCCACGATCTCGCCCAGGCCGCTGTCTGCAATAATGCGCTCCAGCATGCGGCGCACCACGGCATCGTCTTCAATCAAAAAGAAACGTATCATCGGCTATACTCCCTCCCCTCTCAGCAATTGATCCGTCGGAATCCGCACTTCAAAATGCGTCCACAGCCCTCTGTCGTGCAAAATTTGCAGTTGTCCCTGCAAGCTCTGCACGATGCCTCTGGCGTGTGTCAGGCCGATGCCGGTGGACGCATTGCCTTTTTCATCATACTTGGTCGTATAGCCCGGTTCAAACACCCATTCCCGTTCCTCTTGCGAAATCCCCGGTCCGCTGTCCAGCACGGAAAAGACGATGTGCCGTCCGTCCAGTTGGACATTCAGTACAATTTTACCCGATTCGTCAATCGCTTCTACTGCATTGGCGACCACATTGTTCAGCACAGACAGCAGCGCGTAGATTTGATTCGTCGACAAGCTGACATAACAGCTCCATGTAAACTGAATTTCTTTGCCCAGCATTTCGGCGTACTTCCGGTTGGCTCTCATCACCAGCTCGCACAGCTCGCTGATCGGAAGCTGGGAAGCAAGCCCTTCCTGGTTAATCAGCTTGGAGATGCCCGCGAGGATGCGCTGCGAATCTTTTTTCACCTCATGCACATTTTCGGCAATCGTCAATGCCGTCGGAGATTCGGCGTGCTGCGAGGTCAAGAGCCGCCTGTACAGCCGATAGCTCTCGCGCGTGATGTCTTCCAGTTGCGTCATCGACTTGCGCAGGTAGAACGCCTCTTCGTACAGCTCTGTATTTATCATCCGCAGCCGCTCCAGCTCCTGCTGCCGCACCTCCCCGACCGCGCGAATTTGCCGGATCGAGACGCTGTTGTACAAGCCGACGGCAAAAAAGCTGCGCAACACGCCGAAGATCAGGAGCATGAAAAAGCTCTGCCACGTAAGCGGCGGAAAGTCGGTAAAATACTCGCGCACGCGCAGCTCGACCAGGTTGGACAAAAAGTCGACGGACGCGCCGATCAGCCCCATCTTCAGCGGAAACTCCAGGTAGTCTCGGGCCCGCAGCACACGGAACAAAATCGCGAAGCTGAAGTAGTAAAACGCGGACGGCAGATGGACAGACACGCTCTCCAGCAACGGGCGGTACTCCATCAACAAATCCAGCCCGACGCGGAAGACGAGAATGAACGTCCCGGTCAAAAAGCCGGTCAAGATCACGGGCACGGACGAAAACCAGAGCAGGCCGAAAAAGAAAGCGGCAATCCCCAGCGAGAAACGAAACGTTCCCCCGAGCGGGTTGACCTTCATCTCTCCGAAAAAGGCGGTTGCCAGCATAATAATCATGAGGACCAACAGGCGCTCGCGCATAGATGCCCCCTTTAGCACGTAAAAAGATCTCCCATTCCTATTTTACAAAGAACTGGAGATCGGAAAAGATGCTTTTGCATCAGGCGTGTTTGTTTTCAAGACGTTTGGATACGATCGACAAAGCGTAGTTGACCACAAAGTACATGACTGCCACCAAGAGGAAAGTCGGAATCACGTAGTTGACGTTGCGGCCATTGATGATTTGCGCATGGTTCATCAGCTCCGGCAGCGCAATCACGACCGCGAGCGAAGTGTCTTTCAGAAGCGAGATAAACTGGCTGACGATGGGCGGAACCATCCGTCTGAGCGCCTGTGGCAGCACAATGTGCCAGAGCGTCTGCACGTAGGTAAGGCCAGAGGAGCGCGCAGCCTCAATCTGCCCTTTTTCCACCGATTTTAAACCACTGCGCACGATTTCCGACAGCATGGCCGCCTCGAAGATGACCAGTGCCAGCACAGCCGCATAAAACTTGTCCAGCTTGATGCCGACTTCCGGCAAGGCAAAGTACGTGAAAAAAATAATCAACAAGAGCGGCAAGTTGCGAATCAGCTCGACGGCGGTAGCCAGCACCTGGGAGACGCCGGGAATTTTCGCGTAGCGAAGCACCCCTACGACGATGGCAATGGCGAAGCTGAACACAATCGATAAAAAGGCAACCTGCAGGGTAATCCAGAAACCTTCTAGCAGGAAGGTCAAATGACTGGGCGCGTATGCTCCGATAAAGTCCATGATGTCCCCTCCCCTTAGCGGCTTCCAGCCAAGCGTCGCTCCAGGTAGCCTACGAGCAAGCTCAACGGAAGTGTCAGAATCAGATAAAAGACTGCGACAAAAATGTAAACGTCAAACGTCACAAACGTATCAGCGGAAATCAGGTCGCCGAAGTACATCAGGTCAAGACCTGCAATGACGCCAAGCACCGAAGAGTTTTTCACCAGGTTGATAAACTGGTTGCCCATCGGCGGGATTACGACTTTGATCGCTTGCGGCAAAATGATGTAGCGCATCGCCTGGTTGTAAGTCAGACCCGAGGAACGGGCTGCTTCCATTTGCCCTTTTGGAATCGCTTGAATCCCGGCGCGAATCGTCTCCGCGATAAACGCTGCCGTATAGACAGTCAGCCCGAGCGTACCAGCGACAAACGGCGCGAGTACAATCCCGAGCGCCGGCAAGCCGACAAAGAACAGGAAGACGACGAGAATCAGCGGGATGTTGCGCACAAACTCGACGTAAGCCGTACCGATCCAGTTGAGCGGGCGAATCGGCGAAATCCGAAAAATGGCGAAAAGCGTCCCTAAAGCCAAGCTCCCGACAAGAGCGAGCAGGCTGGCTTGCACGGTGTTCCAGAAGCCTTCGATAAACATGTCCCAGTGCTCAAACAAGATAGAAAAATCGATCATCTCTGTTGCGATCCCCCTAGTCGTAAGAAAATAAGGGAATGAGCGGCAGAGTGAACCGCTCATCCGTCATGGAGTCGAACCGCTTATTTTTTTGGTTTTTCCCCGATCCATTTTTCATAAATCTTGTCGTACTCGCCGTTTTCCTTCATTTCTTTCAACACGTCGTTCACGGTTTTTACAAACTCGGCGTCGCCTTTGTTGATCGCGATTCCGTATGGCTCTTCGGTGAATGTTTCTTCGGTTACGCGGTAGTTTGGATCTTGCTTCGCCATTCCGTACAGCAGGGCGTTATCGGTAGTCAGCGCGTCACCTTGTCCAGCTTTGAGCGCGGTAAAGGCTTCTGCGTAGTTTTCAAATTCAAGCACTTCTGCATCCGGTGCGCTTTCGCGAATGTTTTTCGCGGAAGTCGAGCCTTTTGCGGTCAGCACTTTCATGCCTTTTTGCAAGTCTTTGATGCTGTTGATCGGGCTGTCCTTTTTCACCAGCAAAGACTGTCCTGCCATGAAGTACACATCGGAGAAGTCTACTTCTTTTTTGCGTTCTTCGGTGATGGTCATCGTCGCGATAATCGCGTCAATCTCCCCGTTTTTCAGCATCGGGATACGCGTTTTGGAGGTAACTTCCTTCAGCTCGATTTTGTTTTCGTCACCGAGCACTTTTTTTGCAATCGCTTTGGCGATGTCGATGTCGAAGCCTTCTACGTTGCCTGTCGACGGATCTTTCAGACCGAACAGGTTCAGGTCGTACTTCACGCCTACGACAAACTTGTCTCTTTCCTTGATTTTTGCCAATGTTCCGGCACCAGCCGCCGCACCATTCGATGCAGAGCCTGCCGCGCCGCCTTCTGTCTTGCCCCCGCCACAGCCTGCGAGTGCGGTTGCGCTCAGCATCAATACAAGACCCATACCTGCAAGTTTTTTCCATACACTTTTCTTCATCTGAATTACCCCTCATCTCTTTTTTATTGTTTTAAGTGAATGTCTAGTGATTCAAAATCCGGCTCAGGAACAGGCGCGCGCGTTCTTCACGCGGATTTTCGAAAAATTCTTGCGGCGTAGCCTCTTCGAGAATCCTGCCCTGGTCCATGAACACGATCCGGTCTGCCACTTCGCGGGCAAAGCCCATTTCGTGGGTGACCACGACCATCGTCATGCCTTCCTTCGCCAGCTTTTTCATGACGTCCAGTACTTCCCCGATCGTCTCGGGATCGAGCGCCGAGGTCGGCTCGTCAAACAGCATGATTTTCGGGCGCATGGCCAGTCCGCGCGCAATCGCTACACGCTGCTGCTGGCCGCCGGAGAGCTGGGTCGGAAATTTTTCCGCCTTCTCCGGAATCCCTACTTTTTCCAGGTAGTAGAGCGCGGTTTCTTCCGCTTCCTTCTGCGATACGCCCAGCACCTTGATCGGCGCCAGCGTGATGTTTTCCAACACGGTTTTGTGCGGATACAGATTGAAGTGCTGGAACACCATGCCGATATTGCGGCGCAGCTTGTTGATGTCGGTGTTTTTGTCGTTTACTTTTACCCCGTCTACCAGCAGCTCTCCGCTTGTAACCGTTTCCAATCTGTTGATACAGCGAACCATCGTACTTTTCCCCGATCCAGACGGGCCAATGACGACGACTACTTCTCCCTGGTTGATATGCAGGTCGATGTTTTTCAGGACGTGGAAGCTCCCGTAATGTTTGTTGACTTGATGAAAACTAATCAACCAGATCCCCCCTTGCTCTCTGTCATAGTTTGTATGGTAAGGACGAACTACCCGAATCTACAGAAAAATACAAAGTATTTTATTTCTCTTTATAATTTTCTAATAATAAAGGCGTAGGACCCGGCTTTTTGGCCGAGCAGACAAACAAAAAACCAGCCGCTTCCTGCCTGTTTGGCACAGAAGACGACTGGCGTCTTTTACAACTGGAAAAGGAACGGCTGCTCCTACTGGCGCAGGCGGTTGACCCAGAAGCCGCCCTTCAAGTTTTTCGGCTCAAAGGAAATGACAAACGCTTTTGGCGCGATCTCATGAATGAGCTGCCACAGCTTTTTCTCGTTGCTGCGCTTGGTCAGCACCTGCATCATGAGGCGGTGCCCGTCCCGGCCTTCCGCCACCCAGGAGGTGACGCCGAAGCCGTGCTCGCGCAGCCGCACAGGAACATCCAGGTCGACGGAATCGACCACTACCTGCAAGGTGACATAGCCCAGGGCCAAATACTCCTCGATTTTGCTGCCGATGTACACGCCCATTCCCCAACCGATACAGTAAGCGGCGAGGTTGACCGGATTGTCCAGGTTGTCGAGTACAATCGCGAGTCCTTTCAAATAGACGAATACTTCCACCATCGCCAACAGCGAAGCGAGCACACGATACCCTTTAATCACCATCAGCAGTCGCAACGTGAAAAACGACACGTACAAAATATTGATCCCGATGATGATCCACACAAACTCGAAGCCCATTGCTCCCCTACCCCCACCCGAATCTACTCGGGCCAATATGTTATGTACTCACAATTACTACAATATAATCGATCTGCCAGGCAAAATCCAGACGGAAAAAGGCGCAAAAATCTTCCACCGCAAGCCGTGCTTGCTCGGTCGGAAAGGGCGGCACGAGCAGGCTAGGCGACGTGCGGAACTGCGCAAAATCCCCAGCCGAAGCTGCCGACTGGATACTTGAGCCAGCCTGCAACGGCAGCGTGAATCCTGAATCCGCTCGTGCGGTCGGTTTTTCCCCGCGAGAGGCTGATTAGGCGCGGCTGTGCTCGTACAATTTACCCGCCAGCGCTTCTATCCACTCTTTTTTCGCGAGCAGGTCGAGCATCCGCCCAGGCAGCGCCGCTTCCAGCGATTCCACGACGTACCCGGAGCCTTTGATTTCCGCCTGTTTTTGTATATCGCTCGCGCAGTTCCATGTGCATCGCCCCTTTATTTTTCGGAATAGTCTGTCGTTTTTCGTTCCAGAATAGGCTCGTGCCTACCCTCGCTCACACAAAGCATCTGGCAATCACGTTTTTGCCGACGTGCTGCTCGCCCAATTCATCTGACGCCACTTTTTCATCGCTTTGCGTAAATGTGATGATCTGTGGCAGCACCAGCTTGTACCGATTCTCCATCCCGGTTTCGAGAACGTATTGCCCTTCGTTATCCCATAAAAGAACACCTGCCAAAATTCTGGTCTCCACACAGATCCTCCCCCATCGCGATCCATATTTGAACAGCGTTGCGCTTATGTATGATCGGTTCTGTCTGATGGTGCTCAAAAGACGGGTACGCTGACCCGCCTTTTTTCGCTGCAAACTCTGCTGTTTTATTGCTCTTTTTTCAATCGTGCATCCAGAACGAAGTTGCCGAATGGCAAGAGCGACGCGATAAACGCCCCAATCACCTTGAGAACAGACCATCTGTCTTTAAATGTAACATGCGCCAGTGCCAAAATATAGAGGACAAAAAACAGCCCATGCAGCGAGCCGGCGATTTTTACAGCGGCCGGAAAGTCGAGATAGTACTTTAGCGGCATGGCAATCAAGAGCAATACCAAATACGAGATTCCTTCGATAATGCCGATGACGCGAAAACGTCCGAGTGCGGTATTCATCATGAGCGGATACCATCCTTGCCTGTAATTATCATCATTATAAATGAAAAACTATCAAAATGATGGGAATTGCCCAATGTTCATAATAAATTCAAAACTGGCGGCCCCACGCTTCTTCGCGGATGCGCTCCAACCAGCGCACTTCTGCCTGCAGATGCTCGATCGCCCCGAGCAAAATCGTCCTCGCTCCCCAATCCAGCCGCGCTCGCTGCTGCTCGAGAATCGATTCGAGCAAGGCAGCCTGCCGCTGTACCTCCTCGATGTTTGTAGCAAGCGCCTCTCCCATTTTCGCCGGATCGCCGTGGGAAGCAAAAGTCAGAGCTGCGTAGATCGGGTTTGTCAACTGCATCGGCTTGCGCATTTCCTGCAAAAGCAGCTCCTGGAACTCTGCCTCCCCTTTTTTGGTGATCCGGTACATTGTCTTATCCGGGCGGTTCGACTCGCGAATGACTTGCGTAACCTCGATCATCCCACCCTTTTCCAACTGATTGATCGCATAGTAGAGGGAGCCTTTGGCGTACTTGACGTAGCAGTCGATTCCTCGCGTCTTCACTTGCTGCTGGATTTCATACGGGTGTCGCTCCCCTTCCATCAGCAGCCCTAAAATAAGCAATTTCAGACTCATGGCCCTCTCCTCTTACCCGCGTTCCGGGTTTGCTTGCGGTGCGTTTTTGGCCCTGCCGAGCGCACTCTCGTTCCCCATCAGCGCAATACAGATGACGGCGAGAATGGCAGGAACGAGCGCCCACATGAACGTCTGAGCAATCGAGGAAGCGAGAATGTCCGTGATCGTCTCCAGCACAGGAGCCGGGATAGCCGCCCGCGCTTCCGGCGTCAAGATCGCGCGCGGGTCCGTGATCGCCCCGACAGCTCCTTGCCCCGAAAAAGTCGAAGCCATGCCGTTTTCAAACTGGTTGCGCTGCAAGATGCCAAATACGGTAATGCCCAGCGTCATGCCGAGCGAGCGGGAAAAAGAGTTGGTCGAGCTGGCCGAGCCTCTCTGCCGCATGTCGAAGCCGTGAATCGCCGACATCCCCAATACGGAAAAAGAAAAGCCGACGCCAAAGCCAGTCAAAATCATGTACACCGTGACCGTCGAACGAGCCATGTCGGGCGACAATGTACTCAGCAGGAAAATCCCCGGTACGAAAAAGACAGCGGACAACAGCATGATGTTGCGGAAGCTCGTCTTCGTCGTGAGAAACCCGCCCAGTTGGCTGCCGCAGACAGAGGCGAGCATCATCGGCGTCAAAAGCAGGCCGGAGTTGGTCGCAGACCCGCCGTACACCCCTTGGATAAAGATCGGCAAAAAGACGGTCGTAATGATAAAAGCCGCGCCGTACAGCAGCGCGACCGCGTTCGTCGTCGCAAACAGCCGCTGCTTGAACATCGCAAACGAAATAATCGGTTCGGACGCTTTCGTTTCCACGAACAAAAAGATGATGAACAAAAGCAAAAAGGCTGCGAGCAGCCCGATGATCTGCACGGAATCCCAGGCGTACTGGTTGCCGCCAAGCTCCAGGGCAAACATCAGACTGACAATCGCTCCGACAAGCGTAATCGCTCCCCACCAGTCGATGCTTTGCTTGCGGTGCTCCAGCGACTCTCTGTAGTACACGCTGATAAACCAGAGCGACAAAGCCCCGATCGGCACGTTGATGTAAAAAATCCAGTGCCAACTGACATACTCCGTAATGTACGCGCCAAGCAGCGGCCCGAACACGCTGGACGTACCGAAAACCGCCCCGAACAGCCCAGTCATTTTCCCGCGTTTTTCCGGCGGAAACACATCAAAAATGATCGTGAAGGCAATCGGCATCAACGCGCCGCCGCCAATCCCCTGAATCGCGCGATAAATGCTCAGCTCGACAATACTGCTCGCCGTCCCGCACAAAATGGAGCCCACTAAAAAAACGATCAGGCCGAAAATATAAAACCGCTTGCGCCCGTACATGTCGGACAGCTTGCCGAAAATCGGCATCCCGGCCATCGTCGCGACCATGTACGCGGACGTCACCCAGACGAATTTGTCCATGCCGCCCATCTCGCCCACAATCGTCCCCATCGCTGTCGCCACAATCGTGTTGTCCATGGACGCGATCAACAGCCCCAGCATGAGCGCTGCGACGACAAAATTTACGTTGCTTTCCTTGGCAATCATTGCCGTTTTCCTCCTAACAGTCAAATCAAACTAATATAGTCTATTATATTCAAATTTGACCATATGTCTGCAAAATATAGGGCAGGAACCGTTTGCTACTGCTGCGAAAAAACACCTTCTCTTCAGAAAAGAGAAGGTGCCTGTACATCTAAAGCTCAGTTTGTTTTCAACACGTCGTGATCGACATAACGCTCGCCGTTCAGCTCGCTGATGACGTTAATCGCGACTTTCGCCCCGTCGCCAGCGGTAATGATCGTATGTACGCTCACGCCTGCGCACGTGCCTGCCGCCCAAATGCCTTCGATGTTCGTTTTTCCTTGTGCGTCAACGTCTACGATCGACTTGATGCGCGGCTCCGTGCCATCTTTTGTCTTGACGCCAATCTCTTCGGCAAGCGCCACTACCGCGCCTGTCGCCAAAATGACATGCTTCGCTTCGAACGAGCCTTTTTCCGCTGTCTCCACGACCAGTCCTTGCTCGGTTTTCCTCACGTTAGTTACCTGGTCTTCCACCAGCTCGGCCCCGAATTTGGCAGCCTGCTTTTTCCCTGTCTCGATCAGGTCAGGGCCCGAGATTTCCATGATGCCATAGTGGTTTTCCATCCACGCGCGTTTGGTCATGCTCTTGTCGTTGTCAATCAACAACGTCTTTTTCCCCGCCTTCGCGGCAAACAATGCTGCGCTTCCACCCGCTGGGCCTGCTCCAACAATCACGATATCAAACAAAGAAATCTCCCCTTTCCAAAATACGTTACACAACATAATTATATACTTTGTTTTGAAAAAGAAAAGGGTTGGCGGCAGTAAAAACATTCGCGAACTTTGCGGCAGGTAAAAATAGAAAGGACGCGTGTGCCTTTTTTTAAGAAAACGATAGCCTTTGTCACTGGTAGCGTCTTAATCGCTGGGATTGGCTCAGTCACAATGCAATCCAATACCGCCGCACCACATTGCCGTCCGCTTCCGTGAACTCGGATTCCAACACCCCGCCGTTGCCGCGAATTGTTTTTTCCGAGCCGGTATTGTCCCGATCGCACACAACCAGTACCCGCTCCAGGCCAAGCTCTCTCGTCTTGTCCAGCGCGAGCGCGAGAATCGCCGTCGCGTAGCCTTTTCGTCTTTCGCTCGGCCGGATGCCGTAGCCGATATGGCCGCCTGCGTTGTACAAATGCTCGTTCAGGCGATGGCGAATGTTGACTACCCCCAAGATTTTGTCCTCGCCGTTCACCAGCCAGTAGGTTGAGTGCGGAACCCAGCCGGCCGGAATACTTTCTTCGCTTCCCTCGCTGGCAAGAAACGCCAGGTAAGCGCCAAAATCGTGCGGCTCGCGCCCGGCCACCCAAGGGACAAACGGTTCCCCGCTTTGCTTCCATTCTTCGTAATAAGCCAAATACTCCTGCTGTCGCCGGGCGGAAGGCTTGACCAAAGCGAGCTGCTCTGCCATACTCCCACTGCCTTTCGAATGTGCTGTCAATAATTTCCGTCTATCTTAGCACGCTAAACATGACGGAGCAAGAAAAAGGCGCGAGACAAGCAACCGATCGCTTGACTCACGCCTTTTGGCTTTTTCCCTATAATGCTGCTTAGTATTTGTTGAACATCATGATCCAGATGGAACCTGCGATGATCGTAAACACGATCACGAGACCGAGGATCAATGTCTGTACATTGTAGCGCGGTTTTTCTCCCTCGCGAATGTGCATAAAGAAGAACAGTTGAACAACGAATTGCAAGATGGCCATCACCAAGATCGTGATTACGAGAGCCGTTTTTTCGAGCATCTGGTTCATGACCAGCACCAGCGGGATAATGGTCAGCACAATCGAGAGGACGAAGCCGATGACGTACGACTTCAGCGACCCGTGATCGTGATTGCCATGATTTTGATGTTGTGTCATCTTACATCACCCCCATCAGATAGACGACTGTGAAGAGGAAGATCCACACAACGTCCAGGAAGTGCCAGTACAAGCTCAGGTTGGTGATTTTGCGGCGAGTCACCGCATTGATACCGCGGCGCTTCAACTGCATCATCAGCGCGACCATCCAGAACAGACCGATGGTTACGTGCAACCCGTGCGTTCCAACCAGGGTGAAGAAGGCGGACCAGTAACCGCTAGTCGCGATGGTTGCTCCTTCATGCGCCAAGTGCGTAAACTCGTTGATCTCCAGCACGACGAAGGCCAGACCCAGGACGGCTGTAACCGCCAGCCATCCGATCAGTTCTTTTACTTTTCCTTTGTTCATCGCCAGCACAGCAAGTCCGCTCGTAAAGCTGCTGGTCAACAGGATAAAAGTTGAAGCGATGATCCCAGGCATTTCAAACAGTTCTTTTCCAGTCGGTCCGCCTGCAAAGCTATGCATCATTACTGCATAGGTGGCAAACAGCGTACCGAACAAAATGCAGTCCGTAACAACGAAAATCCAGAAGCCAAGAACCTTTAGTTGCTCATGCTCTTCATGATGGTCGTGGCCATGACTATGGTCGTGATGATTAGCCATCATTACAACACCCTCCCCAGTGAAGCCTCCGTGCGACGCACTTCATCCACCGGTACGTAATAATCCGTATCATATTGGAAGGAGCGTACCCACATGCACACGGCAACTCCGATGAATCCAACTACGGCCATCCATACCCATCCAAAGGTGAATCCAAATCCGATCAAGAACCAGAAGGTCGACATGATAATCGGAATACCAGAGTTCTTCGGCATATGAATCGGTTCCAAATGCGCCGGCTCTTGTTTATACGTGCCATTTGCTTTTGCTTGTTTTGTTGCCCACCAGTCATCCGCTTCTTTCACATGCGGAACGACGGCGAAGTTGTAGAACGGCGCTGGAGATGGAATCGACCACTCCAGGGTACGTGCATCCCATGGGTCCCCTGTCGTATCCCGTTCTCCGTGCTTGATGCTGTAAGCGATTTGCCATACTTGGAAAATGAAGCCGATCCCCATCATGAACGCACCGACAGTCGATACGAGGTTGAGGTCTTCCCAACCGCGATCCCAGCCGTATGTGTAGTAACGGCGAGTCATACCCATAAAGCCAAGCGCGTATTGCGGCATGAAGCAAATATAGAAACCGATGTTCCAGAACCAGAAGCCCCAACGTCCCAGCTTCTCATCCAGCTTGAAGCCGAACAGTTTTGGCCACCAGTAGTAAATACCTGCCAGGTAACCGAACACAACCCCACCGATCAACACTTGGTGGAAGTGGGCGATCAGGAAGTAGCTGTTGTGGTACTGGTAGTCTGCCGGAGCTACCGCCAGCATGACACCTGTCGCTCCCCCTACGAGGAAGCAAGGAATGAACGCAATGGTCCACAGCATCGGTTGTTTAAAGGATATCCGACCACGGAACATCGTAAACAGCCAGTTAAACACCTTCACACCGGTCGGAATCGCAATGACCATCGTCGAGATCGCAAAGAAGGCGATAACGCTGGCGCTTGTACCCATTGTGAAGAAGTGGTGAGCCCATGTGAAGAAGGACGCGATCGCAATTGCCATCAAAGCCCACACCATGGATTTGTAACCGAAAATGCGTTTGCGCGAGAATGTCGCCACAACTTCAGAGAAAATACCGAACGCTGGTACAACTACGATGTACACCTCAGGGTGACCCCACATCCAGATGAGGTTCAGGTACATCATCGGGTTACCGCCGCCATCCATCGTGAAGAAGTGCGCACCTGCAAAGCGGTCAAGGAACAAAAGTGCGATGGTGACAGTCAAGATCGGGAAAGCAAAAATAATCATGATGCTGGACGACAGAACAGACCAGCTAAACAGCGGCATTTTGGTAAGCGTCATACCTGGTGCACGCATTTTGAGAATCGTTACGATAAAGTTGATACCTGTTGCCAAACTACCGATACCGGAGATTTGAATCCCCCAGATCCAGAAGTTTTGTCCTGGTCCCGGACTGAAATCATTTTGCGACAATGGCGGATAAGACAGCCAACCTGCGTCCGGGGACCCCCCGATAACGAAAGACAGGTTGAACAGCATCGCCCCAAGGAAAAACAGCCAGAAGCTG
Organism: Brevibacillus agri; assembly: GCF_004117055.1. Lineage (NCBI taxonomy): Bacteria > Bacillati > Bacillota > Bacilli > Caryophanales > Paenibacillaceae > Brevibacillus > Brevibacillus agri. Next base: position 4,676,385 of record NZ_CP026363.1, read on the forward strand.
AGTGCGTTCAAAAACGGATACGCAACGTCGCGCGCCCCGATTTGCAGCGGAACGACCATGTTGAACAAACCGAACATCATCGGCATCGCCATGAACAAAATCATGATCGTACCGTGAGTGGTAAAGATCGCGTTATAGTGATCGGCATGCAAAAATTCCAGATTCGGGAATGCCAACTGCAGACGCATCAGCAGGGCGTCAACCCCACCGCGGAACAGCATGAGAAGCGATGAAATCAGGTACATGATCCCGATACGTTTATGGTCAACGGTAGTCAGCCATTCACGCCAGAGCCAACCCCATTTTTTATATTTGGTCAGGACAAACACGATCGCGAGCATTGTCAGCACAATCGATACGTCCGCACCGTAAATCAGTGGGTCACCAGTTACGAAGAACGTGGATGCAAATTCTTTAATGTCCTCCCACACGTGGTATTCCTCCTCCCTTTCGCCTAATGTTTCATACTGGAATGATCCATTCCATGCATGTTGCTCATATCAGTCGACTGTTGCGTCTCTTGCGAAGTTTCTTTTGACTTGTCACCTGTCGGAGCAGGCTGTTTTTTCATCACATGGTCCATATCGTGACCATGGCTGTATCGTTGCACAATCTCTTCAAACAAGCCTTCCGGGAATGCAGAGTACAGCTTTTTCTCGGACAATCCTTGTTTTTTCAGCTCGTTGTAATCTTCTTTCGTCATTGCTGGGCTCGTGCCTTTTACTTCTTTGACCCACTGGTCGAACTCTTCTTTCGGCTTCGCTACAACTTTGAACTGCATGTGAGCGAATTTTTCACCGGAGAAGTTGGAGCTGAATCCGGCGTATTCGCCCGGCTCGTCAGCTTGCAAGTACAGCTCGGTCGCCATCCCTGCCATCGCGTAAACCTGGCCGCCAAGCGATGGTACCCAGAAAGAGTTCATTGGCGCTTCCGCAGAAATCTGGAAGTGAACCGGTACGCCAACCGGAATCTCCAGGTGGTTGACCGTCGCAATGTTTTGCTCAGGGTAAGTAAACATCCATTTCCAATCCAACGCGGTCACTTGTACCGTCATTGGAGCTACTTCTTTATTCGGAGACTCTTTCAACACATACGTATCGCGAACGGTAAAGTATCCCAGGATCGCAATGATGACCACCGGAATCCCCCACCAGATTGCTTCGAGGGCCGTGTTGTGTGCCCACTCTGGCTTGTAAGGTGCCTTGTTGTCCGGTTTGTCCCGATATCGATAGACGATAAAAGCGGTAAGCGCAAGAACCGGAACGATGATGACAGCGCACAATATAGTGGAAATAATAATGAGATTGTACTGCGTCTCTGCTACAGGCCCCTTAGGATTCAAGACAAGATACTCACTACCACAGCCTGAAAGCAGGACGGTGGTCAACGCTGCCAAGATCCAAAAGTGGATTTGCCTCAGCATTTTTCCTCCACTCATTCTCCTAATCCCTCCTCTTTCACAAAACAACAAGCATCTAAACTGATGGTGCATCCGCTATTCGCGTTCGCCTCCCCTCTGAGTCTTTCACGCAGAGGATGGAATCCATCTTCGAACAGGACTCAGCAGAGATTTTTTTAACGAAAGTGAACATACCAGATAACCGCATATACATACTAGCAGAGACGCTCAACTTTTGTACTTGTTTTTTCGGACGTTCAATAATTCGTAGCTTTTCTGTGACAAAGTGTTCACGAAGCAGTCACGAGTTGCTCAAATTCTTGTTAGGAATCCCCTCGGATGCACAACCACACCCAAATATGGATATAATATCCAGTTTGATCGCCTCCGTTTTGTGCTTTCAATTTAAATAAAAAAAGCCTTCCTCTTGGACAGCTCCAAAAAGAAGGCTACGCCGCGCATTTGCGTAAGCGGTGTTCGGTTTTTCCGCTATTGTTTCCGTTATTTTTCAGCTACAGGCAACAAAAAACCTCTCATTATATAAGGAAGAAATGAGAGGTTTCCTTTATGGATTTGGCATCGTTTTGTTACACTTCTTGTTTGCGCAGATTCATCAAGCGGAAAACCGTGCTCATGATGAAAATGTTCATGCCTGCGATCAAAAATCCGATGGATACCATCAACGGGAAGTTCTCCGCTCTGAAATCGCTTGCAGTAAACGCCATCAACAATCCGCCGATTGCAATTGCTGTCCAAGCGATCCATCTCAGCAAGTCAGCAGCTTTTTTATCTGTATTCATGGTTCAAAACCCCTGTCGTTTTGGAATTTTACCTTGCGTCGTTTTCTTTGTTGAACTTATTGTAACACAAAATTCACTTTTTGTTCATGTTTTGTTCAAATTTTTATTGAAAATTTGTCAAAACTTTTTCCACAAACCTATTGAACTAGCGATTGTTACATTTTTCCTTTGTGTCTTAATTGTGAAGCGGCGCTTTTTGTTGATCGGTAGAAGATTTTTGCTTGTCCCGATAAAAAAAGCCTGCAGCTTCGCTGTTCGCAAACAGGCTGCAGGCTTTCGTATTCGCTTGGTGCTACCGGATTCTGTTATTGCTCATTGATGCTGCCGGATTTTGTTGCCGCCCTCCGTTTTGCCAACGTCAGGCCGTTCTGTCCAAAGTCGCTGCCGCCTCGGCCCGATGCCGTTTTCCCCAGCTACGCCCGCCGAAGGAAAACAGCGTGAGCACAAACAGGACGCGAAACAACTGGAAGGCCGTCACGAGCAGCGGATCTGCCCCGATCGACATGGCGGTCAAGCTCATTTCGGCAATTCCGCCAGGCGCCGTCGCCAAAATGCTCGTCGCCACTTCTATGTTGGCGAAATAGGCCAGGCCCACAGCCATCGCCGTCACCATGCCGAACAGCAGCAGCGAATGTATGGCGCCGAGCAGGAAAAAACGCTTTTGTTTTCGGATGTTTTCTTTGCGAAAACCAAGCCCGATGCTTACTCCGATCCACACTTGCGCGGCTTTGACCAGCCCTCCTGCCAGCGCCGGATTCTCGCCCGTCCACGGTGTATTCAGGGAGACGAGTGCGGCAATCAGCAACGGGCCAAGCAAATACGGCGCAGGAATGGAGCAGCGGGTAGCCACCAGCGCACCGATCAGACTGGCTGTGACAAGCAAAATGGTCGGGAGCCACTCCAGCACGTGACCGCCTGTCGACAGCACCACAGACGAGGCGTGCCCGTCAAACAGCCAGGAGATTAAAAATGGCGTGCACAAAACGATCGTCACCGCACGAATCGAGTGAAAAATCGAGATCACCTGTTGATTGCCGCCGACAGACTGGCCGATCGTCACCATTTCCGACAGACCGCCGGGAATATTGCTGAAGATCGCCGTAACCCGATCGACCTTGCCCATTTTGTAAAAAATCCACGCGTTGAGCAGGCTGATTAGCACTGTGAGCAGCGTGGCGATCAGCATCAAACCGATATGATCTGTCATGGTCTGCCAAATATCCGGCGTCATGCGCAGGCCAAGCGATATGCCGATCACAATCAGTCCCGCCTGACGGAACCAGCCCGGAATCCACAGCTTTTGCACCCCGAGCATGGTCGCCGCGACAGTCGCCAGCAAGGAACCGATCAACCACGGCAGCGGGCTGTGAAGCACCTCGGCAAACAGCCAGCCTCCCACTGAACCGAGCAGCAGCGTGAGCAATATGCGAAGCAAAAGCATGCTGATCCCTCTTTTCTTGTCTGACGTTGCTTTTGTTGCTCTCTTGCTGTACCTCCAGTGTACGCCAGAAAAAGCCATCTGAAAAATAGCCATTCGTTATCGCGGGCGATTCCTTGCGCGAATGGCAGAAAAAGAAAAACGCTGCCTTCGAGAAGTCATCCTGTTCTCGAAGCAGCGGTCCGCGGCTGGTCGCCCGCTCTGTTGGCGTTTAATACGAATGCGGAAAATCCATGCGCTGCATGAAGTTCACGAAGGCTCTCACATTTTGCAGCTCCAGGGATGCCTTGTGGTAAAACATCCAGGTGCTGCGCTTGACGGGCTTGTTCGCGGCGTCCTTAATTTCGATCAGGTACAAGTTTTGTTTGCCGTTTGCGACCAGGCGGGGGAGAATGGCGTAGCCGAGTCCGTTTGCGACCATTTCGCCGCACGTATCCGCCTTGTCCACTTCCATTCCGATCCGGGGCGGCGAAGAGTAGTTTTCGGCCCACCAACTGTCCACCAGCGCCTGCAATAGCGGGTCTGTCTTGTAGTCAATGCGCGGCAGGCTCGGCAGGTCGGCTACATCGACGGGGTCTTTGGAGACGATGCACACGCTCTCCTCAAACAACAGCAGCTTGCCATCCGGCCAATTGTAATTGCCGCGAACAAAACCGACGTGCACATCCTGGTTGTACACAGACTGGTACACGTCTTTGCTCCAGCCCGTCACGACCTTGAACTCTACCAGCGGATACTCCTGCTTGAACAGCTTCAACAGACCTGGCAGCTTGTAGTGGGCAAAATAGTTGGAGACGCCCAGCCGCAGCGTGCCGCTCACCTGCTCGCCCATATTGGCGACGTGCTCCTTGATTTTGCGCAGACGCAAAAGCATTTCATCCGCGCAACTCGCCAAATACTCCCCTTCTGGCGTAAAGTGGACGCCTCGCCTGCCGCGCTGGACAATTTGCACGCCAAACTCTTTTTCGATCTGCCGCAGCCGTTTGGTCAGGGCAGGCTGGGACAAGTACAGACTTTTTGCCGTCCGGGTGATGTTTTGTTCCCGATAAAGCGTCTGGAGAATCGACCAGTCCCGATATTCCATGGCTACAGTGTCTCCGCGTGGTCTTGTGCGACGCGGTCCTCCCCTGATTTTTCACGCTTGCGCTTCAGGTACGTGCCAACAGCAATGACCACCAGTGCCAAAGCGACCGGCAAAATGATGTGCAGCGCTGGCAACACCCCTTCCAGAAACGCTCCGACTACTTTGTCGCCGACGATCATCTCGCCTGCGGTGTAACCGAGCAAAGCCGCCCCCAACAGCACGATGACCGGAAAACGGTTCATCAAAAGCATCAGCAACTGGCTGCCCCAAATAATCAGCGGGATGCTGACGGCAAGTCCGATGACGACGAGCAGCATGTTTCCGTTCGCAGCCCCCGCCACAGCAATAACGTTGTCCAGACTCATGATGAGGTCGGCAAAAATAATCGTTTTCAGCGCCTCCAACATGTTCGAGCCGCCGCCAATATGGGTCTCCTCTTCCTCGCCCTTCAGCAGCTTGACGGCAATCCAGATGAGCAAAAGTCCCCCGACCACCTGAACAAACGGGATCTGGAGCAGCCAAATAGCAATAAAGGTCAGGATGACCCGCAGTCCGATCGCTCCGAAGCCGCCCCAGAAGACTGCTTTCTTTTGCAACTCTGGACGCAAGTTGCGACAAGCCAGCGCGATCACGACGGCGTTGTCCCCACTCAAGACCAGATTGACGATGATGATCTGTAGTAAGCTAAGTAAGAATTCTGTCATGATGGCCCCCTCCAAAGATGATGATAGTGACAATAATAGACCTTTTCATTTTCGCGTGCAGTATTTTTTTCGGATTTGCCTGCACTTTTTTGCCGTAAGCGTTATCAAAAATAGAAAAGGTCTGCCACTCTGACAGACTTTTCTTCTCTTTGCATTTTGGACGTGCCGGGCGAGGCTGGTGCGAGCAGCCCCCCCCTAACTTTGCCCCTTGTATCCGTACACGGAGTAATCCGCCTTCACTTTGCGAATCGCGTGCCAGACGGGCAGCCCTCGCGCAACCCAGCGCAGCGCGGACATGATGTTTTGCTCGTTTTCAAACTGCTCGACGATGACTACCGTCTTTTCATTTATATACGATTGCAGTTCCTCCCAGCCCATGGACGAATAACGATCATTGCCGTACGTGCGAAGCGCCAAAAAGTCTTCGCGCTTCGGCTCCTGCAACTGCAAAAGCTGCCGGATCGCCCTCGCGCACTCGGGATGGACGGCTGGGCTGGACGCGCCAGTAACACGCTCATTCATTCGCGCATGCCTCATTTCTGCTTATAGCTGTCCTCCTAGCATAAGCAATCCCGCCGTTTCCTACAACCCAATCTGCCTGTTCGCAAACGAAAAGCTCCGTGCAGCCTTCGTTTCCCTTCCGCCAAAAAGCCAGTCCCCGGCCGGCTTTCTTTTTTCACGCTATACCCATTCCGAAACAAGCTTCGCCATGAGCGCGGCGGACAAGACGACGGGCTCCCCGTTGCTTGCTTACTCTGCCGCTTCCCCGCCAAAGTCCGGAAAACTTTCATGCAGCCGTAGCGGCGGGACGATCTGTGCTTCGTCATCGTTTGCTTCAACGAGATCGTTGTTCCTCCCTGATTGGTATGTACAGCGCCTCGGGCGGCACTTCCTGGATGACTCTTCTCGTCTTGATGCCGATTGCCGAGCTGCCGATCCGGTGCATCTCATCCAGCAGCCGGCAGAGCAGCATTGGCTCGTGGCGAAACGCGTAGCCTGTCGTGATAATCAGCTCGTTCGGGCGGAGAAACCCTGTCAGATCAGGCATTTCGACGGAGCTTATGTAGTAGATTTCTTTGGAAATTCCTTCGCGTCCGGCCATGATTTCCGCTCCGCGAAAAACGGGTAGCTGCAGCAGCCGCTAAACGGTAAAGGGAGTGTTTTCCATGGATTCACCTCATCGCGCTGGCTATTGGCTACATGCTATCACAAAACAGGGGACAGAAAAACGGCAACGAAAAAGGCCGTCATCACTTTGCCAGGATAACGACCTCTTGTGCTTTTGCTGATTCAGTTTTTCCGCTTTGGTCTTCGTCGTCCGCTGCCTCATGTCGGCAAAGGCGAAGATGCTTCTGTTCAGCTCCGGGTTGCGCTTGCCTTCCCGCGCCAGCTTTTCCCGCTGCTTGCGTGCGTTGCTTTTTGCCATGCTCGCTCACTCCTTTTTCCCCGGCACGCCTGCAGGCTATAGCACTGCAGTTGCCGTCCTTGCTGCTATCATAGTACGCTTGCCAGTCCGATGCAACAAAAATAGGGGCTTATCTACGCACACTTGTCCACACCATTGCCATGCTGCTGCATACAGTGAAAGGGACAGGAGGTGTTGATCTCTATGAAAAAAACGGCGACACGCGTGGAAAATCAAGTGTACTCCAGCCGGGTTCTGCGTTCGGAATTCGATCGAAACTGGCGTACTGTCGTATCGAGAAGCGGATACGTCATTTATATCGCAACCGTGAACCGGGCGAAAATCAACGTGCTTTTGGCAGATGGCGCAAGAAAATTGCTCATCTTCGGCGCAAAAAGGCCGGGATCAACCCCGACCTTTTTGTGCCCAGCTTTCGCTCTAGCGACTTTTTTTCAGCTTGGCCAAACGGATGAACTGCTCATCTCTGGCATGCAGCTTTTCTGCGACAGAGGTGCGCTCGTACGCGTAGATGCCCGTTCCGGATTTGGTTCCCAGCTCGCCTTTTTCCACGCGCTCGGCGATGATCGCCGGAGCCGTTGTGGACTGGTCCAGCTCTGGCGCCAAATTGTCCATAACCCGCTTCCACGTATCGAGGCCGCCGAAGTCCGCCGTTTCGATCGGACCGACAAACGCCCAGCGAAACCCGATGCCTTCTTTCATGACCGTGTCGATTTCCTCCGCGTCAGCCACGCCTTCCGCCAGCAAATGAAACGCCTCTCTCATCAGCGCCGCTTGCAGCCTGTTGGCGATAAAGCCTGGCACATCTTTTTTCAGGAGCACAGGCGCCTTGCCAATCCGCTTCATCAGCTCGACTGTCGCTCTGACGACTTCCTCCGCCGTCTTTTCGTGGCGGACAATCTCGACCAGCGGCACGAGCTGCGCCGGGTTGAAAAAGTGGGTGATGATAAAACGGTGCGGCGACTGTGCTTTTTCAATCAGCCGCGCAATCGAAAACGTCGAGGTGTTGGACGCGATGATCGCCTCCGGCTTCGCGTACTGCTCCAGCGTCGCAAACAACTGCCACTTCAGCTCGATCACTTCCGGCACCGCTTCTGTAATCACATCGGCATCGGCCACCGCCTGCTGCAAATCGGTAGTCAGCGTAATCCGCTCCAGCGCATTGGACTTGTCTTGTCCGGTAATGACTCCCTCTTGTTCCAGCAGCGCCAGACTCTGTTCGATGCTCGCCTTTGCTTTGTGCAGCAATTCTTCCTGCAGGTCATACAGCGAAACAGGGAAGCCTGCCAGCGCATAAAGCTGGGCGATCCCATGCCCCATAACCCCTGATCCGATAACCGCTACGTGCTTTGTCATGTGAAGAACCTCCCGGGAAGTAGGTAAACCGCTCTTTCTTCGAAAAATTTCCACAATCCGCGGCTAAATCCTGCCCGGCGCAGCAGAAAAGCTGTACATCCGGCTATGCCTTCCACCGGACGTACGGCTTTCTTTCGCTTCACAAAAAGCGGCGGTGCACCTTTTTGCCATCGTACGTAAATATCACTTGCCGATCTTCCACTGTCGTCTCCAGGTGGATATTTTTTCCCCACAGCGTGTAAATGTAGGGCAGCGTCTTCTCCACGTACTTCACGTCCAGCTCCAGTCCTTCAAAGTGATGCTTGAGCAGCAGCTCGCCAGTCCGCAAGTAGTCTCCATCGTGCACCAGCACATACGGGAAGCCGCCGTTGACCCGCGTGGCAGCAAGCCCGTCGCGCACCTGCTCCCACTGCTTTTCGGTCACGACCCAGTCGTTGCCCTGCTTGCCGAACATGTACAGGTCCAGATCGCTCACCAGGTCTTTCGTCAGGAAGTTGCGAATGAAGCTGATGTCCGACTCCAGCTCGCGCACTTCAAAAATTTTCGTCCGTCCCTCTCCCGGCTTGCGTCCGAAGCGCTCCTGCTCTTCTTTTGTCGGATTGTCCCAGCGTCGTTCAATGTCTTCGAAAATTTTCAAGCCCAAATGATATGGATTAATGCTCGTCGTCGACGGCTGGATGACCGAGGAATGCAGCTTGGCAAATTCAATCGTCTCCGACTCCGTCAGATCCAGCTCGCGCAAGATGCGCATATGCCAGTAGGTCGCCCAGCCTTCGTTCATGATCTTCGTCTCCAACTGCGGCCAGAAATAGAGCATCTCGTCGCGGATAATCGTCAGCACATCGCGCTGCCAATCGTCCAGCACATCGCTGTACTCCATGATGAACAGCAGCAAATCTTTTTCCGGCTCGGGCGGGAATTTGCGCACTTGCTTGGCCGGATCGGCCTCGACTTTTTCTTTGCGGTCCAGGCGCCACAGGTCGTCGTATGGCGAAGTGCGCTCGACCTTGCCTTTTTTCGTCGGCTCCTCAGACTCCCGCTTCCATCTGAGCTTGGGACGAAGCAGGCCCGGATCAATGTGCTCCTGAATCGCCAGGCTCGCATCCAAAAGGTTTTCCACCGCTTCCTTGCCGTACTCGATCTCGTACTGGCGAATCCGCTCGCTGCTGGCGGCCATGCTCTCGACCATGTCGCGATTCGTGTTGGAGAAGCGCATGTTGTTTTTGAAAAAGTCGCAGTGGGCCAGCACGTGGGCTACGATCAGCTTGTTTTGGATCAGCGAGTTGCCGTCGAGCAAAAACGCGTAGCACGGGTTGGAGTTGATGACCAGCTCGTAAATTTTGCTCAGGTTCAGGTCGTATTGGAGTTTCATGCGGTAGAAGCTCTTCCCGAAGCTCCAGTGCGAAAACCTGGTCGGCATTCCGTACGCGCCAAACGTATAAATGATATCCGCCGGGCAAATTTCGTATCGCATCGGATAAAAATCAAGGTTGAACCCCTTGGCTATCTCCGTGATCTCATCAATGGATCGCTCCAGTTCTTTGCGCTCGTCGCCTGTCATTGTCTTTCCCCCTCCATTCGCCAAAGCCTACTTTATGTATATGGGGCTGATGGGGAAAAGACGCCAGCGTTCTTGTGAAAAAACGGTCTTTGTCTGTTTTTGGGAGCAAGAAAAAGCGCCCTCACATCAGGAAGCGCCTTTGTTATCGTTTTGTGTTGTCCTTATTTCTGGAACCAGTCGCGCACGCCAGTATAAATAAGTGCGCCCGAGAAGACCAGCATGGTGATGAGGCCAATTCCATCCACAACCGGATTCAGCCCATTCAAGAACGTGCCATCCAACGGAGTTTCCAGCAAAGCGTAGCCACCGAGAAGACCACCTGCCAAGGAAAGCCATTTGCTCATGTCCACGTCACCTCCCTAGACAACAGCCTGAAAATGAAGCCGCTGCACTACTTCACTCTATGTCGGAAGCTGACAAGCGGTCTGTACGATTGTCCGGCGTGCTGTTCATCAAATTGCAATTGGGCATGGGCCATCGTTGTGCGGTACAATAAAGGTGGACACATGTGCATAATGGAGAACGTAGAAGGAGTGAATCACGCATGAAGCTGTTTTTGCTGCTGGGCAGTATTAGCGGCTTTCTTTCTGTCGCGCTTGGCGCATTTGGCGCTCACGCCCTGAAAGAAAAGCTGGACGAATATTCACTTGGCATTTTCCATACCGGGGTGACCTACCAGACGACTCACGCTCTGGCGCTCGTGCTCGTCGCCTTGTTGCTCAAATGGTACCCGGACTCTTCGGGCCTCGTCTGGGCCGGATGGTGCTTTGCCGCCGGGACGCTGATTTTCTCCGGCAGCCTTTACACGCTGGCGATGACCGGTATCAAGGTGCTTGGCGCGATTACGCCGATTGGCGGCGTGCTGTTCCTCGCGGGCTGGGCGCTGCTCGCCATCCATGCCTGGAAAGTTGTCTCGTAACCCCTGTCTTGCTGCGCACTTACGCCCAATCCTCGACGATTTGGGCGTTTTTCTTTTGTTTCAGGAGAGCATGCTGACCAGCACGCCGCTCTGTCCTCTCAGCCCGGCGGCACCCTCGCTGGACGTATGCCATATGCTGTAGGGCTGGCACTAACTGAATCGCTAAGGAGAGGAAATCATGACAAAGCCCCCCTACGCGCGTCCCTCCTACTATTACGGCCTGCCTGACATGTACATGCAGATGGGATACTTTCCTTTTCCCACGCCGCCTCCCCCGGCCCAACTGAGCAGAAACAGCCCTTACGCCCACCCGCTGGCCGATCCGTGCAAATCGTACATGGGACAAACGGAAAAAATAGAAGCTTCGGACGGCGAGCACGGCTTCGCTTCCCTGGTCAACCCGCTGCGCTCCAGCGTCCTTTTATACGTAAACCAGTGGCTCCTCACCAACTTCTCTCCCGCTCCCCTCGAAGCGCACATCTGGTTTGGCAAAGCGAGCAGCATCGGCAAGGCGAAGACGTCCAGCCAGGTGACATCCGGCTACATCCAGCTCGCTGCCTGTCCCGCCGCCCAGGGGCAAATCATGTTCGGCTCAGGCAGCGCTCACGGCGAACGGGATGGCGTATTCGCGTCCACCCGGATCATCCCGCCGCTGACAACGACAGGCGCCGAGCCGCACGGTCAGTGGGTGATCGGTCCGGGAATGGCGATGGTCGTCCGTGTGCCGGATGCAGGGGAAAAGTCGTCCTTTTCGTTTTGCGTGAACTGGTGGGAGCAGCCTTTGTATGAGGCATGACAGTAAAAAAGGAAAAAGCCCGATGCTTTTTCCCATTACATACGTTTTGGTGGGTAGAAGCAGATGTGCGGGATATGGAGCAAACGGGCGTGGGGGGCGCAATCGTGCGGGCGCGGTGCAATCCTGCGGACGCGGTGCAATTGTGCGGGACGGGGCGCATTTGTGCGGACGAGGCCCAATCCTGCGAACGGCGCATTTGTGCGGGCGCGATGCAATCGTGCGGACGAGGCACAAATATGCGCAGGACGAGACCCAGCCCCACAAGCTACACCCTGCCGAGCAGCGACCAACCGCCCCCTTCCCCCAACCCAAACACAAAAAAACGAAGACGCATGCCTCTCGCACCGTCTTCGTTATCGACTCCGTTATTTTTTCTACACACGCATGTTGAAAATCCAATTCCCGTCTGCTACAATGGAAATTGGTCTTTAGGTTACTTCTCGATATATGTTCACTATAATCCCAATATAATAGTACCACATTGGATTTCATTTGTCAAACCTTCAGATCAAAAATGGGGAATGAAAAAGGAGCGGTACCATGAGCGCTACTGAGCAAGACAGGCAAAACGAGCAACAACGGGTTGAGACAGTCGTCGCAGAAATCAGCAAACGGATTTCCGAGCTCAAGGAGCAGGTAAAAGTCGTGAGTGAAGATATTGTCGGAATCCGCAAGCATTTTTGGGACGATGTGACAGTCAACTTCGAGGATGCCACCGAGGCGATCGAAACTTACGTCAGCATCAAGCAGCAGGCTGAAGTATTGTCCGAGCGGGAGCGCAGCCACCGTCATGCCCTGCATCAGTTGCGTACCATGCAGCGGTTGTTGCACTCTCCCTATTTTGGCCGAATTGATTTTCGCGAAGAAACGGAGCCTCGCTCCGAACGCATTTATTTAGGCATCGCGTCGCTATTGGACAAAAACGACGAGCATTTTCTCGTCTACGACTGGCGCGCGCCGATTTCCAGCCTGTACTACGACTATTCGCCGGGCCCTGCCCAGTACGATACGCCAAGCGGAGTCGTTTCCGGCGAGATTACGTGTAAACGGCAATACATCATCCGCGACGGGAAGCTGCTCCACATGTTCGATACAGGCGTGACGATTGGCGACGAGCTGCTGCAGGAAGTGTTGGGTAAACAAGCCGACTCGCAAATGCGCAGCATCGTCGCCACGATCCAGCGCGATCAGAACCGGATCATCCGCAACGAAAAAAGCCGGCTGCTGATCGTCTCCGGGGCGGCTGGCAGCGGCAAAACGTCTGCGGCGCTGCAGCGCGTCGCCTATTTGCTCTACCGCTACCGCAAGACGTTGACTGCGGAGCAGATCGTCCTGTTCTCCCCCAACTCGCTGTTCAACAGCTACATCTCGACGGTTTTGCCGGAGCTGGGCGAGGAAAACATGCAGCAGACGACCTTCCAGGAATATGCGGAGCATCGGCTTGGCGACGACTTTCGCCTGGAAGACCCGCTGGAACAGATGGAGTACGTGCTTACGGCAAAAGACCAGCCGGATTACGCGGCGCGGCTGGCCGCCATCCGCTTCAAATCGTCCACGCTGTTTTTGCAGGTCATGGATCAGTACGCCAAGCGGCTGATGCAGGCCGGCATTGTGTTTCGCCCGATTGTATTCCGCAACCGGACGCTTATATCCGCCGCGCACATCCACGAGCTGTTTTATGCGCTGGACACCTCCCTGCCGATTCCAAACCGGATGAGCCTGGTAGCCCGAGCATTGCTGGCAGAAGTCAAGCAACTGGAGCGGCGTGAACGGACGCAGCCGTGGGTCGAGGACGAAATGGAAATGCTCGACAAAGACGCATTTGCCGCCGCCTACCAGCAATTGCGCCGCAAAAAGCAGTTTCGCGAGGACTCGTTCGACGACTTTGACCGCGAACAGGAGCTGTTGGCAAAGCGGATCGTCAAACAGCATTTCCAGCCGATTCGCGACTTTGTTGCCGCGCTGCAATTTATTGATACGAAGGCCACTTACGAGCAGTTTTATGCCAATCCTCAACTGCTCGGTCAACTGCTGCCGGACGAACAAAGTCAAATTCCGGAGGCGTGGCCCGCAATCTGCTCCATGACGCTTGCGCAAACCAAACAGGCACAGCTTGCCCAGGAAGACATTCCGCCCTACCTGTACTTGCAGGAGCGGCTGGAAGGCCAGCAGACGAACAATCTCGTCCGCCACGTTTTCCTCGATGAAGCCCAGGACTACTCTGCCTTCCAGTTTGCGCTCATCAAGAGCCTGTTTCCGCGCGCCAAAATGACGGTGCTCGGCGACTGGAACCAGGCGATTTACGCGCACGCGTTCCACAACGAGAGCTTCGGCACTGTCGCGTCGCTGTTTGAACCGCAGGAGACGGAGACGTTCGTCCTGACGAAAAGCTACCGCTCGACCTTGCCCATCGTCCAGTTCACGCGGCAGTTGGTGGAAGGCGGCGAGCGGATTGAGCCGTTCAACCGCGCGGGGCTGGTGCCCACTGTGACGAAGGTGCACAACCGCGACGCTCTCGCGAAGCAGATTGAAGAGCGCATCCAAAAGCTGCTGGCAAACGGGCACAAGACGATTGCCGTCATTACGAAAACGGCAGCAGAAGCCGAGCAAGCCCATGAACGGCTGGCCAGCCGCATGCCGATCCGGTTGATTACGACCTCGACCTTGTCCTACGATACCGGCTGTCTCGTCATCCCGGCGTACTTGGCAAAAGGAGTCGAGTTCGACGCCGTCATCATTTACGACGCGTCCTCGGCAAGCTACAGCGAGGAAAGCGAGCGCAAGCTGTTTTACACCGCCTGCACGCGGGCCATGCACGAGTTGCACCTGTACTACTGCCAGGAAAAAACGCCTTTGCTTGCCGCTGTATCTGCCGACAGCTACGAGCATCTGGAGACGGACCAATAAATGCAAAAGACCCGGCTGCGCCTTTTCCCTAGCCGGGTCTTGCTTTTGTCTGCTGAAAGCCGACGCAGATCGTGACCGCAAGCAATATCAGGTCCAACTCGTATCCGCCGATAAATCCTTGCTTCCACTTCACGGTCACAATCGCCCCTGTCATGACCCCCGCCAGCCCCCAGGCCGCGTATTTCGCCCCGATGCCGAGCAGGAAGGCGAGCCCGCCGATCAACTCGATCCCCAGCACCAAATAGGCGAGCCACCACGGCAAGCCGAGATCGCCAAACATTTGCGTGACAGCGTCCATCCCCTTTTGCAGCTTCGCCAGTCCGTGCAGCAAAAACAGCAAGCCTGTTGTCATCCGCAAGACAGTGAACGCCTTTTCGTAGGCCATAGTCGCACCCCCCTCACTTCTACCATATGCCGGACGCTGGACAATCAGTCGCGATTGGAAGGGCGGCGCGCAATCAGCGCAAAGCGCGCATGGCGGCAGCGCGGGCAGCCCTTGCTTTTCAACACTTCGATCGTCGCTACCTGTTCTCTGGCCCCGACCTTGCTGACGTGGGCGCATTTTTGGCAACGGTACAAACGCTGCGAGCGCGCTTCTTCTCCGGTGTAAAGCGGCTCCGTGAAGGCATGCTCCACGATCGGCGCCGTCTGTTCGGTAGTGGCAAGCACGATCATTTGCCCTTTTCCGCCCAGCATTTGCGCCCCTTCGTACTCGTTGAAATGGCTGATGACTTCGCGGACGCTCACCCCCGCCTGCACGAACTGCTGCTGCATGCGCAACGCAAAATCAGGAGACTTGTGGGCAAAGGAGAGGAAAATCGGCAGTCCTTTGCGTTTTTGCAAGCCGCTGATTCCCCGCGACAAAAACAGGGACATCCCTTGCAGCGTATAGGGCGGATCGGTAAAAAAGCAGTCGTATTGCCGGTGCAATTTCTTCGGCAGCGGCTGGCGCAAATCGGCGCGATGGCAGCGGATCGGCAAGGCATGCTGCTTCGCCACCCCTGTGATGAATTGCAGGAAGCGCTCGTCGATATCGACTACCTCGATCCGCCCGGAGGCTACTTCCTTCCCCGGAAACAGCCGTTTGAGCAGCAAGGCAAGCGAGACGCTGACCAAATCGTCGTCGCCCACACACAATATTTTTTTGCCGACGAGCGCATGGTTTCGCAGGCAAAGGATCGCCCGGCGCAAACTCGTCTCTGCCGTACACTTCGCCTGGTCGAGCTGCACGTTGGCTTGTGGGCGCCGGGACAAAATTTGTCGCAGTTCCTGAGACAGCTCGGGCAGGTGTCGCACTTGATATTACAATCTGTCGCATAAAAAAGCAACCTGTCACCGAAGCAACAGGCTGCTTGACTCACCAATCTATACGCAAGGTTTTCTAATTGCTTTTTTACGTCAGGCGCAGGAACTCGTCGATGTCTGCCACAGCCAGGTCGACTGCTTTTTGCCAAAACTCGACGGTCGTCATGTCTTCGCCCAGATGCTTCTTCGCCAAATCCTCGACCATCAGACGGCCGGTGTCCTGCAGGAGCGCATCGTATTTTGCCGCGAAGCTCTCGCCTTCTTCCAGCGCACGCGCGTACACGCTTAAGCTGAACAAGTAGCCGAAAGTGTACGGGAAGTTGTAGAACGGATAGCTCGTGATGTAAAAATGCAACTTGGACGCCCAGAAGTGCGGCTCGTACTCCGCGAGGGCGTCTTTGAACGCCGTCTTTTGCGCCTCTTCCATGATGCGGTCCAGCTCGGCTGCGCTCACCAGACCTTTTTTGCGCTGCTCGTAGAAGTTTTTCTCGAACAGGAAGCGCGCGTGAATGTTCATGAAGAACGCGACGACGGATTGCAGCTTGTCTTCGAGCAGCACGAGGCGCTCTTCGTCGTTGGCCGCGTTTTTCACGGCAGCGTCGGCGAGAATCATCTCGGCAAACGTCGAGGCGGTTTCCGCTACGTTCATCGCGTAGTTTTGGGCGAGCGGCGGCAAATCCCACATCACCTGCTGGTGGTACGCGTGCCCCAGTTCGTGCGCGAGCGTGGAGACGTTGCTTGCGCTTCCCGCATACGTCATGAAGACGCGGGACTGCTTGCTCACAGGGAAGCTCGTGCAGAAGCCGCCCGGACGTTTTCCCGGGCGGTCCTCCGCCTCGATCCAGCCTTCTTCAAACGCCTTTTGGGCGAACTGCGCCATGCTCGGATTGAAACGGTTGAAGTGCTCGACGATCAAGGCAGCGGCCTCGTCGTACGACACTTTTTTGTGCACGCTTCCGACCGGAGCGGATACGTCAGACCAGCTCAGCTTGTCGATGCCGAGCAGCTTCGCCTTGCGTTCCAGGTAAGCGACGAGACGGTCTTTGCGATTGTCGATCGCCTGCCACATCGCTTCGAGCGTTTTTTCCTGCATCCGCCCGATGTCGAGCGGCTCGCGCAGCACGGAATCCCAGCCACGGTGGCGGTACAGGGCGAGACGGAAGCCGCCCAGGTGGTTGAGTGCTTGCGCGCACAGCTCGGTTTCCTTGCCCCATGCTTCTTTCCATTTGGCAAATACTTGGCTGCGAACGGCACGGTCCGGATGGCTCATCAGGTTGGAGGCTTGCCCTACGGACAACTGCTTCGTCTCCCCGTCCAGCTCCACTTCGATCGTCATCCGGCCCACCACGGCGTTGTACAAATCTTGCCAGGCGTGGTAGCCGTCCACAGCGAGGTCGCTCGCCAGCACTTCCTGCTCCGGCGACAGCTTTTCCTGGGCGCGGCGACGGCGCTCGTTCAGCACAAACGCGAGCGGCTGCAGCTCCCCGTCCTCCAGCAAGCTGTTCCATGCCGCTTCGTCGATGCGCAGCAACTGTTCATCCCAGCGCGTCAGCACGGCGCCGAATGCAGCGGAGATCGTTTTCACCCGTCCGCCGAGCAGCTTGGCTGGTTCGTCCTTCACATTTTGCGCGGTCAGGCACGAAATGAACGCGCCCGCCTGTCTCATCCGCACCGCGATGCTTTGCACCTCGGAGACAACCTCCAAAAACGCGTCCTTTTCCTGCAAGGCGAGTGCGGCATCCTCTACGCGGGCTTTCAGTTGCGAAATATCTTTTTCCAACTGCTCCAGAAAAGCCAAAAACGCAGTCGACTCGCTTCCACCGGGAAATAATACATCCAAATCCCAACGCTGCGGCAATGCTTTCGTCATATGTATCCCTCCTCCAAAACTCTTGATAAAATAAATTCTATAAGAAGCAGGTGATTCCTTCTAGTTTATGCAGTTCGTCCGGGCGGCTATCATCGCGGCACGTCGCCAGCCATCCCGCGCCTGCCAAAAGCTGCCGCGAGCAGTAGAAAGCCTGGCTGCGCCAAGCCATCGGTGCAACCTTCTTTGCCCTTATACCGGATAAAAATCTTATCAATTCTTATTTGTACGAAAAAACGACTGCCCGCAAGCAGTCGCTTCCAACCTTGCTTTTTCACGCAAGCAATCGCTGCTATCGCACGGGCAAGGTGAACGTCTCTCCTTGCCGCTCGACGATAATCCGATTTTTTTCCTCGCCCGCTGCCGCAAGCAAACGCTGCATCGGTTCGTCTACCGGCTCGCGCGAGAGGACGAACGTGTTCCAATGAATCGGCGCCAGCCATTTGCCCCGGCTCTCCTTGAACATTTGCCACGCCTGCTCGGGCGTGCAATGCGCAGCCTGGTAGGAATCGGGCTTGTAGGCTCCGATCGGCATGAACACGAGGTCAAACTGTCCAAACTCTTGCGGCAAACTCTCCATCGACATGTAGGCAGTGTCGCCAGGGTACAAAATGCGCACGCCGTTTTTCTCGATGACGTAGCCGTTGTAGCCGTAGTCATGGTTCCACGGGAAACGGTTGCCCCAGTGTCTGACCGGAATCGCCGTGACGGTCACTCCGTCTTTTGTCGTCGTGGCTTGCCCCGGGGCAAGCTCCTTGCAGGAGGCAAACGGCATGCGGCGAAGCAGTTTTCCGGTATTGCTGGCCGTGATGACGTGTGTGTACGGATGAGCCAGCCGGCGCAGCGTCGGCAGGTCGACATGGTCCATATGGGCATGGGACAATAAAATCAAATCCACGCTGCCGATCTCGTCAAAATCAAGAGCGGGAGGCGTGAAGCGCCTGGGGCCAAAATGCAGCAGCCCTGCGACGCGAAGTCCCAATTTTTCGCCTAATACCGGGTCAGTCAAGATTTTGGTTCCGTAAATATTCAACAGAATCGTCGAGTGGCCTATCCACGTAAACGTCACCTCATCATCAGACCAGTTCTCAGGCGCAGGCTTCGCATCCAGCTCTCGAAACGGCGGCTTCGGAAGCTGTCCCATATGGTACCAGTAACGGTACGCCACGTAGCCAAAAAAGCCCACAACGAGCAGTCCGAGCAGGTAGCCAAGCCAGATGAGGATCGTACTTTGCATCAGAGAACACCTTTTTCCATAACGTGATTGTCTCATTATAGCAAACGATTCCGTCTGGAACGCAAGGGCAAAACATGCCGGAAACTGCTGATTTCCACATAAAACGCACCTGTCCACTACGCGAAAAAGCACCTGCCCTCCCGTCGCGGAAAGCAGGTGCTGGCAAAGCAGATTGTGATATACTGCTACTGCCGTATGGATCGTTTGAACAAGGAGGAAAACCAATGATTTTGCACAAAGGGGAAACGCTGTTCCGCCAAGGCGAGACAGGGCCGCTCTACCATCTGAAAAGCGGCATGCTCAAAATCAACCGGGTGCACGCAGACGGGACGCTCACGCTGGTCAACGTCATCGTGCCAGGCGAGACGATCCCGCATCACTCGCTGCTCAGCCCGAATCCTTACTACGGAACAGCCGTCGCGCTCGTCACCTGTGAGGTCGAAGTGCTGTCCGCGGCCGACTGGTACCGCGAACTGGAAGAAAACCACGAGAAATGCCGGGAGATCGCCTTGCAGTTGCAAGGAAAGCTGCGCATGATGCAGCAGCGCATCGACCAGTTGTCCGAAGTATCTCCGGCGGAAAGACTGCGCAAGCTGCAACTCTGGTTCCAGTCGTTCGTTCCCGTCGCTTCCCTGTCCGAAGTGCTGACCCAGGACGAAATCGGCCAGTTCATCGGGCTTCGCCGGGAAACGGTCAACCGCTTACTGCGTGCCCAGTCAGGCGCCCGCAAGTAAGCGCTGCGAGCTTGCTTCCAGCTCTTAGTCCAGCGTTCCGGCAGGACCGAAAAACTCAAAGTGAATGTCCTGCGCAGGCACTCCCCACTCCTTCAGGGCACGATTGACTGTTTTCATGAAAGGAACCGGGCCACAGAAATAGAAGCTCGCGTTTTTGTCGGCAATGACGCTTTGCAGCCAAGGCAAGTCAATGTAGCCCTCTTTGTGAAAGGCTTGCGCTGCCCGATCCTGCTCGGTCGGCTTTTCGTAGCACCAGAACGCTTTTACTTGCGGATGCTGGGCAGCCAACTCCTCCACACTGTCTCTCATCGCATGCACATTTCCGTTTTGCGCTGCGTGAATGAACGTCACCGGGCGGTTCGAGCCCGTTTTCACCAGCGTTTTCAGCATGCTCATCATCGGTGTCAGCCCTACGCCGCCACTGATGAGCACGACAGGTCTGTCATCCTGCTGGTCAAGAATGAAGTCGCCTGCTGGCGCGGACAGAGGCAAAATGTCTCCTTCGTTAACGTGCTCCCACAAGTACACGGATACTTTTCCGGCTGGCTTGTCGCCAATCGCGTCCTCCCGTTTGACGGAGATGCGGTAGTACGGATTGCCCGGCGCATCCGAGAGGCTGTATTGGCGAATGTGCGTATTTTCCTCTCCCGGGATCTCCATTTTGACGCTTACATACTGACCTGGCTCGTAGCTCGCAATCTCTTTCCCGTCCTTCGGTACGAGGTAAAAGGACGTGATGACATCGCTCTCTTTTACTTTGCGCTCCACGACAAACTCCCGGAAGTCGGCCCAGCCGCCTGGCTGATTCTCCGCCTGTTCGTACATTTCCGCCTCCACGCTGATGAACGCGTCTGCGATTACCCCGTACGCTTCCGCCCAAGCCTCGATGATCTCGTCTGTCGCGGCATCGCCCAGCACCTCTTTGATCGCACCGAGCAAGTTTTCCCCAACAATCGGATAATGCTCCGGCTTGATGCCCAAGCTGCGGTGCTTGTGTCCGATCTGTTTGACGACGGGCAAAATCGTTTCCAGCTTGTCGATGTACAGGGCAGCCGCATACACCGCATTAGCCAGTGCCGTTTGCTGTCTGCCTTGTTTTTGGTTAGCGTGATTGAAAATGTTCAACAACTCTGGATGGTTGGCAAACATCCGTTGATAAAAGCGTTTGGTTATCGTTGTCCCGTGCACTTCCAGTACAGGCACGGTGGATTTGATAATATCGATCGTTTTTTGGTTCAGCATATTGGCCCTCCTTGAAAAATCAACGTGTGATCTATGTCACTAGTGTACCGGAGCAAAGCTTTTGCCTCCTGTGATTGTAATCACAGGAAAAAGAAACGATTTGTGACAACAAAAAAAGAGCTTCCTGCCTGCTGAAGCTGGTTAATCATAAAAGTTTTACGAGATTTGGCCCTGTTGCTCCGTCCTGCGCTATAGTAAGATATAACCAAAATTGGAGGGGGTATGCTGCTTGACTTTGGAAGAATACAAACAACGCGCATCCGAGCAGGATGACTGGGCACCGGGCTGGGACGCGATCGACGAAGTGTTCCATCAGCTTTATCCTGCACAGGAGCCTGCACATTATGCGACAAATATGGTGAATCGCGCCATGTTTGGCGGGGACGCCTATTTGGATGGCTTCAGCATTTATCAATCTCCGAACGGCTACAAGCACATTTTGACCTACGGCATGACGGAGCTGTACACGGACGAAGAGGCATACGGCGGCGAATGGAGCCGTTGGGGCTATGAGATGACGATCAAGTTAAAGGAAGATTCCAACGAGGAATGTATGTGGGCGATCGACATGCTGTCCAACCTGGCGCGCTATACATACACCCAGAAACGGTTTTTCGAGCCTAACCAGTTTGTCGCAGGGAACGGCACGTCGATTCATATTGGCACAGATTCGGCGATTACGGCCCTGCTCATGGTAGAGGATACAGAAGCAAAAGGAATCGACACCGTCCATGGCAGAGTAGAGTTTTTGCAACTGGTCGGCATTACGCAAAAGGAACTGGAAGCGTTGAAGGACGACCCTGCGCAGGCGGAGACATTGATTGCAGCGATGAAAAAGGACAATCCATACTTGCTGACAGATATGAACAGGGTTCAGTCTTACTTGTGAACAGCCGAAAAAAGCACCGGGTATGACGCGTTCCCCGTCGGCAGTCTGGCAGTCTGGCAGTCTGCGACTCTATGTTTCTGCAGCACCGTGCGCAAAGCTCTTGTCTCCTGCCATCCGGTTCAACGGGGAAAGAATGGAACTGACATTGAAAATAGGTTTAGTAAGACATTACAAAGTCAAGCAAGATTATCCAAAAGGTGCGTTCATATGCGGCCGGGACGTGAATGCATGGTTTCAAACGTACGACCTGGCCGACATTGAGGCAGGCCGGACCGACCTGAAAGGAATTGAGTGGAGCAGATGCTATTCCAGCTCGCTTTCGCGTGCGGTAAAAACGGCGGAGCTGATCTTTCAGGGACCGATTACGCAAATGGCCGAGCTAAAGGAAATCGCGCCGCCTGCCTTGCCTGCACGGCTTAGGCTGCCGTTTTTGCTCTGGGCGATTCTGATTCGCCGAGGCTTCAACGGACCGAAGTTCAAAATTGCGAGCAACGGCGAGCTTTATTTGTTCGAGCGGCAACAGCCTGAGTCGTGAGTAAACGTTTGGGCCAGTCGAAACGTTTTGCCTATTAGAAAACCTGGCTGCACCAGGCACTGGCGACAAGCCTTCGCGGCCCCGATCCAAAAAAAGATCATCCCTCGCCTCGGCCGGGATGATCTTTTTGCTTCTATTAAATAATTGGCGGCGCTTCCTCGATCCGCTCTCGCACAAACCGGGCGATGCCGTCTATGTCGTCTACGTGAAAACAGGGCAGCTCCGCCTGCTTCTGCTCTCCCCAGCTTACCACTCCGACCAGGTTGGACACGGACCGGAGCAATTCAGCATCTTCCGGCCGCCGCAACAGCACGAGCTTGGGGTAGCCTTCCCGCTTGAAGCCTTCCACGAGGACGAGGTTCGCTCCGGCGGCCGCAAGACGCTGTACGAGTACGGCCAGCTCTTGCGGGCGCTGCTCGACGATTGCCGTCTTCGTCCGCGAGGTGATTGCCACGATCGAAGCTCCTGCCTCGCGATAGCGCCACGTGTCTTTTCCAGGCTGGTCCCATTCAAAATCGTGGCCGCCATCGTGCTTGATGACGCCAACCCGCAGCCCGGCGCCCTCCAGCAGAGGAATGAGCTTCGTCAACAGCGTCGTCTTGCCACTGTTGGAATAGCCGACGATTTGCAACACGCACGGCTGTTTGTCCAGGTCCATTCGCTATCCTTCCTTCCTCCAGGTCGGGGCCGCATGGGTTAAAACTTCGACCAGCTCGCCCGCCTGCTTGCCGCTTCCGCCCGGCGGAATGACGATGAAGCATTCGCTGTCCTTGAGCGTTCCGAGATTGCCCGCCTTTTCATTGAAATCAGGCACCGCCAAAAGTCCGCCGTCTTGTTCCAGCAGCCTGCCGCGCAAATAGCGCGGGAACGGGCACGGCTTTTGATAAGAAACGGCCAGCCTCGCCCGGATTGCGTGCGGGACGACTTCTGCCGCCCCGGAAAGGCGCCGGATCGCCGTCCGCGCGAACAGCTCAAAGCCGAGGAAACAGGCTCCGGGATTTCCCGACAGCGCCAAGTACGGCTTGCCTCCAACGAGCATGCTCGTCGTCGGACTGGCCGGGCGCATCGCTACCCGGTTGAACAAAAGTTCCACGTCCGGCTCGTCCGTCAGGAGCGCGATCACATCGAAATCGCCCACTGACACCCCTCCGCTGGACACGAGCACATCCACTTGCTGCATGTATTCGCTGATTTTTTGCTTCGCCACGGCGAGTTCATCGGGCAGGCCG
Source organism: Brevibacillus agri (assembly GCF_004117055.1). NCBI lineage: Bacteria > Bacillati > Bacillota > Bacilli > Caryophanales > Paenibacillaceae > Brevibacillus > Brevibacillus agri. The sequence goes on from NZ_CP026363.1 coordinate 4,699,810, forward strand.
GAAAAGCAAACAGGGATGCCCCCCGCCTCGGCAATGAGAGCGGTCAGCATCACCATATTGCTGTTGCGAATTTTTCCCGGGACGAGCGGCTCGTCAATGCCTAACAGCTCGCTGCCCGTCGCCAGAAGGCCGACTCGCGGCCGGCGGAAAACATCGACTTGCGCGTAGCCAAACGTAGCCAGACTGGCGATCGTGCCTGCGTTGATCCTCTCGCCAGCCTTGGCGATCACCGTTCCTTTTGCCATCTCCTCGCCGCGGCGGGAGACATTTTCCCCAGGCTGCATCGCCCGCTTGATCCAGACGGTTTCCGCGTGCTCGCCAGGGTTTTGCGTTTGCTCAAACATAATCACGGCATCGGCGCCTTCCGGCATCATCGCTCCGGTCATGATCCGCGTAGCGCAGCCTTCCGTCACGGTTCGCTCAGGCACCTGTCCCGCCGCTACGGTTTCGATCACCTTGAGGGCGAGCGGGCTCGCGATCGTAGCCCCGACCGTATCCGCCGCCCTTACGGCAAAGCCGTCCAGCGGCGAGCGGTCAAAGTGCGGCAAATCGTACGTTGCGTACAAATCGCAAGCCAAAATTCGCCCGTAAGCCTCCCCGATGTGCACCCGTTCTGTTTCCAGCGTAGGCAATGCCGCGAGCCATTTGCCCATCGCTTCCTCTACCGAGACTGTTTGTCGCGCAAAACGCATCGTCCGTTCCTCCTAATTGTGACCGCCCATCACGCCGTTTTTGTCAGCCGACGTTTACTTCCAAATCTTCTATCGGTTTTTCCTTGTATTTCAAATCTTTATTAGCAGTGAACGAATCCGCCTTTTCGATCTTCACTGCCGTATTGTATTCCGGGATACCCGCGAACGCTTCGTACACGCCTTTTGGAATCAGCACGTTTCCTTCCGGCCAGTACACCTGGATATTCCCTCTTCTCGTATCTTCAAACTTGGCGCGCCCTTGGTAGGTGCCATAGCTATTATACACGACAATCGTTTCGCCTTCCGCAATGCGCAGTTCCCGCGCGTCTTCCGGATTGATTAAAATATCGTAGCGATCCGCGTTGTTGAACGGGTCTTTGTTGCTGTAGATCATCGAGTTGAACTGCTTGCCGCGGCGGGTGGTCACGTAAAAATGCCCTTCCGGCTTGTCAAGCTGCGGAATTTCGATCGGCAGCAGATTCGCTCGGCCGTCTGGCGTCGGGCACACTCCGTCCTCGCACAGCCAGGCCCCTCCCCATTGAAACACATCTCCGCGTTTTTTCAAATGCTGGATGCCGTCGTAGTTCGGATTCGCCTGCGCGATTTCCGCACGAATTTCCTCCGCGCTGGCAAAATGCATGAGGTGCTTTTTGTCCGGATGCACGCGCGCAGCCAAATCGACGTAAATCTGCCACTCGGCCCGCGCCTCTTCAATCCGTGGTCCCTCGATCTCGGCGCTGAAGTACACCATCCGCTCCGTACTGGTCGACGTGCCGCCGCCCGGCTGCTCGTAGCGCGTCATCGCCGGCAGGACGATTACCTCTTCCTTGGCATCGACGAGGGTAGACGTGTTGAAAATGATGTCCTGATGGACGCGCAGCTCGACATTCTCCAAACATTTTTCCATGAAGTCAGGGTCAGGCATCGTCTCCAGGAAGTTGCCGCCGCTCGTGTAAAACAGCCGCGTCTTGCGCTCGTGTCCATCGGGCAGCAGGGCGTTTTCGAGCGAGATGCCGACAATATCGCCTTGCCATTTCGGGATCGGGAACTTCCACAGCTTTTCGATTCTCGTCCAGTTCTTTTCGTCAAAATCGCCGCCAGGCAAGCTGAACGGGTCCGCTCCCATCTCCCCGGAGCCTTGCACGCCGGAGTGGCCGCGAATCGGCATCACGCCGCAGTGCTTCCGGCCCAAAAAGCCGCGCAGAATCGCCAGATTGGCAACGGAGGAAATGTTGTCGGTCCCAAAGCGGTGCTGGGTCAGTCCCATGCTCCATACAAATACGCCTGATTTGGCATTGGCGAGCAAAAGCGCAAATTCTTTCAGCCGCTCCCTGCTCAAGCCAGAGGATTGCTCGATCTGATCCCACGGCAGATTGGTCACATGCCCCCGCAGCTCCTCGATGCCGTTTGCATGCTCCCGGACAAACTCGCGGTTGATCGCCGAGCCCGGATTGGCCTCCTCCATCTCAAACCAGTGCTTCATCACGCCGTTCATGAAGGCGATGTCGCCGCCGATGTTGACCTGGTAAAAATCGTCCGCGAGCTTCGTGCCGAACACAGCGCTCTCCGGCACCGACGGAATCCAGTATTTTTCCATCGCCGGCTCTTTGTAAGGGTTAATCAGGATGATCTTCGTTCCCGCTTTTTTGGCCGCGTACATGTACTTCGTGGAGACAGGCTGGTTGTTCGCCGGAACCGAGCCGAAGAAGACGAGCACATCCGTGCCGATCCAGTCCTGGTAGTTGCAGCTCGACGCCCCGATGCCAAGCGACCGCTTCAAGGCTGTCTTGCTCGGCGAGTGGCAAATGCGGGAGGCGTTGTCGATGTTGTTCGTCCCCAGAAAACGGGCCATTTTTGCCGCCGTATAGTACACTTCGTTAGTAATTCCCCGCGCAGTCAAGAAAAACGCGAGCTGCTTAGGACTGATGCCTTTGATCTTGTTCGCGATCCGGTCCAGAGCGTCGTTCCAACTGATCCGCGTGAATTTGTTTTCGCCCGGCTTGCGCGACAGCGGATAAGGAATCCTGCCCAGCTTGCGCAGCTCCACGCTCGACATCTGTTTTAGAGCGCTTACATCTTCGAGCCATTTGTCATCCATGGCAGGCATTGTATTGAGGCGCAGCACGTTCAGGCGCGTCGTGCACAAATGCGGGCCTGTGAGAGTCTGGTCGTACAGACCGGATACGCCGAGCGCGCAGCCGTCGCATACTCCCTGGGTCAAAATCCGGTAGGCGTAACCGAGGTTGTCCCGATTGTCATACACGACCTTCATCGTGTCGAGTATGTGATGCGGCTTGATTTTGCCAAGTCCCATGGGCATCATGGAAGCCCACAGGGAAGGCTTCAGCGACGTATCCAGCTTGACTGGTCCCTTATGCTTGGTCTTCCCCATTGGTTTTTTCGCTCCTCTCTTGTCAAACACCCTGAGACTAAAAAACCACCATGAAACCGTCCCTGATTCCCAAAGGAAGAGAGCGTGTTCACGGTGGTTGTCTAAAGGCAGGTTCGCTACCCAAGTCTCAACGTCGTGTTTGCTTGCGAAGTCCGCTTTGTCTAACCGGTGAACAGGAACGCTGCTTCGCTTAGACTTACGGTTCGTTTTTCCATTTTTTCTCGATGTCCTGATCGAAAACAAAGATGGACATCCCAAAATCACGTTCAATGTCAATGTCGACGAACAGGTCGACGAGTTTTGCGCCCAGAAACGCTTCCATGTCAACTGGCTGGTGTTTCCGATACATCTCCTTGACCATTTCGGTTCTGGCAGCTCGTAGTGTCTGCTTTCCATCTTCCGAAGTGGCAATGAACTTTTCCACCGGCGAAAGATTGCCCTCCATTTCGCAGATCGCCCAGTTTTTGCAAAACGTGGTGCTGATCTTGCTAGGTCCTTTCCCCATATGGCGCTTCCGGAAAGCTCTGACCAAATTACTGAACTCTGCTTCGAACTTATTCATCGACGGTACTCACCTTTATTCCAATCATTCTCTACTAAGACTTTACCATTGATTAACTAGCCAATTCAACTGACTTTTCTCTTTGTCTGGCTTCTTCCTTCAATTTTTTAATATCCAACCGGATTAAGAGGGAAATAAAGAAGGCTACAATGAACATCGCAGCGAACACGCTCATCGTTCCTGTGTAGCTTTGCGTCGTCTCGCGCACCCATGCGGCGAAGATCGGGCCTGCCAGCCCTGCCGCCGCCCATGCGGTCAAAATGTAGCCGTGAATCGCCCCGAGCTGGCGCGTGCCAAACAGGTCGCCAATGTAGGCAGGAATCGAGGCGAAGCCGCCTCCGTAGCAGGTCATGATGATGAACATCGCGATCATGAACAGCACCGGGTTGCTCATGTTCGGCAACAGGAAGAACAGCACCATCTGGATCGCGAAGAAAGCCGTGTACGTATTCGCCCGCCCGATGTAGTCAGACAGCGAAGCCCAGCCGATTCGTCCGCCGCCATTGAACAAGCCGTTCAGGCCCACCATCAGCGCAGCGGTTTGCACGGACATGCCGACCATTTCCTGCGCCATCGGCGAAGCGACGGAGATGACAGCAATTCCACAAGTCACGTTGATGAACAGCATCAGCCACAGCCAGTAAAAACGGCGCGTCTTGATCGCTTCGTTGGCGGTAAGCTGGCACAAGTCTTTTTTGATTTGCTTGTCGCCTGCTGCCCCTTCGGTCGAAAAACCTGCGGGCACCCAGCCTTTTGGCGGCGGAGACAAATATTGCGCAGATGCAAACATGACGACGAAATAAATGATACCTAAAATGTAAAAGGTGTTCGCAATGCCGACACTCTCAATCAGCGCGTTCATGATCGGGCTGGCGATCATCGAAGCGAAGCCAAAGCCCATGATCGCAAGTCCTGTCGCCAGTCCGCGGCGATCCGGGAACCACTTCACAAGCGTAGACACCGGGGTAATATACCCGACCCCAAGGCCGATTCCGCCCAGCACGCCATAACAAATGTACAAAAGCGGCAAGCTGGCAAGCTGGATGGCAAGCCCGGAGCCGACAATCCCGACGCCGAAAAAGATCGAGGCGAGCGTTCCCGCTTTTCGCGGCCCGTGCTTTTCTACGTAGTGTCCGAGAAAAGCCGCGGACAGCCCGAGAAACAAAATCGCGATGCTGAAAGTGAACTGCACATCGGGCAGTTCCCAGCCAAATTGCTGGGTGATCGGCTTGGTAAATACACTCCACGCGTACACCGATCCAATCGAGATGTGGATCCCCACCGCAGCCAGTGCAATCAGCCAACGGTTTTTCACTTGTTGCTCCATCATGTTCATCTCCTTTAAAATGGTCTTGGTTGGAATGAAGCCCAATCACTGGTGCGCCACTCCGAAAGCAAAAAGAAAAACTGCTGATTTCATCGACACCCCCCGCTTTTTCCGCACACACGGAAACAAAGGTATCAATGAAACACAGCAGTTAATCATCAGCAGGAACGCTACGTCAGCATCAACAAGCACGTGCCATCGTATTCAATTGGTGATTCACAGCGAGAGATTCGGTGACAGGTTCGCTGTTCCGTGTCTTTTCGCTCTATACGCGCAGGAAGTTACTGAAAGTAGAAAATTTTATGACACTTTCACCCTCACATAGTATACTACCATGTAAGCGCTCACTCGACAATATTTTCTCTGTCAAAATCTATTCACAACTTGTCATTTCTCCACGCATGAACATGATACGGGAGGTTCGCATGTCAAAACTGAGCAAAACAACCCGCCTGCGCGTCCTGAAAGTGACGGCTGACCAGCACCACTGGGAAGACGACGAGATCGTCACGGAGTACCCGCTCACGATTTTTCTCAATGACGAAGAGTTCGCCACCGTCGTCTGCACGCCAGCCGATCTGGACGAGATGGTGATCGGTTTTCTCGCAGCGGAGGGAGCCATCCAAAGCTTCGGGGAGATCAGGCAGATCACGATAGACGAGGCAAAAGGGCTGGCCTACGTAGACCTGCACAAAGAAACGATTTTGTCCCAGAGCTTTTACTCCAAGCGCAGAATTACGTCGTGCTGCGGCAAAAGCAGACAGTCCTTCTACTTTTTCAGCGATGCCCGCACAGCAAAGCCGGCGAGCGGCACCACCACCGTCACCTCTGCCCAATGCACCAGACTCATGGACGAGTTGCAAGCCTCCTCCGTTATCCATCAGCAGACAGGAGGCGTTCACAACGCGGCTCTGTGCACGCCTGACCAAGTTCTCTTGCAATATTCGGATATCGGACGCCACAACGCGCTGGACAAAATTTACGGGAAGTGCTTGCGGGATAATATCTCGACCGCGGACAAGATTCTCGTGTTCAGCGGACGGCTCTCGTCTGAAGTTTTGTTGAAAGCCGCCAAGATCGGCGCAGGCATCATCCTGTCCAAATCGGCTCCGACCGACCTCGCCCTGCAACTGGCAGAGGAACTGCAAATCACGGCCGTCGGCTTCATCCGCCAAAACAAAATGAATGTGTACACGCATCCGGAGCGGATCATTTTGCCCTAGCTCCGCTTCTTGCGTGAAAAACAGGACAAGCTTACGGCCGTCCTGTTTTTCTGCGTTGCTCTTCGCGGATGGCAGCCGCGTACTCTTCCGGAGTATTGGCATTGAACAGCGCCCACGGGTCGAGCCAGCCGTCCGGCACTTCCAGGACGGACAGCTTGCGAATCGTATTCATCAGCCGCAGCTCGCCCTGCTCCAACGCTTGTTCCCAGACGGGCTGCGTGCTTTTGCGGTACAAGGCGCACAGCGGATGAATCCGCCCCTGTGCCGAAGGAATGACCGCGTCCCAACCGTCTTTTCCGGCGGCATAGGCGAGCAGGCTTGCGAGCTGCGTCCGGTCCATAAACGGCAAGTCGCAGGAGAGCACGAGCAGCACGTCCTTCCTACACAGGCGAAACGCCGTCACCAGGCCGCTCACGGGTCCCGCTGACGGCACCAGATCGGCCGTCACGCTCACGCCGTCTCGTTTGACAAGCTCTGCCGGGATGCGCTCAGGCTCGTTGCACACGATCAGGCAAGGCATCCCCATCGCCAAAATTTCTGTTCCCAGCTCTGTCACCAAGGTGCCTTCGCGCCATGGAAGCTGGTCTTTCGCGACGCCCATCCGGCTGCTTTTTCCGCCAGCCAGAATGACCGCGTGTACGTTTGGCTGCATAAACATCTCCTGCCGTCTCCAAGATTTTTTCCTGCAAGGGTTGACAACAATCACTATTAGTTTATAATAATTATAAATAAGAAATCATTTTAAAAAAGGAGAGGTTACGATTATGGAAAACACTATGTTCAACGTTTTGAATAAACAAGTGGCAAACTGGACAGTTCTGTACACCAAGCTGCACAACTTTCACTGGAATGTAAAAGGCCCTCACTTCTTCACCCTGCACGCGAAGTTTGAAGAGCTGTACAACGAAGCTTCGGCGCACATCGACGCATTGGCAGAGCGCGTGTTGGCAATTGGCGGCAAACCTGTAGGCACATTGAGCGCATGTCTGAATACAGCGAGCATCACAGAAGCGGAAGGCAATGAAACCGCCGAGCAAATGGTGGAAACCGTCGCCCGCGACTTCGCGATCCTCGTCGACGAGCTGAAACTGGCAATCGAGGCTGCCGAACAAGCAGACGACGAGGCGACAGCGGACATGCTCCTGGAAATTCGCAGCGGTCTGGAAAAACACATCTGGATGCTCAACGCTTTCCTGCAATAACAGCTTGCCCGTTACCATCCCATACAAAAAGGCGATCGTGCTTGCACGTCGCCTTTTTTGCTGTGAATCAAGCGGCTACCCAGTCCAAGTCCGGGCAGGCAAGCCGTCTTTTCTGTCTACGCCAGTGAAAAAATCAGCTTTCTTCCATCTTTTCCCACTTTTACCTGAGGCAGATACTTCAATGACTTTTGTACGCCGATGTACGGGCTGGCGAACTCTACGTCATGCCGTTCCTTCAAAATCGAACAAAGATCGGCCAGGGACATCGGAGACATGCTTTCCCGCAAGATGTTCTCGATGTGATTGGCCACTTCCTGATAATTGTGACGAATGTGGGTCTTTCGTACCTTGATCCGCTTCACCATATCTGTCGGAAGCTCCTCAGTCGCCACCGCTACTTCGTCAGACAGCTCAGTTGCATCAAAGCCTGCCTCGGCATCCATTTCCCGAATCCGGTTCAGAATTTGCTTGATGTCTGCTCCCAACTGCTTGTCCTGGTCTACGTATTGCCGGCGCAGAGCCATTCGCTGCTCCAGCATGGCCTGCAGTGTCATCTGCAACGCTTTCCGTTCATTAAACATTGCGCTATGTATTCCCCTTTTCACAAAAAGTAGAATTTTATGGAATGTACCCTCAATGATAATATAACTCGTCCCCCTTGAAAACGAGGAATTTAGGCGCACAAACGCTGACGACTTTCGCGATAGCCAAAAAAACGAGCTAACTCCCTTATATGAAAATCTCCCCCAAGCATGCCTATACTTAAGGGAGTTGTCAGTGTCCTACACAAACGATTATTTCCTCAATACCTGAAATTCGAAACGATCTTCTGCAGTTCTTCGGACATCTTGGACAGAGCCAAAGCTGACGAAGCAATTTCTTCCATGGAAGCCAACTGCTCTTCCGTAGCAGCAGAAACATTTTGCGTTCCGGCTGCTATTTCTCTGGCTACTTCCCGTATGGTTGCCACCGATTGCACAATGTCTTCCATCGACCCTGCGACCCGCTGCGCACTGCCTGACACCGCTTGAATCTGAACAACAACATCGCCCACTGAGCGTTGGATGTGCGCGAAGGAAGTTTCTGCCTGGGTTGCTACTACCATACCTTCGCTTACTTCGTTTTTCACTTGAGCCATGGAAGCTACCGCTTTTTGCATCTGTTCGCGGATCATCGAAATTAAATCGCTGATTTTACTTGCCGATCCGGCTGACTGCTCCGCAAGCTTTCTTACTTCCTCTGCAACGACAGCAAATCCCCTGCCGTGTTCCCCTGCCCTTGCCGCTTCAATAGCTGCATTCAAAGCCAGCAAATTCGTTTGAGCAGCAATGTCGGTAATCACTTGAACAATTTCGCCAATTTCCTCTGAACGATCGCCCAAATCTTGGATTGCATTTGCCAGGTCATGCGTCTTGGCGTGAATGGAACCCATTTGTTCGTTTGCGGTTTGGAGCGCCTGATTTCCTTCCTCTGCCACTTGCGCTGCTTGTACGGCGGAAGCGGATACTTTCTGGGCGTTGGCCGCAATTTTTTCAATTTCTTGCGCCATTTCGTTAAGTGTCTGGGCACTCTGGTCTACGCTGGAGGCTTGTTGCTCGGAGCCCGAGGCTACTTCTTGCATGATGGAAGCGACTTGCTCGGTGGCTCTGCTTGTTTGTTCAGCGCTTGCCGTTAACTCTTCCGCAGATGCGGCAACCTGTTCTGCATTGACGCCCACTTGATGTATCAGGGTACGCAAGTTGTTTTTCATGACGGTAAAGGAACGCGCCAGTTCTCCGATCTCGTCCTTGTTCTTTACCACGATATCTTCCACAGTCAGGTCTCCCGCCGCCATTTTTTGTGCAGAAGAGGCCAACAAGACGACGGGTCTCGCAATCCAGCGCGAGACAAAATAGCCAATGCAAAGTGCCAAAACGACTGCGATCGCACTGATGATGAGTCCGGTTGTGATGACGCCGTCTACCCGAATGGAGTTTTCTTGCGAGGCTTGCGTCATTTGTGCTTGTTCCCGCTCATTGATTTCGTCAGCTACCGCCCGAATGTCCCTGGAAAGCGGAAACAACGTGGTCGTGGCGATTTCCAGAGCCCGGTCGCTGCTCACGGAGAGAATCTGGTTTTTCACTTCATCGTATTGCTTGTTCAAAGTCTCGATTTTGCCCAGCGCATCCTTGGTCTCTGGCGTTGAGGCGATTTCCATGGTGGAGGACACGAGAGCAGATAGCTCCTTGCTTGCCTCCTCCATTTTTTTCGCGGCTTCCGGATCTTGCGTCAGCAGGTAATCCCGCAAACTGCTGTTCATCTGCGTTGCCTGTACCTGAATCGCCTTGGCGTTCAGGAGCACTTTCGCCTGTACGTCTACCAGCTCCGTGTACGAGGTGTCCACTTCCTTCAGAAAGGCGAACGACAGTCCACTCACGATCACCATAAGCAGAGACACCGCTAAAAATCCGCCAATGATTTTCTTTCTGATTGTCCATTTCATGCTGTACCCTCCGATTCGCAAGGAAATACGTTCTTGTTACGAGCAGTCATACTGGTTTCGTTGGCGGCGACGAGCTTGTCGATGGCAAGCCCTTCCTGCCGATTATAAGCATACAGGCAGAGTTGGCTTTGTTGCAAGTCGGAGGAAAAAGAGAGAGCGTCAAGAAGTTCGCTTGGCCTCAGCGCTTTAGCGCTTTATGGCAACAAGCGCCAAGAAAAAACCCCAGACGAGCTGCAACAACTCGCCTGGAGTCCATCATGGTCAAACGTCATCGAAAAACGCATTTTTGTCAGCCAATTTTCGCTACCACTTTTCCTTTCCCTTTACGAGTAGCCAGTTCAGCCAATGCTGCCGGGACTTCCTCCATTGCAATGATTTTCTCAACAAGCGGATTCAGTTTGCCCTCTTGAAGAAGGAAGAGCATATGGTTTCCGATTTCTGAGAGTTTTTGCTGTTCACGTACATGACCGGACTGATGCACGCTTCCAAGTGCTACTTGGTGAAAAGACAGGGGACGTGCAAATGAAATCGCATCATTCACATCAGGAGCTCCGGCAATAAACGCAATTTGTCCGTTAAAAGCAAGAGCCTTCAAAGATTTTTCAGCATTTTCACGTCCTACTGTATCAAGGACCAAATCTACCCCTCGTCCGTTCGTGATTTCCAAAGCTTTCTCTACAAAGTCTTCTTTTTGGTAGTCGATGGCATAATCGGCTCCCAAGCTCTTTACATACGCATGATTCATAGAAGAGGCGGTTGTTAACACCGTCAGTCCTGCGTTTTTCGCCAGTTGAATAGCAAAGCCGCCTACTCCGCCTGCTCCTGCATGAACGAGAATCGTCTCCCCTCGGGAAGCTCGCATTTTATGGAACAGGGCTTGATACGCTGTATATCCGGCACATGGAAGAGCAGCAGCTTCTTCAAAGGACACGCCTTCTGGAATGACCGATACTGTATGAGCGGTTGTCACACCATATTCAGCATATCCGCCTTTTTTCGTCAAATCACTGTGATAGACAACTCTGTCTCCCGCTTGGATATTTGTTACCTTTTCGCCTACTTCTTCAACCACGCCAGCGGAATCCAACCCCAAAACATGCGGGTATACCCAATTGGGATTTCCTCTGATCCCTGTTTGATAGTCTACAGGGTTACATGCAGTAGCTTTTATTTTGACCAGGATTTCACCTGGCTTCGGCGACGGTTTTTCTACATCCCCTACTTTCATTTCAAATACGTTTGCTTTTTCTTCGAGCAGTAATGCCTTCAATGTAAGCTCCCCCCTTTAATAAGCACCTTGTGAATACGTTAACTCATAACTGTGTGTATAAATTTCGAGTACATTCCCGAACGGGTCTTCGCAATACACCATTTTATACGGCTTTTCATTTGGATAATATTCACGAATAGGCATACGTTGCTTCCCTCCGTGAGCTACCACTTTTTCAACAAGCCCTTCAATATCAGGATCTTGTGCACAAAAATGAAAAATCCCCGTTTTCCAAAATTCAAAGTTATTTTCAGGAGTTCCATTTGCTGAAAATTCAAATATTTATACACCGACTTTATCAGATGTTGCCAAGTGAGCGATTTTCAATTTTCCCCAGCCCCTTCCAAATACATCTGTGCACATTTGTCCAATCGGGCTATCGTCTTCTCGAATTTCAGACGGTTTCATAATGGCATACCATCCTAATACCTCTGTATAAAACGCAACAGCTTTCTGTACATCCGGAACAGATAATCCAATATGGGAAAATGAACGAGGATATGTGTTCGTCATTTTTTCTCTTCTCCTTTTTACCTTTCGTTCTTTTTCAGTATAATGAAGGACATGTTGGAATGGAAAGTCGGCACTTTCATGTAACCAGGTACCCTAATCGTAACCATCGTTCATGTTTACTTGGCTATATGTGGGCAAAACCAAGAACTTTCACGTGGGGGATCAACGTTGACTACGCCAAAATACAATGTACCAGTGGAAGCAACGCTGGAAGTAATCGGAGGAAAATGGAAAGTTGTCATTTTATGCCTGTTAAAAGAAGGAGAAAAACGCTTCAGTGAACTGCAAAGAGGCATACCACTGATTACGAAAAAAATGCTTTCCCAGCAGTTAAGAGAATTAGAGGAAGACGGAATCATCAGCCGGAGAGTTTACGATGATGTTCCCCCTAAAGTAGAGTACTCGCTAACGGAAGAAGGAGAAAGTTTGCGCGAAATTTTACAGGCAATGTGCGCATGGGGAGACAGAAGAATGGGGAATCAGCCGGATTGCAGGTAAACTGGTGCCGAATGCCAAGGATACTTTGTCAAACTGTATCGTTTCCCTCAATCCTTCTGTTTCACGTTGATAAAGATTAATACGACGAAGAATTTCAAGTCTTGGGAGTCCATACGACTTCTCATTGATGAATAAAAAGGGTTATTGTAGCCCAACCTCAGAGCAAAAAGAAACCCCAGACGAGTAGGTGAATTCGCTTGGGGTTCAATGCTCTAGGATGTGTCTGAAAACTCATTATTGAGTTAGTTTAAAGATGGACGCGACATATACAAACGCTAGGAATGATTTGGCCAGCTTGTCGTAACGAGTAGCGATTCGTCGAAAATGTTTGATTTTATTGAAGAAGCACTCCACCAAGTGCCGTTCTTTATAGCGATACCAATCCACTTTCCAAGGATTTTTATTATTCGCTTTAGGCGGGATGGTGTACGCTGCCTGCTTAGCCGTAATCCAATGCCGAATGCCTTCTGAGCCGTAGGCTTTGTCACCAACAATATGGCTTCCCGTAAGATCAAACCCTTGAAGCAAATTGATCGCTGGAACGGAATCATAGACGTGCCCCCCCGTGAGAAGAAAAGCGAGGGGATTCCCTAATCCATCGACGACGGTATGAAGTTTGGTTGTCTTTCCGCCACGGCTGACGCCTATGTGCTGATTTACTTCGTGTCCTTCTGCGTTTTTTTAGCACCCGCACTGTGTTGATGAGCTTTGACCGATGTAGAATCGATGCTCAAGTTTTCAAAGTCAGGTTCTACGTGAAGAGCTTGGAAGATGGCGACAAGTAATCCGGTATCTCTCCACTTGCAGAAGCGACTGTAGACCGTTTTCCATGAACCATAAAGTTCTTCCGGCAAATCTCGCCAAGCCGCACCACTTCGGGCAATCCAAAGAATGGCATTAAACATGGTACGATTACTTAATTTGGACGGACGTCCTGTTCGATAGGGGGGGAACATGTCCTGAATTTGTTCCCACTGTTCATCGTTTATTTCGTACCGTCTTTGAATCATGCTCGTTGCTCCATTCGTTTTTCCTAAATCATACCACATTTTCTTTAGTTTTCAGACACGTCCTAGTTCAACTTCTAAATAGTTTTAGCTTCCCATTTTTTAATACTGATTTGCTCCATGTTGTAAACGTCCATTAAATCTTGGCACAAAAGTTTGAGTTCATCTTTTTCTTTGTCTTTTTTTACATACATTAACTCTGCTTCAAAATAACTGTCTGAACCTAAGTAATTTACTAATTTGAAAGGTTTTATTTCCTTACCATTGTCTGTATGATATGACCAATTGTTTAATATAGTCCTTGTTCCGAGTGGACTCCTTTCAAACTCCTTTAAATCACCTTCCACAGACACCTTAATTTTTACCACTGTACCTTTTTTCACTTCAAAGTTGGGTACAGAGTACACATCGTTGATATTATCCCAGCTAATGCCCATAGACAAGTTCGTCTCCCTTCTAAAAACCTGGCGATAGTCTTCTACCAGCTGGAGTTGACTTTAATAAGGCTCGTGCCACAGCTATGGCTGCCCCAACAGTACTTAAATTTCTTCTCACACCGCCATCACCTTGAGCGTACATTTGATAGCGCGCAACCCCTGCTTCTGGGAAAGTTATCTCCATTTTTACATTATCAAAAACTGGAATGTTGGTCATGGTTTTTAACTTTTCGCCCTCTTTTAGGTTACCAAGCTTCTTATATAATTCTAGTTGCGCTTTAGGGTCTTGTCCATTTAGAGGCTTAACCTCCCAAACTTTATTTCCTAAAACAATGTCAGCCTCATAGTATTTATTCTTGAGTCCAAACCATTCTGTTTCTCCTGTGGCTAATTTTTTCTCGAGTTCGGCATTCTGCCCGTACTTCTGATAAAGTTGTTTTGCTACATTAATCTGTGCAATCTCATGGAAAGGAGTATATAACTCTCTAAAATTTGGTTCACCAGGATCAGGTGTATCAGTAAAATCCGGTGCCAAAAATGACAATGCACTTGATCCAAATACCATCATAGATGCATCAGCAGCGGAGAATAGTCCGCTATTGTAACCTTGCGAAATAAGATTTAGAGACCAAGTATAGCTATGACCAGTTGGATCGCTATACCTCAACGGATTGTTTGCGGTATATACATACCGATTCAACGTCAACGGATTCTCCACTTGCCCCTTATACGCATCCTCCATGATAAAGCGCTCAATGGATAAAGGTTAGGTGGCAACTCGTAAAAGCTACCACCCTGCTGATTACGCCGCCTGTTCTGTAAGGACTGGCATTTTATACTCCGTCTTGTACTTCATCATGCTGTAGATGACGTTGACCAGTTTCCGCATGACACAGATGATTGCTTGCCACTTGGTTTTGCCCTCTGCTAGCTTCTTCTCATAGTAAGCATGGTACATTGGATGATTCGGCTTCTTTTCCCCCCTCGATACGCCAAGCATACGAATAGCGAGGTTGTAGAATATGTCATACAAGCTACGGTTGCCTAGCTTGCTCTTTTTAGCTTTCTGCTTGTTCCCTGAACTGTGCTGAACAGGTGCGATTCCTGCAAAGTTAGCTAGCTTGTCTGCATTAGAGAAGCGTGAAATGTCGCCAATCTCCGCTATCAACTCCGCCGCCGTTACTGTACTGATTCCGTGCATCGTTTCTAGCTTGTAATCGAGTAAAGCCAAATGTTTCTTCAACTCAGCGTCAATCTGGTCTAGCTGATGCTCACGAATGATGATGTCTCGAACAACATCTTTCACTAGGAAATCATTAGCTTCTTGGTAGTCCTTTGATGTGTCACCGTCCTGTTCCACAAGAGAAAGAATTTCTTCTGCCTTCTTGGTTGACAGACAGTAATTGCTTTTCTTACGTAGAAATTCGGCTAGTTTCTCCACCCCCACCCCTTTCAAACAGCTTGGGGAAGGATATTTACGCCAAAAGGCTAATGCTGTTTTCCCATCCACCTGTGAAAAGAACTTCTTGTAGCTTGGGTAATGGTAGCCAAGCTGTTGGTGGAGTTGAAGTTTCAAACCAGTCAAAACGCTAACGATATTTGCTCTTCTCGTTACCAGTTGGGAAATTGCATAGTAGAGGTCAAGCGGATTGGCGTCTGGCAAGGTATCCAAGTTGGAAATCAGGATACGAGCCACACATTCCGCATCCCAAGCATCTGTTTTCTTGTTGTTTGGACTGCTTCTCCGCATGGATACCGTTAGTGCAGGATTGACAGCTTTTACCTCATACTTGTTTTCGATAAGGTACATGGCGAGTCCTCTTCCGTAGCCGCCCACATCTTCCAGACCGAAAACAGGTGTCAGACCTTCCTTCTTGGCAATCTTGTTTACCTCTTTCAGAAACACAGGGAAAGCGGAAGGCTTGTTTTCAAACTTCAATTCACCCAGTTTTTCATGCAGACAATTCATCATGATGGCTGTGTGATGGTTTTTATGCAGGTCTACGCCAATGTAAAGCAATGTCAATTTACGATTCATGATTCTTTCCCCCTCATCTTAGTTGTTTTCAGTTATCTATGCAAAGAATGTCAGCACCCTCCGAACAAGCGTTAATCATATAGATGACCACGCACGGACACGTCAGCTTGTACATTCTCTGTTAGACAACTGAAAAGGTTCTAAATTATCGGTTGGTGAATACCTTGTGATTCGATATGACCGTATGTGTATTGCCCTTTGTAAAATCCCTCACGGTCTAGGATTCGCTTCACTTGCACTTTTGTAAATGACTTGCCCTGTGCTGTTCTGTAGCCCTCCACATTAAGCTGTAGAGCCATTCGGGAGAGTGACCAAGTTGGATACTGCTCACGTAACGAAAACAGTCTACGAACCGTTTCTGCCTGTTTCTGGTCTATCTGTAAAGCCTTCTGACCTTTTGGTACTGTATAGCCAAAGGTTGCCCTTCCTCCTGCATAGCCGCCTTGTTGGGCTTTCTTATTCCGCCCCCTTCCAAGTTTCATCGCTATTTCAAGTCGTTGGTATTGGTCAAGCAGTTCCATTAAACCGTTAATCAAGAAATCGCTAGGGTCTTTCTTGTGGATACTGTACGTGGGCTGTTCAATGCTTCTGACATCTACTCCGTACTTCTTGAACTCCCGATGCACCAATACCTTCACGATGTCAGACCGCCATAAACGGCTTGTATTCAACACAACTACGTAATCCACCTGATGAGTAGAGAGGGCGGCTAGCATGTCCTGAAAGCCCTCCCTGTCCACTTCTAGGGCTTCCTCATCCACTTTTGCCCCTGATATGCCTTCATCGCAGAACATATGCAGGAGATTCCATCCCTGTTCCTTGCAGTATGCTAGAATTTCATCCTGTTGGTACGCTAGACTGTAGCCGTCTTTTGCTTGTCCTTGCGTAGAAACTCTGACATATCCGATGACGTTCATGGTCATTTCCTCCCCCATCGTTACAGAAATTGAGATTTACGTAACGCTTAACCGAAACGACATACTCTGATTATATACCGTTTAACCGTAACACACAATGACTTCTTCTTAATGAGATGCTATAATGAGACAAGTCTAGTACGCTTAAGCGTTACCTATTCAGGAGGAAATAACATGGCAATTCGGGTAAAACTGAGAGAGATTCTTGAACAAAGAGGTATCTCTCAACGGGAATTAGCAAGACTTACAGGGTTAAGAGCAAGCACTGTCAATCATCTTTGTTCTGATAAGGTAGACAGGGTATATTTAGAGACTTTGGAACTTATTTGCAAGACGCTGAATATCAGCATTGAAGAACTGATTGAGATTGATTAAAGGTCAACACGCTTCATCTTTGGCAGTTCTGTTCACCCTTCCACACACTAACGCACAGGGGAGCAGTACAGTCTCTTCCCATTGTTCGATTGCTATGCTATCGAAGTCTACGACTTCCTGTGACTTTAGCAATTCAGCAATCGTTCTTTTATGGTGGGGAGTAAACTCATCCATTGTCATCAAACCGTTTTGAATTGCCAACACGATTGCTCGTTTCTCTGGCTTCAATGGAGTTATGTCATGCAATACCGAGCAGAAGTATAGTTGATTGAATCTTGGGGGATGTTGAACTAAATCCTCCATTGGGATTTTCTCGTCTGGTTTGTAGACGATTTCCACTCTAGTTAGTTCCCCCACCGTATTCTTCCTTTTCCGCTCCTCTTGCTCTTTCCTCTTGTCATAGACCCTACAGTAGCCTGCCTGTTGACGTTTACTTTTTCTACCAAAGTATCTCGTCCCCTCGTACAGATTCATTCGCCGTCCCGTCTTGGATGAAGTAAACACGTTAGTTATCGGGCTAGGAATATCAAATGCGACATCACAGCGAGCAAACCATATCGAACTTGCGTTCTGATAAAGCGTATCTAATAGGTGCTTGAACTCTGGCAGATAGTCTGGGTGCGTTTCGATACGCAAAGAGTGTTTGAGTGATTTCGGCTCATGGTATGGCTGATAGGAGATATGTAGGTAGGTCTCATCAGACAATTCGATGTGAAGATGATACTTAAATCCCCAATCTGTCTTTCCAATAGACTCGGTGATACCGTAGTAGTCGCAGATATTTCGTTTAAATGGATTAAAGAATTTCCAATGCACATCCTTGTATTCAATGACCATCTTATCAATCGACAGCTTGATGTTACTCATTTTCTTCCCCCTCCAAAAATTTTGATGAATTTCTGGCTTAATTAGAGGGGAGGGCGGCTAGCCATTACCACATGACCTTCCCAATTGCTATATGTAAACTGGCACGTTACCAGATTTTTTTCCTTACACTCTTCATAGTCGGGACATCATACCCATTAGTTGCAAGATTCCTTTACTTCATGTCCCTCTGCATCTTAGTAATCGTTCCATCCTTGCGGATTGTTGCAGAAAATTTTTATCCTTTCACCGTCCCTATCGAAATGGGGGATAGGTTAGTTGCGTTCTTATTGGATTTCCAAAAAACAGGGAGAAAACGAAGATAAGGTTTTTGCGGTAAAAATTGATGGTATCTGGCTATTTTGATGGAATAAACAATGGGGAAGAAAGGGGAATTAGGGGTACTTTTTGCAACATTGTTTGTCCGAACACAACTTTCATGAAAATAATGTACGGGTATTACAAGGGTTATATTGTCTTTTGGGAGATAAAGCGGTTCATTCGGCACTGGGTGGGGTCTATCTCAATTGCCGCCCAGTCAAAAAATGCAAAAAGAAACCCCAGACGAGATTGGTTACTCGTTTGGGGTAAGGTATGTGAACTAAATTAAGTTTGCTTCTTTGATTACGTTTATCTCTTCATCAACTAGATTTCGTATTACGAAACCAGAAAATACTTTTTCACTATCAAAAAGGCAACTTAAATGTTCATTTATTTCTACCTCCATATCACTTTCAATATTTTCAAATAGACAATATAAAGATTTGTCTACGAGATGGAGGCGGAAAGTTCCCTTTTCCTCATGAAAATATCCATGATGAGTTTCTTGGTTATCCAAACTTAACACTGGGAGTCCGTTTATCTTCTTATGGAAATTAATCCCACATATTTCTTGAGTAACAGTTTCACTAATAAAGAATCTGATTTCTTTCAATACCCCACCACCATGAGAAATATCATCCCTAAAATCCAACGATACTGCCAACGGTTCTGCTTCACCATACAGTCTCCATTGAAAACCTCCCCTATAAAGGTATGATTTTTCAGGTGCAGGAATATCTACAGTGATAGTTACAAGAACAAATTTGTCTCCCATATATTCGATTTCGTGAGAAACAGAAACAAAACTATTGGTAGATGACGTGCTAAGTAATTTCAAAAAACACTCCCCCAATTACTTGAACAATGCGTGATATATTACTGCCTCCGTCTCAGTAACATTTATTCCTATCTCCCATTGTCCTATTGTCATGAAGTTTCTTCCAGATTTAAGATTAGGAATTGCTTTCTCAACCGCAGTCCTAAAACTAGTCAGCATTGCTTGTTCAATCATCTGCTTGCTCTTCGTGCTAAGGTTAATCACTTCTGGATTTTTCAACATGTATTCAACCATATGTTTTGTTGCGTTTGGATGTACCCATAGTTCATGTCCACCTGCTTTTAACCCGTTCAGTACAAACGATTTAGGAATGTTTGTTCCTGCAACTGCGGCTTGTGTAACTTTAATCGAGTCCCAAACGGTAACAGCCGTTTTTCCTGCCGCCGCCGCTTTCCCTCCCCATAAGAATTTGGGCAATGGAGCAAACAGTAAGAAGGTGTTGACCTCTAATGCCACATCTTCTCTTGCACCTTCAATGTGCTCGTAGACTCCTGTTATGACACCATTTTCTTTAATAAAGTCATTATCATGCTTATAATCAGCTTCGAATTTACTTCCCTTGCTGCTGCAACTACCTGCATGTGCCCATTTACCTTCCTTAGATTCGCACCAATGCCCTGTTGGGTCAACATTGTTGAGAGGATTGTTATGCACATACGTATACCGATTCAAACTAAGCGGATTGTCAACCTGTCCTTTATACGTATCCTAGTTAATAAACCGTTACTTTCGTAGAGAGAAGGCGGCAACTGTTTTCCAATTACCGCCAGCTATTCTTATTCTATCATCCTGCTTGTTTCTCTGAAACAGTAGGCATCTCATACGCCGCCTTTGTTCGCATCAGGTAGTGTATGACGTTGACCAACTTCCTCATAATACAGACGATAGCCTGTTGCTTCGTTTTCCCCGCCTCCAGCTTCTGCTCATAATACGAGTAGAAATATGGGTTACGTGGCTCTTTCTTTCCTCTCGTAACCGCTATCTGGCGAATGGCTATGCCCTTGATGATCTCGTGCAGGACGCGATTTCCCTGCTTGCTCTTATAGTTCCTCCCCTTCCCGCCCGAACCTGCAAAGATGGGGGCGATTCCTGCAAAACGAGCCAGTTTTTCGGGGGTGGAGAAGCGGTGAATGTCGCCAATCTCCGCTACTAACTCTGCCGCTGTTACAAGGTCTATCCCCGTCATCGTTTCAAGTTGAAACCCTAGACCTGCCATCAATTCCTTGATTTCCCCTTCTATCCTCGCTAACTCAATCTGATTGAAACGGATGTTTCGGACAAGGCTTTGCACGATAAAATCCCGCTTCTCTTGGAAGTCCCTTGTTGTGTCGCCATCTTCTTTTATCAGCGCGAGAATTTGAGCCGCTTTTTTGTCGGATAGACAGTAATTGCTCCATTTCCGCAAGTATTGCGCTAATTCCTCTTCGGTCACGCCTGCCAAGTGGCGTGGGGAAGGGTACTTCTTCCAAAACGAAAGAGCAGTCTTTCCATCTACCTGTGAAAAGAACTGCTTATAACTTGGATAGTGATAGCTCAACTGCTGATGCAGTTTTTGATTTTGTGCCGTTTGGTTCTTCACCAGCGATCTCCGCTGAGTGACAAGCTGGCTGAGTGCCCAATACAAGTCCATGGGCTTGGCATCTGGCAACTTCTCTAACTCGTCTCGCAGTACCCGCGCTACACATTCAGCATCCCAGCTATCTGATTTCTGTACCGTCACATGGCTTTTCCGTCTAGCTGTAGAGAGGACTGGATTCACTTCTTTTACCCAGCAATTGCTTTCCGCCAAGAATACCGCTAACGCTCTGCCGTTCCCGCCGATGTCCTCCAATCCATAGACGGCTTTCATGCCTTTTTTCGTGTGCTTCTTCACTTCCTGTAAAAGTTTCGGAAAGGCGGCGGGCTTGTTCAGGAATTGAATCTCGCCCAACTTCCGATTCCGATCATCAATCATTACTGCCGTGTGATGCTCTTTGTGCAGGTCAACGCCCACATAGATCAAATTGTCTTGATAGTCCATATACAGACTCCTCTCCTGTATCGAATGGTTCCTGATGAGCTAGAGTTTGCATCCTCCGATCAAGTAGACATGCTACAAAGATACGCAAGCAAAAATCTAACCCATGAGAAACCATTCGATACCAATGGCATTGAAACGGTGTTTACAGTAAGGTTGCACCCTCAGTTCGAGCGGACAAGCCGCAAAGATACGCCAGCAATCTCTTACTACCGTCTTTACTTGCTCTATACGAGATCAATGGCTCTCCGTTAAGTAACGAAAAGCTAGATTATGGGCTGATGTACCCCCTTGGCTTCGATCTGACCATAGCGATATATCCCCCTGTAAAAGTCCTCGCGGTCTAGGATGCGCTTCACCTGTACTTTGCTGAACGGTTTTCCTTGTACCGTTTTGAAGCCTTGCTGATTGAGTTCTGCGGCAATCTGCGCCAATGACCACATAGGATGCTGTTCTTTCAACTCAAAGACTCTACGGACAGTCTGTGCCTGTACAGGGTCAACAGAGAGCGTTTTCTGCCCTTTGGTGGCTTTGTATCCTAAGGCAACCCTGCCACCCGCATAACCGCCCTGCTGGGCTTTCTTTCGCCGTCCTCTGCTCAATTTGAGGGCAATCTCTAGCCGCTGATACTGGTCGAGCAGTTCCATCATTCCGTTCACCAAAAAGTCGTTGGGGTCGTGTGCATAGATACTGTAATTGGGTTGCTCAATAGCTTTGACATCCGCTTGATGCCGCTTTAGCTCCCGCTGAATCAGCACTTTGACCATATCCGCCCGCCATAGGCGGCTGGTGTTTAAGACAACGATATATTTCACGTCTCGCCATTTCAGGTCGGACAGCATTTCCTGTAATCCCTCTCGTTCAATGGTTAATTCATCCTCGTCCACCTTTGCCCCGCTAATCCCTTCATCCTTGTAGATGTCGAGCAGTTCAAGGTTATGGCGGGCGCAGAATCGCTGAATCTCCTCCACTTGATAAGCAAGCGAGTATCCGTCTTTGACTTGTCCCTGTGTAGATACACGAACATAGCCGACAACTCGTGTTTTCATTGCTCTACCCCTCTTTCATGCTGTAGTCGGTTGGTGATAAACGCTTTTTCCAGCCTGATATGATATAAATCCGTCAGCCATGCGCATTGGAGAGCGCAAACGGCTTTCATGATCTCTTCGATGGCTACAAGATGGTAGTTGTGTCCTTCTTGCTCCGTGTATGCAAAGATGATAGTCAGATACGCCTCACAGGTTTCCACTTTGCGAATAAGCGTGATTTCCTGATCTGACAGTAGGGCTAGTGTTTGAGCCAAATCCTTCATCTGTTCACCCCGTTTCGCAAATTCCAGTTTTCGTAACGCCCTTGGAATCAATTACTGCCGCCGCGCATCCTGCATACGTCAATCTCGCGGGAGGCGGGGCAGTTCACAGGCTTCTTTATGCGGTTGTCAAAGGGCGTAATCAAATTGCTGTGGGATTCAGATAGACCATATGACAGGGCGGCGTGTAAAGGGGGTTACAGGCGGTTTGGATTTATTTTTAAAATGAATCTGCGGACATTCCTTATAACCGCCCCAGTGCCTAGGAAAAGAAAGGACTTCCCTCGCAGGCAGGGGGACGACATGATTCCTACGGGAAATTTTCATGGGAAGTTGGTGCGCGGCGGCGGGGAGGGGTAAAAGAAAAGAGCCTACCGAATAGGGTAAGCTCCTCGTAACGACACCCCCGAGCCTAGGCGAGGGGATGATAGAATGGGTATTCTTCTATCTGGTTGTTATTCCCTTAATATTATTCTGTTCTAATTTTAGAATATGGAATCAATCTCGACAGAAAAATAAACGCTCCCCCTTAACTAGCCCCCGTTCGTTTCGTATAGAGAAAGTAACAGGTCTATCAAGATCGTGAAAATGAATATGGAAGCTCTACCCGTGGTCGCAGAAGAACACGTTAAAAAATGCCTCGGCGTTCATCAGCCGAATGTGGTCATGTAAACCTCTTACATGAACGAAGTCGCGTTAAAGGCGGGACAGGATAAGTGTGTCCTGTGATGAAGGACGCATTTCCCCAGATTTTCCGTCGTAGTGTCCGTTTGGACAGGGAACCTTGACAGAGTGATGGTTTCAACCATCCACGCAGTAAAGCTACACCTGGGTGCGTTTGATGTCATGTAGGCTCTGGATACCTCAACCTCACAGCCTAGTTTGTTCTCCCTCGTAAGAGGGGGAACGCTCTGTTGTCCTCCCCTCACATGGATGAACTCCCCGCCCTGCGGAGCGGGGCGGGGGTGAGAAGCAGCGAGCCTGCCAAGATATACATATAGATAATCAACAGAGCATGAACATGGAAACGATCTTCCTAGATAACCAAGAGAGAGCGTGTTCAATGATATAGGAAGAATAAGACTGCCAAAGAATCAGCCTCCCCCGCCCCCCGATCTAAAAATCGCCTCTAGCCGCACTAAGAAGCCCACACAAAAAGAAAATCCCGCCACATGGCGGGGTTAGGTCAACGAAACAACGCATATTTCTTATAGTAGTCTCTGAAATCATCCGATAGATGCCAGCCGTACTGATTCATGAAGCGAACCACTTTCTCCAATACACTGTTCCTGTAAACGACATCGTTGTGCTTCGATTTAGCAAGATAACAGGCAAGAGCGTATTCGACATCTTCCGAAGACAGCAAGTCCTTGACATGCTTTCCAAACAGCGCGGCTAGTTGGTCAATCTCATTTTGAGCGAGTACCTGCTCCCGCCTCATCAACGTGACGACAATATCCAACGGTAGTCTATTCATTGTCTTCACCTCCCTCCTTGCGGGCGGCGGCGAGGAGTTCTTGCTCCGCTTTCCATTTACGCCATTGTTGATACTGCTTCTGTGCTTCCTGCTCATCATAGCCATGTTGTACTAGAGCGTTTACGATTCTCGGCGGGATGGCGGGAGTGTGCCCATATAAACAAGCCTTCAATCGTTGAAACGATAAGTCGTGCAACACGGCAAATGATACCTGCGATACTCCCAGCATAGAGATGCATTCTTTAACTGGATGGTTCATGAGCATAACCCCCTCTATTAGTTTTTGTCTCTAATAGATTAGGCGGCTACCGCTAGAGGCTAACACATATGTATACCCACCATTCAGAGAGCAGACAGCAAATCATCCTTAATTTTGTCACATCACTGCTTTGAAAGCCTGAACCTCGGTTCTGCAAATCCTTGTGCAATTCGGGCGTCATACGTGGCTCTCTACAACACCAAGACACGCCATTTCGCGGCGGGGCGGGTAGTGTTCTGGTATCTCCCTGCCCCCATCCTCAAAATTGTCTAGCTTCACTTTATCAGGAGCTTATAATTGGCGGTGCGTGTTGCGCTTACGGGCGGGGTTGTGCCAAAAATACGAAAAGAAACCCCAGACGAGTTGTTGATTACTCGTTTGGGGTGGGGCTACGTTTACTTTCAAATGTTCAATTTACCTACTACTAGCTTTACCATCTCTCTGACGTCCTCTTCTTTATAAAATGCCTTTGGATCAAGTTTATGATCCTCCTCGAATGGAGAAAATCTTGAAGCGATACCCGCTAGATTACGAAACATTTCACGCTCAAGTTCTGTTAACTCATCATAATCGAGATCAATGTTATAGGTATACGAGAATTCATCGCAGAATCTTGGTAATTCAATCTCGTTTTGCTGATATAATTCAATCAACCAGTACAAGCGTTCTTTAGGGGTTCGTTCTTTCATGTTCTCCGCCTCACTCCTTATTGCTTTGGTATAGCTGGAAGAGGGCCAATAGCCTCCCTTGTATATTGGAAATGATAAACTGTATTCGTTTTAGCATCGTATAGTACTTCGATATTATATTGTTTGCCGTTTCGATACATAACATCATAATACATCGTGGCATTTGAGCCTCTAGGGTCAGGTAGTCCTTTACCATACTTAATAACAGCCTGTTGAATTTGAACGGGTACAAATCTTCCAGCCTCGTCCATATGCTGAGCAGCTTTAGCAGCAAAGTTTAATCCTTCGTCTAACTTACTAAAGCCTTTCCCCTTGTTAAATAAACTTCCAATAAAGAACGCACCTTTTACTGCGGCGGCTTCTCCTGGGTAATCCCAAATTGCTTTGCTAAAGTCAGCAATAAATGTAAGCCCTGGAGCAGACTCTCTTGCCATCTTCATTACTTGTTCATCTGGAATCATAGCATCCGAGGGTTGCATTATGTCTGACTGGGAATATCCTGCTTTGGTCATTTTTGCTCTAATGTCATTAGCATAATTTCCCCAATACCTTTTTTCTCCAACAGTTTGTGCTAGTGCCCATCTATTCTTCGCTTCGTTTATTACCCAGTTAGCGCCAATTTTTTGATCCCAATGCCCTGTCGGGTCAATATAACGTAAAGGGTTGTTTTTGACATACGTATACCGATTCAAACTCAGCGGATTATCCACTTGCCCCTTATACGTATCCTCCGAAATAAACCGCCCTACCTTCGGATCGTAATACCGCGCCCGCAAGTAGTAAAAACCTGTCTGCTCGTCGTACATTTCGCCGCTGTACAGGAACGGATTGGACATCCCCTCTGTTTTGGAAAGGACATTGCCCCAGGTGTCGTAGTCGTAGCGGTTCAGCTCCTGGCCGTTTGCGTCTGAGATGGTGACGACATCCCCGTGGCTATTGTAGTGGTAATAGCCGTTTTTGCCGGACGAAGCGTCCTGGCGGAACAGCAGTTCGTTGCCCCAGACGTTGCGCGCCTTTAGTTGGTTCGTGCCGTCCAGTTCTTCGATGACTTTGCCGCTCAGGTAGACGTACTTGGTTTGCGCACCGTTTTCGGTTTTGGTTGCGCGTAGGCCGTCTCCGAAATACGTGTACGTCGACGTCTCGCCTGTTGTTTCGTTCAAAACGCCGCGCAGGCGGTTGCGCTCGTCGAAGGTGTAGGTGAAGCTGGCTGAGTCGGTTGGCAAGGTGCCGGCGAAAGCCGAGCGGTTGCCACGGCCGTCATACGAATATTGATTCGTCGTACCGGGAACGACTTCCTTGGTCAAACGGTCGATTTTGTCGTATGCGAACTGATGAGTGACGCCGTTGCGCTGGATGGAAACCACGTTGCCAAATTCATACCGGTTGGTCTCTTGCCAGATCGCGGCCTGGTTTTGCTCGTGCGCCACGGTTTCGACTTGTCCGAAAGAATCGGTCTTGCGCTTGTTGACGCGGCCGTTCGGATAGGTCGTCTGTGTTTGCTCTCCGGTGTTGTCCACCGTGTACGCATATGCGATTTTCCCTGTCAGGCTGCTGTTGACTTCCGTGAGACGCCCGGCACGATCATAGCGATAGTCCACCTTCGTCCCGTCCGGATACGTCAGCGAATCCATGAGATCGTCGCGATCCGTGTAGCCCAATCGGTACGTGCGGCCGAACACGGTCTGGCTTTGCAAGCGTTGGAACGCATCGTAGCTGTACGTTATCTCCCGGTAGTGGCTCGCTGTCGGGAAGGTGTCTGCGCCGTTGCTGTTCGTTTCCTTTTGCACCAGCGACGTGTTCGGAACGTAGTCTTTCGTCTCCAGGTTGGTCACCGTGCCTGCTGCGTTGCGGGTCGTGATGCTTGCCAACTCCCCGAAAGGCGTATAACTGTACGTATGGCGGTTGCCTGCCTTGTCGGTAAACGTGTTCAGCGTCCCGTTGGGGTTGTAGGCGGACGATTCGGTGGCGCCAGACGGGACATCCTGCTCGCTCAGCTTCCAGGACAGAGCGTTGTAATGGTTTTTCGTCGTCAGCACCTGGTTTTCCTTGACCGTCACCAGGTTGCCGAGCGCGTCATACTCGTACTGGTAGTGGTTTTGTTCCGGATCGCGCAAATCGGTGATCTTGCCGTCATTGGTGTAGCGATACGTCCAGGTGCGGCTTTTTCCGGTCTGGTCGGTCTCCGTTTTTTGGATGACCTGGTCAAACGTGTTGCGGACGAGCTTCGTCGTCAAGCTTTGCGTACCGTCCCCGGTTCGCCGGACTTCTTTTTCCACCTGGCCGTGGCGGTCGTGGTATTGAACGGTTTGCAAGCCGTTAGGCGCGAGCGTCAGGCGGGTGAGCGCCGGCACGTAGCTGGTTTCGTCGCGGACGGCGTTGGCTGTCAGGTAGACGGTGGTGCCAACCGGGTCTTTTTGCTGCCAGACGCTGCCGTCTGCATTATAGACGTAGGTCGTCGCCCGATTGTTGTCGGCGTACGGCGCGCTGGACAACAAATGGTTGCCGTCCAGGGAATACGTGTTGTACAAAAGCGGGCGAACGCTGCCGTCTGTGCCGACCTGTGCTTTGTACTCGACTTCCCCGTATGGCGTAAACTGCGTGACCTGCTTGCTGCCGTCCGGGAGCGTCATCGTGACTTTGCGCGCGTCATCGTCGTAGGCGTAGGTCGTTGTCCGCGTCTGCTGTTTGCTCGTCACGCTTTCCTTGGTCCGCCGGCCGAGCAGGTCGTACTCGTACAGGACGACGGTGTTGTCCGGATAGGCGCGGGCTATCAGGCGGCCGAGTCCGTCGTAGGCAAAAACGTGATGCAAAATGTCCTTCTCCCCAGGTGCGACCTCGACGTCCAGGATGATGTCGGCCGGGTACAAGCCGAGCGCATCGTAGCGCGAAATGTCTTGCGTGACCGTTTTGGCATCGGGTCCGGTGCTCGTTTCCGTCATCGAGGTGAGCTGCTTTTTGTCGTTGTAGGTGTACGTGCGGTCGACCTGCACTACTTTGGTTCCGGCGCCATCCGGGTACGAGTCGACGATTTTTTCCGTCGCTACCAGGAGATTGCTCCCGTATGTGTACGTCTCGTGATGAAAATGGTTCGGGTTGTCCGCCGCCGTTTTCTTCACGCTCGATGGAACGCGCAGCCCGGACAGATTGAGGTATTGCCACAGTGTGACGTTGCCTTTCGGATCGACTTCCTTGGTTACATCGCCGTATTCATTGTAGCGGTACTGGATGATGTGCGCGTAGCGGCCGAGCCTTGCCTGCACCTTGTCCAATCGTCCGGACGTCGGGGCGAGCAGGAACGCGTACACGTCCGCATCCGCGGTCAAGGAAGACGGGCGGCCGAGGAAGTGGTACACATAGGCGGGTTTGGTGGCACGGTCTTCGTACAAGTAGCTCGTGTAGCTCGCGGGCGCATACTGATACGTCTTGCCGTCTTCCGTCACGGAAAGCGCGCCCTGGATCGTGTCGTCATCGGCTCCGTTGCCGACGTACGTTTTCACCGATTGCAGCACGAAGTTGCGGTCTTCGTTGGCGCGGTACGTCTTGTCTTCACTCGGCAGTCCTGCCTGTACCATCCGCGAAACGACGATCGAACCGTCCCGATCCAGCGACTGCTTCGCCAGGCGCCCCGATTGCGACTTCGGCGACTTCCAGATTTCTTTCGTGATGTGCGGGTAGTATTTCGTGTACGAATACCACTCCGTCGCAGGCTGGTCGGGATGCGGCGTCTTCGCAAAGCGGAAGTTGACCGCCGTGACCGGCAAATAGCTGGTGTACGTCAACGCTTCCCTGTCGTGATAAATCCGGGTCACCCCCCGGTCGAGAAAGCCCGGCGCATCCGGCTGGTAGATGCTGTACGTATAGGTCATGGACAAGCCTTCCACCGGATAGGTGACTTGTTTGAGCAGGCGGTAATTGACGGTCGCTTTTCGCGATTGGTCCAGGCTCGTGTACGCCGTCGACTCCAGGCCGCCGTCGTCAAAGGCGATGACGCCGTCCGGAGCCGGGAAGGTGTAGGCGGGATGCAGGTTGAACTCGGTCGTGCCGTACGTCCGCGGATTGAGGTAGGTGTACTCGGCGATCACCTTGCTCTCCCCGCCCGTGACGCTATACTCGATAACCCGGTCCTTGTCGCTCACCGCGACTCCTTTTTCGTATTGCAAATGCTTGAGCAGCTTCGTCTTGCTGCTGTCCTGGTACACCTTGAGATCAATGTCCCAGTTGCGCTCCAGGACGACCAGGCGACCGACGCTGTCGGTGATTTCGATTGGCTCGTCCCAGTCTTCGGGAATGCGGTAGCGGATCGTATCTCCGTAGACGTTCGTCTTTTTGACCAGATGGGTCACGTACAATTCTTCGTTCCGGTAGTAACTCTCCTCGCCAAATTCATAGGTCATGCCATCCACGGAAAGGGTGACGATATGGTTGTCGCCAAACTCCCCGTAGCGTTTGCGATAGAAATGCATGCCGCCATTTGGCTGATACGGCGTGTTTACCCATTCCCCTTTGATGGACGAAGACTCCAGAATCGTCCCGTCTTCCAGCGTGAAAATGTACCGTTTGCCTTCGCCGGACGCCCCGCACGTATATCTGGATCCATCCGCGCGGAAGCCGCACTTCGCGTCTTCCTTCGAGACTTCCTGAAAGCGGGGAAAATTGTAGCTCCAGCCCGTCGGCAACGGATTGGGGTCCCCTTGCAGCGGATACGTCTTGTTTTTGCCGGACGAAGACAAGTAAATGTTTTCGGTCATCGCATCGAGCGACGAATAGCGCCGCTCAATGGTCAGGTCCATGCCGTGCTTGCCTTCCAGGTGGACGTCGACTTCCCGCACGTTGGCTGCCCGATACAGCTCGTCCACCGGATTGTCCGTGTTGGTGCGCTGGTATTTGTAAGTCAGGCCTTCGGTTTCAAACATGGCGTCAGGGATGCTTGCCGTCGCGGCCGCGGTTGGCGTCAGGCTATCTGTCGCTTTCGCCTTGCTTGACGTGGCAGCTTGATTTTCCGCCGCCGCCTGCTTGCCTTTTTCGTACAAGGCGACGACCTGCGGCACGGACGCTTCCAGTTGCTGTTTCTCGGCAGCGGACAGCCCGTCCATTTTCTGCTGGAACGTCTCTCCCTCCCATTGGTACTTGTCGACCTGCTCGTTATGAGACAAAAGTTGATCGACTTGCGGATACACATACGCCGCAAGTTGCAGCAATTTTCTGTTGCCTGTCTGGTACAACTGCCAGACGCTTTCTGCCGGAAGCGGCGTCCAGTCCCGCTTCATCACCTCTGCTTTGCTGTAGGTCGGCTTCTCATCCGGCCGTTGTTCCTTTTTCCCCGCTTCCGCCTGCACGGCAGCCTGATAAGCGGAAAGCCATTTCTTGGTCGTGGCGCTTTCGCCCGAAGCGTAGGAAGCTTGCGGCTTCGCGGGCAGGCTCGCCTCTGCAAAAGCCATGTTCGGCAAAAGCAGCGTGCCGCTCAACACCACGGCTGCCATTTTCTTCATCCAGCGATTGTATCGCATCCTATCCCTCCTCTTTGTGCTGCTTATGGATGAATCAGCTTGCGCATGAGATTTCCGTTGCCGTCATACGTAAACTCCGCCAAAATTTTGCCGTTTTGCTTGATCTGCACGAGCTGACCTTTGGCGTTGTAGACGTATTCCACGCCCAGGTAACGGGCCGCAAGCCGCGCATGCACCGCGCCATTGTCTGCCGCTGACAGGACGAGGTAATAATCCTCTCCCTTTTGCATGGACAGGCTCACCTTGGAAAAAGGCGGCTGATCGCCGTCGTCGTTGGCCGCCAAAAGCCGCGTGCCTGCGTAATCTTCATAGACGGCAAGCTGCGTATTGCTCGCTCCCTCCGCAGGATTGCCGCCGTAAAAACTCGTAAAAATTTCGAAGCTGCCCGAAGACGGCGGCGTAAACTTCACGATTTTTTTGCCCCCTGGCTCCAGATGGACATCTTGCGGCGCGTGTATGAAAAAGCTTTCTGTATCGGCAAATGCGATGGCAAAAGGACCCGCGATCACATCTGCATCCATCCCGGCCACCTTCGCTTTGGGAATCGTCACGAACAAATTGTCTGCGCTGTGCTTTTGCTCATGAGCGAGCGCTTTTCCCGCGAACTGAATCGTGAGCCGGGAATCGCTCTCCCTTGTTACCAGTGGCGTCAGTCCGGGCGGCACGTTGCTGACGGATACCGCGTTTGCCGCATCCGCTGCAAGCATTCCGTTCGTGATCGTGATGGTCTGCTGCTCCGTGACGCTTCCATCGTTGGCGGCGGATTCATGCAGGACAGGCGAGGCAACTGCTGCCTGTGTATCCAGCGCGGCAGTCAGTCTGGCGTGAACGCCTTTTGTCTTGTCGTAGGAGGCGACGTAGGCATAATAAGTCACCCCTGCCTCAAGCGAAACGTCGATGGCGGAAAAAAGCGAGCCTGGCGTCGCTTCGTCGTTGAAGGTCACGATCTGCTTCAGTTGCTCGTCGCGAGACAGGAACAGGTAGGTGTCAAACAACGGCCCAAACCCGCCGTACGGACTGGTGTAAATCCGGTACTGGCCTGTGATCGGAGCCGTGAAGCGATACGTGGGGATCTCCCCGGCAGGCAGGCTGATATCGACAGGCTGATTGAGTCCCAGTACGGCCGTCACTTCGCTGAGGGCGAGCGTGTATTCCGAAGTTTCGCTGTAGTGGCGATCCATGCTGAATACGAAAAAATAATACGTCTTGTTCGGCTGGACCTGGAACGTGATGATCTCGTCTTGTCCCAATGCCGAACTCATGCTCGTGCCAAGCACCTTGTTCGGGGCCTCGACGACGATCAGGTCATAGTTCACGTCGTTGGGGACGTACAAGGTGACCGTGGCTTGTCCGGCTTGCGCTCCCGAATCGTAGCGAT
This sequence comes from Brevibacillus agri, assembly GCF_004117055.1. Lineage (NCBI taxonomy): Bacteria > Bacillati > Bacillota > Bacilli > Caryophanales > Paenibacillaceae > Brevibacillus > Brevibacillus agri. The sequence continues at coordinate 4,731,404 of NZ_CP026363.1, forward strand.
ATCCGTCGATGTCCTCTTTCCAGGTGAGCTTGGAGTTGTACAGATTGCCTCTCGTGATCGGGTAAGCGGTATCGACATCGTCATTCGGCTCGAACGGATCCAGGACGGCGCTTGTTGCGCGCAGACTCGTCTGCTTCGCGCTGCTTTTGCTCGTTCGGGCGGCGGACAGTTCTGGCAGAAGTTGCTCCCAGTAAGCGTCCGCCTTTTCGTTGTACGTACGCAGCAAATCGGCAAGCGGCGCTTTTTGGGCCAACAACTGCTGCTCTACTGCCGCTTGCTGAACAGCCCGCTCCGCCTCGCCCGATGCTGCCTCGATGTGGTGCAGCTCCTTGGCCTGCCGCAACAGCGCGGACGCTTCCTCGTCTATTTGCTTGGCGAGCGACAGATGATTTTTGCGCGACGCGACCTCCTGGAAAAAGGCAAACGTCTGCGAAAGCTTCAACAGCTCCTGATCCATTTCATAGATGGCAGCGAGCGGATCTTCTCCTGCTGTAGCCGTTCGCCCAGGAAAACAAGCAACAGCGAATACAGCCAACAGCAGCAGGAAAACAACCGGTTTTCCTCTCATGTATTCTCCCCTCTTCCTTTTTTGCTTCCTGTCTGGTCTTCATCCATGTCCTGCTCTCGCAGCAAATCCGGATCGCTTCTGAAACAGACCATCGGCGTCAGGCACTTGTCCCTCCAAAATGTCTCCCTCCTTTCGCGCAAAACAGAACAAATGTTCTTGTTTTGTTTATACAAGCATCTTAATGTACAACATTCTTGTATGTCAAATGAAAAAATATAAAAATCACATACAACCTTTCCTTCTTGCTTTCACTCTAGTACAATATAGTTGTACATATGCAACGGAAGGACTGGCGCGCTCATGCTATCTCAGCGCTTACGCACAGCTCGCAAGGCAAAAGGTCTGACCCAGGAAGAGCTGGCAGAACGTGTCCGCACGACCAAGGGAACGATCAGCAACTACGAAAACAATCACAGCACCCCTCCCAATGACATGCTGATGCAGCTGGCAGACATTTTGGAGGTCACGACCGATTGGCTGCTGGGACGGACCGACGATGGGGCAGCTTATGTCGCGACCGCATCTGCCCAGGCTGGTCAGCGCTCGCTGGACGAGCTGTTGCAGGAGAAGATCGACGATCCGGATGACTACTACTTTTTGGATGGCTATCTGGAAGCTTCAGAGGAGGAAAAGAAAGAAATCCGCCGCTACTGGTACGACTTGAAAAAGCAGTGGAAAACGCGCCAGGTGCGCGAGACACGACCTCCTTCCTTGTTCGACATCACAGAAGAGCTGAAAAAAAACTAACCCCTTGGCGGGGGTTTTCTTTTCGTGACAAAACAGAACGTATGTTCCAATCATTTCAGGAGGTCCCTGATGCACTTCTCCCTTTTGCAAGAAATCGGCAAGCCGCAAACATGGCTGGAGAGCCGCGTGTACCTCTTGCTTCGCCATCACGGCATAGAGCTGCCGGAGCAAATCAACCTGACACAGCTTTGCGAAACGTACGGCATCGAAATCCATTTCATCCACGGCCGAAGCCGCGCCCACGCACATCCGACCATGCCGAACCGCTACATCATCGCGGTAGACGAGCGGCTGGACCCCGCGACGCAGCGGGTCAAAATCGCCCATGAGCTGGGACACCTGCTGCTGCACGAAGGGGTACAGCCCCAATGCAGCGAATGGATGATCGACTGGCAGGAATCACAGGCGAACCACTTCGCCGAGCACCTGCTGTTGCCGCTCTACATGATGGGCTCCGTGCTGGCGGATTGCTCGCGCTACCAGGCACCCGCGCTGTTGGCCACCCGCTTTCAGGTGCCGCTCGCCCTTGCCCGCACCCGGTTTGACCGGATTCTCAGCCGCCTGTACGCCAAAGGGTTTCCCGTCTACGATTAGCAGGCCGTTCGTTTTTTGACCATCTTTTCGGAGGCGATTTTCGTGAAACGTATTTTCATAGCCGGAGACGCATACAGCCGCCATTTTTTCGAGCTGCCCCTCGACCAAGACGAGGAGCTGTCGCTGCGGCCGTCGATTGCGGTGGCGAATTACCACGTCGCGCGCTTTGCTCTCATCATGCGCGACGACGGTTTGCGCGGCCTCGGCATCTTGCCGGGCGATGCGCTGCTCATTTCCGACTTTTCCGCGGAACCGATTCACAACAGGCCCGTTCTGGTCAGGCAGGAAGGGCAGTTTCTCGTCCGGATCGCGGCGGACGTCAATCCGGTGGAATGCCTGTTTACGACTACTCGCGCAGAGGACGAGCCGCTGCTGTTGCCATCCGAAAACATCCGCATCACCGGCGTCGTATCTGGCATCGTCTCGCTAACGGGCAATGACGTCGGTCAGTAGCCAGTCCTTGATCGCCGCCACGGTCTGCTGCCACTGCTCCTGGGGAGTGATGGCGGCAGGCTGGTCGCCCTCCTGCGCCCCGTAGCTTCCGAACTGCGCATGATTGCCGCCCTCGATCGACATGTACACCGTGCGCTCAGGCAAAAATTGCTTGTTCTCTTCGTATTTTTTCCGGTCGATGACTCCATCCCGCGAGCCGAGCAGCGACAGCACGGGGACATCCGCTTCCTTCAAATCCCCGCGCTTGTCTGGATACGCCCCCAGGAAAATGACGCCGTCAATCCGCTCGAGCTGGCTGGCTGCGTATCTGGCTGCCATCGCGCCGCCGAGAGAGTGCCCGCCGATGACGAACGACTGCTGCGGATACGCTTTTAACACTTGATTGGCCCGCTCGACGTCGGTGATCGCCAAATTCAGCGGCATCCGCGCGATGAATACCCGATAGCCGGAACCAGCCAGGGTGCGTGCGAGCGGCGCATAACTCTCTGGCGTGACCAGAGCGCCCGGATACAAAATCAAGCCAGGCTCACGCGCTTCCCCACCTTCAAAAGCAATCCAGTCGCCCGTGTCGATCACCGTGATCCCTTCGCCTCCCTGCATCGCGTCTTTTGCCGCCTGATCGGGCTGATACGGCCGCAAATACCAGATCGCTGTACAAGCTCCGGCGAGCAACAGCAAGACCAGCACCCTCCACCATCGTTTCCGTTTCCGACTCATTCCGCCACCTCGCTTCCGTTCCCTTGTTGCTTGCTTCTTATTATGTCTCAATCTTCCTTTCCATGTGCGCCATTTGCCCATTCCCGTCAAAAAGCGTGCACATGTATTGACGGCAACCCGTTTTATTAGTAGTACTTTTACATACCACTAATAAAAATCGTGTCGTTTGCCCTTGGCTGAACAGCTTTCAAACCAATGGGCCAGACCGCTCTTGAACGCGGAACGTGCGCTGTCGATGCGCCGAAGGACACGATCCAAACAAGAAAGGTTGGGGAACCGTTATGAAGCAAGACGATGTGTTGTACTGCGAAGCTTTGCTGCGAAAAGTCGGCCAGAGGCTGTTTGCCGAATTTGCGCAGGAGCCAGCCTGCACGAGCAAGCAAGCGATGAACGAACGTTTTCACGCCTTAAATCCGCAAGCAGAAGAGCTGCTCCGGCACGGTTTGGCGGAGCGCTTTCCCGCGTATCGCTGGTCCGATGCAGAATTTGATGCCTCCCTGCAAAAACAGCCGGAATACTCGACCCCGTACTGGATTTGCGATGCCATCGACGGAGCCGTCTACTTTTTGCAAGGCATGCCGATGTGGGCCGTCTCTCTCTGCCTCGTCCGCGACGGTCAGACGGCCGTTTCCTTTGTGTACGACCCTTGCCGGGATGAGATGTTTACTGCCATTGCAAGACAGGGCGCTTTTTTTGAATGGCAGCAAAATTAGCGTCTCGGCCAAAACAGCGCTGTCCGAATCCGTCCTGGGCACGCTGTTTGCGTCCTCGGAACCGATGAATCTCTCCGTCGGCAAGCTTACGGCCGATTCCTTACTTTTTCTCCTTTTGCCGCTCCCGAAAACGGCGCACCTTCATGAGATTGCCGCACATTTTGTCATCGCACCAGCGGCGTACCCGATTGCGGCTTTCATCGTAAAACACCCATCGGCAGTCCTCGTTGTCGCAAATCTTGATGCGCTGCACGTGCTCAGGAAGCAGCAGCGTGGCAAAGGAAGCCGCGATGCGGGCCATCACCAGCTCCCAGCCGCTGGAGGCGCTGACCAGCTCCTGCTCATACCCGCTCTCCTTGCCCGCAGAGATGACGCGAACGTGAAAAGGCGCCTTCGCGAGCGTCTGATTCAGCTCCTCCAGTTCCTCCTGCCGCAACGCTTCCCCGCGCACGACCCGCTCCAGCAGACTGCGCATATATTCGCGCAAACGCAACAGCGCCACTGCACTCGCCTCATCAATAGGCAATGGGGCGTGCAAAGCGTATTCCCGCAAAAGCTGCTCCAGCCATTCCTGCTTCGCCAGCCGATTTTCCCTGCGGCCAGACCCGCGCCAATCGCGCCAATCACTGTTTAAAAAATCAATGCACAGCCAGTTCACTCCACTCTTCCCCCATCTGCTTTTCGTTTCTTTTGCTTCTTGTATGCTCAGCCTGTGTATGGTATTCTCTATCCGTAACCAACATAAAATATTTAGGTGGTTACAAGCTGCTTCTTATTGCCATTATAACGTTTCACCAATCTGTTTGACAGACGAGGAGGAACCACATGAATCGGATGGAACTGCTTGTTCACGAATGGGAATGCACGTCGGCACGGAATTTATCAATACCGCCGAGACGAACGACGACACGTTCCAGCCTTCGGGATCGCCCGACGACGAAGCAGCCTGGCAGGCCACCGTACAGCGGATGGAAACCGTCCATCGCCAAATTCATGAAAAGCTCGTCGCTCTGTCAGACGAAGCGTTCGACCAGCCGCTTCCGAGCATCCCTGCCGGGCAAAGCGTGATGAGCATTATTTTGCACGACGCTTTTCACACAGGGCAAATCGTGCAGATCCGCAAGTTGCAAGGCTCCTGGCCTGCACGCCGATCCTTTTTGTAGCAAAACCGCTCCATGCCAATATTTTGCAGCGCAACTTTTTTCGTTGATAAATAACCGTCAATCTTATATAGTTGATAAATAAATCAATTTCATACATGTTATCCTCATCATTCACGGTGAGGGTAGAGGTCGCGGCTTTTATGTCATCCTGTACGAGATTCAGAAGAAATCAATGACTCCAGGAAAGGGAAAAGCCGCCGAAGCTCATGGCGTATCTCTGTGCGCATGGGCTGGGGCTGTACCCGAAAGGGACAGAACTGTCACGTTTGCTTGCCGGGCAAACGTGGTGTGCTATCTTCAGTGAAGGCTTGGTGGGGATTGGATCATACCGCCCTGTGCCGTTTTTTGGCTATTGGCGGTTTTTTCTTTTCCGACCGACCTTCTCAAATTTTTAGAAAGGTCGTGCAAGCAGCATATGTCACAGAATCAACTGCAACGTGGTTTGAAAGCCCGCCATCTGACGATGATCGCCATCGGCGGCTCCATCGGGACGGGCCTGTTCCTGGCAAGTGGAGGCTCGATTCACGAGGCCGGACCGGGCGGAGCCTTGGTCGCCTACATCGCCATCAGCATCATGGTTTACTTTTTGATGACCAGCCTGGGGGAAATGGCTGCCTTCATGCCTGTATCCGGCTCGTTTTCTACGTACGCCACCAAATTCGTCGATCCGTCCCTCGGCTTTGCGCTGGGCTGGAATTACTGGTACAACTGGGCGATTACGATTGCCGTCGAGCTATCTGCCGCGGCGCTGATTATGAAATACTGGTTCCCGGATACTCCCGCCATTTTGTGGAGTACCCTGTTCCTCTGCCTGATGGTTGCTCTGAATTTGTTGTCTGTCAAAAGCTACGGCGAATCCGAATACTGGTTTGCCTTGATTAAAGTCATGACGGTCATCGTCTTTATCGTGATCGGTGTCCTGATGATTTTCGGCATCATGGGCGGCGAAGCAGTCGGCTTCCAAAACTTCACCAAAGGCGACGCGCCATTCAACGGCGGCTTCATGGCCCTTCTCGGTGTGTTCATGATTGCCGGGTTCTCGTTCCAGGGAACTGAGCTGGTCGGTGTGGCCGCCGGGGAGAGCGAAGACCCTGCCCGCAACATCCCGAAAGCGATTCGCCAGATTTTTTGGCGCATCTTGCTGTTCTATATTTTCGCGATCCTGATTATCGGGCTGCTCGTACCGTACGACAATCCGAATCTAATTAGCGGAGATATTACGGATATTGCCATCAGTCCGTTTACGATCGTGTTTGAAAAAGCAGGCTTTGCCTTTGCCGCCTCCGTAATGAACGCAGTAATCCTCACGTCCGTTCTGTCAGCCGGGAACTCGGGCATGTACGCATCCACCCGTATGCTGTGGACGCTGGCGAAGGAAGGCAAAGCGCCCAAATGGTTTGCCAAAGTGACGCGCAATGGCGTTCCCGTCAATGCCCTCATCATGACAGCGGCCATCGGTGCCCTGGCGTTTTTGTCCTCGCTGTTCGGCGATGGCGAAGTGTACGTGTGGCTGTTGAACGCTTCCGGCATGTCCGGGTTCATCGCCTGGCTGGGAATCGCCGTCAGCCATTACCGCTTCCGCAAAGCTTACTTGGCGCAAGGCCGCGATCTGCGCGATTTGCCGTACCGGGCGAAGCTGTTCCCGTTTGGCCCGATCTTCGCCTTCATCATTTGCTGCATCGTCATCATCGGCCAAAACTACTCCGCGTTCATCGGCGGAGAAATCGACTGGAACGGCGTTTTCGTCTCCTACATCGGACTGCCGCTGTTTTTGATCGTCTGGCTGGTTTACAAATACACGAAAAAAAGCAAGCTGGTACCACTGAACAAAGTCGATCTCAGCATGGACGAAAAATAAAAATAGCGTTGCAACAACTCTCTACAAGATTCCCTCGTCGCAGGGAATCTTTTTTTTGGCGCAAACTATATTTCCTATCACATTTTCATATTTCGTATTGACGAATAACGCATGGAAATATATACTGTTCATGAAATTTGATAATGATAATCGTTATCATTATATTTTCTTACTTTTTATAGGAGGTAGCATAATGAAATCCAGGTTGTCCAAGCACATTTACAGCACCACGCTGGTTGCCGCGCTGTTGGCAGGCAATGCTCATCTCGCTCTGGCGGAAGAACCTCTCGTCGCAGCAGCGGAACAGACCCAAATCGTTCCCTTGTCCCTCGACCATGCCGTAGAGCAGGCACTGAAAAACGACGTTGATCTGGAACTGCTGCGGCTGACGTATGACAACACCCGCTACGAAACCCTCATGACGCTGCGCGATAAGGCCGCCATCAAGAAAGATGACATCAATACTCTGGATGAAGCAAAGAAAAAATACGAAGAAACAGCCAAGGCGCAAAAAACATTGCTCGTAGACGAGGCATCCTATAACGCTTCGAAAATCAGCTTGCAAATGCAAGTACAAAAAGCGTACTTTGAAGCGCGGGCGCTCGAAGAAAAAATCAAGCTGCAAAAGAACAGCATCAGACGCCAAACCTGGGCCCAGGACAGCGCTGCGAAAGAAAAGCTGTCCGAGCTGGAAAACAGCTTCAAGCAAGCATTAACCAAGCTCAATGAATTGCTGAACGAAAAAAGGGACAGACAATGGCTGCTGGAAACCAGCAAACTCTCCTATACCCCGCTGCCAACGCTGGAAGAAACCAAAGCTCTCGCCTACCAAAAACGCCCTGACATGGTGAAAGCGGAAGCAGAGAGAGCGTTTGCCCAGGTAAAAGTGGACTACACCTCCGAGTACGCCGCTATCAGCACATACAAAGGAAGAATCGCACTCAACGAATTGCGCAAAGCTGAGCTGCTGCTGCAAAAGCTCAAGCAAAAAGTCGATCAGGAAGTGAGCGACGCCTACGAAAAAGCGGTCGCAGCAAAAAAAGCGCTGGATGAAAGCACCGCCGCAAAAGACGAAGCATGGAAAACTTATCACGCCACACTCACCGATTATGCGAACAAAAAAGTATCTCTGAACGACCAGATCGAAACAGAAGCTGAATTGTTTGATTCTGAAACAAAAGCAGCCGATTCTCTCTATCAATACAACATCGCTGTCAGCACCTTGAATCAATCGGTTGGCCTTTAATATTTCGCGTTACGAAATATTCGATCTCATTTTTCCTTCCTTTTTCCAAGCTTTACGCCAGCTTTGACAGGCGTCTTTTCAAGGCCAAGCTGCCTTTATATAAATCAAAGAAGCAGTCGTCAGCCTGCAGTCGTTCTGCTGTGGCCGACCGCGCAAAGAATGGCTTCATCCTCGCGATGAAGCCTTTCTTTCTATAGAAGGCAGCATTTCTTTTGTAAAGCGAATCCACTCGCGGGTGGCGTACGACAAATAGGCGTTTTTGCGCCAGATCATCCCCAGATGCCATTTGATCGTCGGATTGACCAGCGCGAGGCTGTGAAAGCGCCGCGGATCGAGCTCCCGGCAAATCGTCTGCGGCAACAGGGTGATCCCGACGTTGGCCGCCACCATTTCCGAGAGAAAATCCCACTGCGAGCTTTTGTAGATGACCGTCGGGTGGAAGCCTACGCGCACGCACTCGTCAATGATCCGGTTGTGCAAGGAAAAATCTTCGTGAAACAGCAAAAACCGCTCGTTTGCCAGTTCGGCCAGCGACACCTCCTGCCGCCCGGCCAGCGCATGCGTAGGGTGGACGACTACGCGAATCTGTTCGTTGACAAAAGAGTACGACTCAAACAGCTCCTCACTCGTCGGCAGCAAAACAACGCCGCTGTCCAGCATCCCTGACGCCACGTCCGCCTCGACTTTTTTGGAGCCGACCTCCAGCAGCTCCAGCACGATCCCCGGATACTGCTCGCAAAACTTCCCGATCACTTGCGGAAAAAAGCTCGCCCCTACCATCGGCGGCAGCCCGATGCGGATTCTCCCCCGCTTCAGCTCCATCAAATCGTCGAGATGCAGCTTCATGTTTTCAAACGACTTCACCATCACCTCTGCCTGGGAAAACAAGACCCAGCCCGCGTCGGTCAACGTAATCCGCTTGCCGACCCGCTCAAACAGCTCGACGCCGATTTCTTCTTCCAGGTTCCGCACCATCTTGCTGATCGTCGGCTGGGTAATGTACAGCGCCTCTGCCGCCTTGGTGAAGCTGCTGTGGCGGGCTACCTCCAAAAAATATTGCAAATGGCGAATGTCCATCCCGCTGCTCCCTCCGCTTCATCTATAGATATGATGAATGATACTCATTCTATATATGCATTTTACCTATGAAAAGAGGTGATGTACACTTTTCACAAAGGGAGAGGACCAACATGAAAAGACTGCTTATCATCGTGGGGCAAGTGGCGTTTTTCATCATCGTGTCCGCGTTGATGAACCTGCTCGTCTCCGTCCTTGGCTGGAAAATCCCCGGCAGCATTTTGGGGATGTTTGTCGTGTTTTTGCTGCTCCAGGCAAAAGTGCTGCGTCTGGAGTGGATCGAATCGGGCGCGGCCTGGCTTATGGCCGAGCTGCTACTGTTTTTCATTCCGCCGTCTGTCGGCATCGTCTCGTATCAAAGCTTGATGCTGCATGAAGGGCTGCAAATTGTCCTGATTATCGTCATCGGCACGGCGTTTGTCATGGCGTGCAGCGGCTTGATCGCCCAAAGCATTTCCAAGCGAAAGGAGCATTCGCGCTCATGATGATCGGACTGCTCGGCTTTCTATTCACCATCGCGCTTTACCTGATCGCCAAGCGGCTTTACCGCTACAGACCGATTCTCTTGTTTTCGCCGCTATTGTTTACGCCAATCGTTTTGGTCGTGCTGCTGCTTTGCACTCATCTTTCTTACCGTGATTACAATGAAGGCGGCAAATGGCTGGCGTACATGCTTCAGCCCGCGACCATCGCGTTTGCCGTGCCGCTGTACAAACACTACTCTTTATTGAAGAAACACGCTGCGCAAATCATGATTAGCGTAGTGTCCGGCTCAGCGGTGGCCGTCGTTTCTTCTGCCGTACTCGCCCTTTTGCTGCACACAGACGAGCAGGTGCTGTACAGCCTTTTGCCGCGCTCAATCACGACGCCGATTGCGATGAACGTCTCGCAAATGATCGGGGGCGTCCCTTCGATCACCGCTGTGCTCGTCCTGATGACCGGACTGCTCGGCTCGATCATCGGGCCGTACATCATCTCCTATTTGCGCATCTCCGACGATATCGCCCGCGGCGTGCTGCTCGGCACGAGCGCACATGGAGCCGGAACGTCCAAGGCGTTTGAGATTAGTCCGATTACAGGGACGGTTTCGAGCATTTCCATGATTTTGGCGGCGCTGGTCACGCAATTGGCGACGACGCTTCTCGTCTAACAGCCCGTTGACTGGCTGACACCAGATGCAACAGATGATCGTAAACGGACAGGTTCCCCCTTTCGCGGAAAACCTGTCCGTTTTTCACATGATGAGGTCTGTCCAGATTTTGATCGTCGTGCCCAAAATCAGGAGCGCTAAAATCGCCTGAAGGCTTTTCGTGTTCAACCGCTTGCTGACCGCAGTTCCGAGCGGCGCAGCCAACACGCTGGCGATTACCATGATGAGGGAAGGCCAGAACAAGACGTCTCCCGCCATCAGTTTGCCGATCGTCGCGCCGATGGAAGACAGAAAGGTGATCGCAAGCGAAGACGCTATAGTAACTCGCGTAGGAATTTTAAGGACGACAAGCATAATCGGCACGAGAATGAATGCGCCCGCCGCTCCGACAATGCCGGAAGCGGCTCCGACAATGCCGGAAGCGGCTCCGACAATCAGCGCGGAGGTTACGGCCGTAGGCTTATGGAACGCGATGTCGGCCATTTCCTTGTCGTCGATCGCTTTTTTGGGCATAAACATCATCAGTACGGCAATCGTCGCCAAAATAGCATAGACGACGTTGATGGCGTCAGCCGAGAGATATTTGCCCCCATATCCGCCGACCAGGCTGCCGACAACGATCGCGCTGCCCATGTACAAAACAAGCTGATAATGAATCAGCTTGTCTTTTCGCAAAGCCCAGACCGCGGATAAGGTGGCAAAAAACACTTGCACAGCACTGATTCCGGAAACTTCGTGGGCCGTGTAGGCAGCCAGTCCGAGTGCCGCTGGAATGTAGAGGAGCATCGGGTACTTGATGATCGAGCCGCCGATTCCGACAAGCCCGGAGATGAACGACCCCGCAAAGCCGATCAAAAACAGGGTGAGAGCAAGGCTGAACGTCATACGCTCTCCAATCCGTCTTTTTGCCACTGGACAAAGCCGCCGCTCAAGTTCAGCACCTGCTTGAAGCCGTTTGCCTGCAGGATGCTGGCACCGATGGCAGAGCGCGCCCCGGAGCGGCATTGCACGAGGATCGGCTTGTCTTCTGGTATCTCATCCAGCCTTCCAGGCAATGTTCCCAGCATGATGTGCTGCGCGTTTGGAATGTGTCCTTCCTGCCATTCAGTCAAATTGCGTACGTCCACGACGTGTACTTCTCCGCTTTCTACCTGTCTCGCTGCTTCCAGCGGGGTGATTTCCGCGTACGATTCGAGTTCAAAGACGCCTTCCGGCAAAATCCGGTTCACGTCCATCACTCCTGCTGCATTGTCGATTCCTACGGAGCGAAGCGCCTGCAGCAACTCGTCCAGCTCGCCTGGATTGGTCAAAAAGTACACGGGACGGTTGTAGTCGACGAGCCAGCCTGCCCAGTTGGGAAAGGCTTTGTTAAACGGAATGTTGACCGTTCCCGCTACATGTCCTTGCGCAAACGCCCGGGCAGAACGCGTATCGACGACCTGCTGTCCTTCCGCCAGCCACCGTTTCAGCTTTTCCGCCTCCGTTTCTTCCGTTACCGCAGGCAGGTCGCGCAACAGGGCAGGTCCGACTTTGTTGACGTGCTTCATCACAGCGAAGTATTTCGGCGGCTCCGGCTGACCGTCGAGCAGAGCATGGACAAATTCCTCCTCATCGGTGTACTGCATCGCCCAGTTGAACATCTTGATGATTGAGCCCATCGGCATACTGGTATTTCCAGTCCGCATCGCCTTCGTCGGACAGGTACAGCTTCGCTTGATGGGCAACGCCCAGCTCGCGGACGCCGGAGACAAAGTCTGCATGAATATGGGTTTCTGTGGCGGCGACGATCGACACGCCTTCCGCTTGCGCGACCTGGAAGTACGGCTGCAGATTGCGGCCCGGATCAATCACGATCGCTTCGCCCGTTTTTTGGCAGCCCACCAGATAAGATGCGTGGGCCAGCTTTTCATCGTAAAAGTAACGCAACAGCATGGAAACGTCCTCCCTTTTCTTCAAGATTTCCGATTTTTTTCGGCGAGCACTTCCAACAGCGATTGGGCAAAGCGCAGCGCCTTTTGCACGGCAGGATCTTTCATCAGGCGCAGCAGGGTGAAAACGGAAACCGTTTCGTGCCTGCGCTCCGCTCGCTCTTTTGCTTCGCGGAGGACGGCTACGCCGTTTTCCATCTGGGCAGCGACAGGCGTGATGTACGCTTTCACTCCGTCGAGCAAATACTGCTGAGACTGTTTGTCTTGGCCGACGCTTTCCAGGAAATCAGCGACCTGTTCGATCGCGTTTACATATTTGACCAGCTTCGGCAGCTTCTCCAACAAGGCAAACAAGGCCACAATTGCTTCCTCGTCAACGCGATACAAATTGGCCCACGCCGTCGTGCAGCTCCTGAGCCAGTCGTTTGTGCTCGCTCTCCTGCGCCTCCAACGTTTTTTGCAACACGAGCTTGGAGATTCTGGCCTCTTCTTCTTTTCGCTTGGCCGTCAAGTCTTTCAGCACCAAAAGAATTTCTTGCTTGCGCTGTTCGCCATTCTCGTAGATGATCGCCGTGCTCATCTCCATGTCAACGTATCGGCCTTCATAGGTGGGCATCGACGAGAGGAAATAGGGAATCTCCCGTTTCGCCATCAAATAGCAGCGTTCTTCGCCCGGCTCCAGCTTTCTCGTTTGGCAATAAGAACAGTACGGAACCTTTTCGCCCAATTTCCAGCCGGTAATCCTCTCTGCGGACGGATTCATCAGCAAAATTTTCCGCTCTTCGTTCATGAGGATAATCCCGTCCTGCAGGTGGTCGAAAATCTGCCTCAAATAGCCGCCTTCCATCCCTAATCCATCGTTTCCGTGCCGTTCAAAAAACAAGCGATTTTGATCCATCGTAGGTCCTCCACGCAGCTTGGATTCCAGGTCATTTTCTTGTCTGCCCTTGTACGTATTTTACGTTACAGAGCCAGAGAGGGGGCGAACAAGTGTCACTTTGGCCCCCGTGCTTTCCTCCTGAGCCAAGCCTAATCATACTGGTTGCAGCGCGTTCATCGTATAGGTGGGTTCCCCTATCTTGTGGTCTGCGAAAAAAAACGACAATCCTGACCGTCCCGTTAGACGTTCGGATTGCCGTTTTTCGTTCTCGTTTTGCTTATGTCTTCATGCACCGGGCGAGCTACGACAGTTTGCCCATCATCCGCTCCATCCGCTCCAGCGCCTTTTTCAACTGTTCCATGGACGTCGCGTACGAGCAGCGAATGTGTCCTTGCCCGCTCTCGCCGAACACGTCCCCCGGCACGACTGCCACTTTTTCCTCCAGCAGCAGCTTTTCCGCGAACTCAGCCGAGCTAAGTCCTGTCGCCGCCACAGAAGGGAAGGCGTAGAACGCTCCGTCCGGCTCATGGCACGCAAGCCCGATCTGGCGGAAACCGTCGACCACGTAGTTGCGGCGCTGGCGGTAGCTCTCGACCATCCGCTCCATATCGGCGCGGCCATGGCGCAAAGCTTCGAGCGCCGCCATCTGTGCCATCGTCGGCGCACACAGCATCGTGTACTGGTGAATTTTCAGCATGCCCGCCAAGAGGTCAGGCGTCGCGCACACGTACCCGAGACGCCAGCCAGTCATGGCAAACGCCTTGGAGAAGCCGGAAATCAAAATCGTCCGCTCCTTCATCCCGGGCAGGGCGGCGATGCTGTCGTGCATGCGTCCGTAAGTCAGCTCGGCGTAAATCTCGTCGGAGATCACCAAGAGGTCGTGCTTTTCGATGATCGGCAAAAGCGTTTTCCACTCATCCGCCGTCATCGTGCCCCCTGTCGGGTTGTTCGGATAGCAGAAGATGATCGCCTTCGTGCGTTCGGAGATGTTGGCCTCAAGCTCCTGCGGCGTCAGCTTGAACTGGTTCTCCATCGTCGTTTTCAAAAACTTCGGCACGCCGCCTGCCAGACGAATCACCGGCTCGTAGGAGACGTAGCACGGCTCTACTACCAGCACCTCGTCGCCCGGATCGAGAATGGCGCGCAGCGCAATGTCAATCGCTTCGCTGGCCCCGACGGTCACGAGAATCTCCGTCTCGGGATGATAGCTGACGGAAAAGCGCTCCTCCAAATATTTTTGAATCTCCACGCGCAGCGGCAGCATCCCTGCGTTGGACGTGTACGCGGTGTGTCCGCGCTCCAGGGAGGAAATCGAAGCTTCGCGCATGCGCCAGGGCGTCACGAAATCCGGCTCCCCAACTCCCAGGGAGATGACCCCTTCCATCGACGCCGCCAGGTCGAAAAAGCGGCGAATGCCCGATGGCTTCAAGGATGCGACTGTAGAAGACAAGCGATTTTTTTTGACTGTCAGTTGCGTATTCACGGCGTAACCACCATCCTGCGATCTTCGTCACGATCTTCCAGCTCAATGCCGTCGTGCTTGTAGCGTTTCAAAATAAAGTGCGTGGCTGTCGATACTACGGAGTCGAGCGTCGCCAGCTTTTGCGATACGAAGGTGGCGACCTCCTTCATCGTCTTTCCTTCCAGAATGATCGACAAATCGTAGCTGGCACCGGACATCAGGTAGACGGCCTTCACTTCCGGGAAGCGACAAATGCGCTGGGCCACCTCATCAAAGCCGACGTCGCGCTTGGGCGTCACCTTGACGTCGATCATGGCGTTGACGTACGGATGGTCCTCCACGCGCTCCCAGTTGACCAGCGCCGGGTATTTCACAATCACCTTCTCGGCTTCCAGCTCCGCAATCGCCTGCTCGATTGCCTCTGTCGGCTCCGCCAGCATTTTGCCGATCTGCTCGGCGCTCATGCGGCTGTCCTCTTCCAATAGGTGCAACAGTTCTCTTTGCTTCAAGCGATCCATTCCCTACCACTCCCGTTTTTTTCTTTTTGGCAAAAATCAAAAAGCCCCAGCAACCCAACTCATGATTTCATGAATCGGATTGCTGAGGCGAAGGTATCGCGGTACCACTCAGCTTTTTTGCCTTTCTCGCAAAAGGCAAACTCGTGCAGTCTTGTCAAAAAGACATGCGCCCCGTAACGTGGGGAAAGTCCGCTGCTTTCTACTGATTGTTCAAAAGCAGAGCTCCAAGGTGGCTTTCAAAAAGAGTTCGCGGCCGCCCTCCCAGCAATCAGGCAGCTCTCTGGACGTCAAATCCCTTTTTTACTTTCCTTTTCACAGCCATGTATCGTATGCGTATGAACTGTTTGGTTGAATGTCTCAGATTATAAAAAGGTTTTCGGCCGTTGTCAACAGACAACTTCCTGGGTGGAAGGACGCATGTTGTATGGCATAATGAAAAGATCGACAGCTTTTCGGACAAAGCAGGCACGACTGTTTTGTTGAGGCAAGCGGCCAATTTTACCTTCGGACGAAAAACGGCGGCCCGCAAACAGGGACGTTTTTCACATGAAAAAAAGTGGAAAATCGCATGAAAAAGAGCATCGGTGTCATTGATCTTGGCTCCAATACAGCCAGATTGGTCATTTACGAGCAAGACGATTCAGGAATGGTAACGGAAGTAGACAACATCAAATACAGCTTGCGTCTCAGCAACCACCTGCACGCTGGACGACTGGACGAGGAAGGAATCGCGAAGACATTGACAGCCACGCTCATGGCGGACGGCACGTATGTGCGCGTGCAGCCGAGAAGCCCCTCCCCGTTCAACAGCCAACTGTTTTTTGGGAGGAAGCCTTTCAGTCCAGCCAACCTGCCCACTCGCTGCAGCAGCGCCTCAAGCCGATTACCGCCCTGCTGGAAGCAGCCTCTCCGCTTTAACCGACGTCTGAGTCTCTCAGGCGTTTTTTATTGGTAAATTTTTATATTGTCACATTGACATTGTTAAAACGATATCATAATATAAAAGCAACCTAACGAACTGCGCATACAGAAAGGAGGGCGTTGTGAGCATGCATCGCCTGCAAGCCAAACGCATCCGGTTTCGCCCCAAAAAACACCGCTCGCCAGACGGGCTGCCGACGGATATTTGCCTCTTTACCATCCTTTCCGTGCCGCGCCCGACCAAAACAAGATCGTTGCCGCACAAGCAGCTCGCCGTCCTGCTGATCGAGCGAAAAAGCGACACGTACGGGCAGCAGTGGGCTTTGCCCGGCGGCTTTTCCAAAGAAAGCGAGACGCTCGACGAATGCGCCTACCGCGAGTTGAAGGAAGAGACGAACATCGACCGCAACGTCCACATCGAGCAGCTCAAAACTTACTACAAGCCGGGACGCGATCCGCGCGGCTGGATTCCGAGCGTCGCCTACGTCTCGCTCGTGCACGAGGACCTGCTCAAGCACGCGCGGGCAGCCGACGACGCCTCCGATGCCCGGCTGTTTCCCATCGAGGAAGCATTCGCTCTCGACCTGGCCTTCGATCACCGGGAGATACTGACGGACGCCTTGCAGCGCGTGCGGGAAAAAATGCTCCAGACCAACATCGCCAAAGCGTTTCTCCCTGACGAGTTCACGCTGAGCGAGCTGCTGCAGGTCATCGAAACGGTCGTCCCCAGCTTCAAGGTGAGCGATCGCGGCAATTTTGAGCGGCGCCTGCTCGCGACCACGAGACGGCAAGGCATCCTCGAAGCGGTAGTAGACGCTGACGGCAAGCCTGTCTACTCCACGGAGTATTCCAACTCTCCCGCCAAGCTGTACCGCTTTACCGATTACACCCCGACTGCCATGATTTATTAAAAGCACAACCACACTCATTTCAGGAGGTTGTTGTCCATGAAAGCGTTGATTGTGATCGACTACACGAATGACTTTGTCGCGACGGACGGAGCGCTGACCTGCAAGGAGCCTGGGCAAGTTATCGAAGGGCGCATCGGCGAATTGATTCGCGATTTTCTCGCAGAAGGCGACTTTGTCGTGATGGCGGTGGACGCCCACAAGGAGCAGGACCCGTACCACCCGGAAACCGGACTGTACCCGCCGCACAACATCATCGGCACCGCTGGCCGCAACCTGTACGGCAGCATTCAGGACATTTACGAGGAATTTGAGGACACGATTTACTGGATGGACAAAACGCGCTACAGCGCCTTCCAGGGCACAGACCTCGCGCTGCAGCTTCGCTCGCGCGGCATTGCGGAAATTCACCTGGTCGGCGTCTGCACGGACATTTGCGTCCTGCACACGGCGATCGAAGGCTTTTATCACGGTTTTCGCGTCGTCATTCACGAGGATGCCGTCGCCAGCTTCAATCCGGTCGGACACGAGTGGGCTTTGGGACATTTTCAAAACCAGTTGGGCATGTCCGTCGTGAAAAAATAAGCGTTGGCAGGCTTGTCATGCCAGATATACGGGAGGTACGATCATGCGCATCGGCATTTACGGCAGCAGCTTTGATCCCATCACTTACAGCCACCTGTTCACGGCGGCCACCGTCGCTCATCGCAGACGCCTGGACAAAGTCATCTTCGTCCCCTGCTCGTCCAAGCGCCACGACAAAAAAATGCAGACGGAGGACGTTCATCGCCTGCACATGCTGAAGCTAGCGCTGGCGACGTGTCAGCACAAGACGAACCAATTCGGGGAGCCGCTGTTTGAAATCTCCACCGTAGAGATGGACGCGCTACCTGGCGAAACTTACACGTACGACACAATGGTCCACCTGCAAAAAAAGTACCCGCAGGATGAGCTGTTTTTCATCATGGGCTCGGATTTGCTCGTCGGGCTGTCGAACTGGGGCAATGCCGAAAAGCTGGTCTCCCGGTTCAACTTCATCGTCATGACGCGGGAAGGCTACCCGACGGCCGATCTGATCGCGGAAGACCCGCTGCTGCGCAACCATGACGAACATTTCCTGATTATGAGCAAAGGCATCAACATGGGCATCAGTTCGACGTACATCCGCGATGAAATCCGCAAAGGCGGCGATCCCAGCTTCCTGCTGCCGGATGCGTGCCTGGCGTACATTTACGAGCAGGGCATTTACCGCGAGCAGCGGGTTTGACTTTTCTCCCAACGCAAAAAAGCCGGGTGTGTGTGGTATTATCCCCTTACGGTAGACTGTGAGAAAAGCCCTCATGGTATCATGAGAGGAACACTGTTGACCGGAGGGGATTTTTTATGCCACCACATAAAGGGCAAAAGCAGCAGCGGTATGACGAAGGAACAAAGAGGGAAGTTGGATAAGCAAACCCGGTTCAGGACCATCGAAGAAATGAGCCATCGGTACGCCATCATCATGCTGTGCGAAATAGCAGAAGTCTCACGGGCAGGGTTCTACAAGTGGAAAGCGACGGAAACGGCTCGTAGGTTACGAGCAGTGCAGGATGCCGATCTAAAGGAGCATATCCTTTCGATCCACCGCCTTCGCCCTTACTTTGGATATAAACGCATGCGCACCGCCCTGCGTAAAGAGGGACGTAACGTGAACAGCAAGAAAGTTCGCCGACTGATGCGAGAATTAGGTATCCGATCGGTGATCCGCAAGAAACGTCCATTTGCCGGCCGTAAGCCTTCCGTTGTATTTGACAATGTTCTTCACCGCCAGTTCACTGCACAGGAGGCCGGAAAGAAATTGGTCACCGATATTACCTACATTCGCGTCGTCGATGGATTCCTGTATCTGTCTGTGGTGCTCGATCTGCACAACGTGGCAACTGCTTCGACAATGCCTGTGTAGAATCGTTTTTCTCCCATTTGAAGACGGAAAAGTTGTATTTAGAAAAACCGAGGGATCTGGCTCACGCCCGCAAACTGATCGCTGAATACATTTCAGTTTTACAATACAGAGCGGTTCCAGAAAAAACTTGGCGACCTCTCCCCAATAGAGTACCGGGAATCGATCGCCGCTTAATACAATGTCTTTTTTTACTGTCTACTTGACGGGGCTATGACCAGTGCTCCCCGGCTTTTTGTGTGCGCTTTTGGTGCTACAGGTCATGCTATTGCGCCAAATCTTTGCGCAAATAGCGGTCGAAGTCATCCGTAGCCAACGGGCGGCTGAACAAGTAGCCTTGGCCGAGATCGCAGCCATTTTCCTGCAAGGCCGCTACCTGATCGTCCAGCTCGATGCCTTCTGCGATCACGTTCATGTTCAAGCTTTGCGCAATCGTCACGATCGCTTTTACGATTGCCTGGCTCTCTTGATTGTGGTGAATATCGCGAATAAAGGACGCGTCAATTTTGATCGTGTCCACCGGCAAGCTTTTGATGTAGCTAAACGAGCTGTAGCCTGTCCCGAAGTCGTCGATGGAAATGCGGATGCCGATGTCGCGAATTTGCTGCAAAATAGCCGTAGCTTCTTCCAGCTTCACGAAAATGCTTTCGGTAATCTCCAGCTCCAGCCATTCCGGTGGCAGCCCGGTTTCCTCCAACACATTTTTTATCATGTCTACGAGGTCTTTCTGGTAGATTTGCCTCGCAGACAGATTGACGGACACTTTCAGCGGGAAGCCCTGGTCGTGCCACAGCTTGTTTTGGCGGCACGCCTGGCGCAGAATCCACTCTCCCAGGCTGATAATCATTCCGGTCTCTTCGGCGATCGGGATGAACCGAATCGGCGAAATCACGCCCAGCTCCGGATGAACCCAGCGGACGAGCGCTTCCATCCCGGTCAGCTTCCCTGTCACAATGTCTATTTTCGGCTGGTAGTAGATTTGGAAATGCTCCTGCTCGATCGCTTTGCGCAGCTCATTTTCCATCAGGATGCGCTCCAGCGACTTCGCCTCCATCGTCGGATCAAAAAACTCGTACCCGTTTTTGCCGTGCGATTTGACCGTGTACAGCGCGGTGTCCGCCCGCTTGAGCAGGTCGTCGGCATTGTCTCCATCCTGCGGAAACAACGCGATGCCGATGCTGCACGACACGTTGAAGGAATGCCCGTGAAGTTCAAACGGCCTCTGCAGCGCATTCATGATCTGGTCGGCCAGTGCCGCCGCTTCCTCCCGGTCAGTCAGTTGGCTGAGCAAGACGGTAAACTCATCTCCGCCGAGCCGCGCCACGACATCGCCCGGTCTGAGACATTCCCGCAAACGGTTGGACGCTTCCACCAGCAGCAAATCCCCTACGTCATGCCCGAAGGAATCGTTGACGTCCTTGAAGCGGTCCAGATCGAGGAACAGGACGGCGAGATTGGACTGGAACCGCTTGGCTTGGATGATTTCCCTGCTCAGATGCTGGACGTACATGCGGCGGTTCGGCAAGTCTGTCAAAGCGTCGTGGTAGGCCAGGTGATGGATCAGTTCCTCCGACTGCTTGCGATCCGTAATGTCGCGCGTGATGAGCAGCAGCTTGCTCACGTTCCCCTGCTCGTCGAGAACCGGATTGATTTTGCTCTCGGTCCAGATCGTGTCGCCCTTGCGCGTCAGGATGCGGCATTCCACCGTGTACTCTTTTCGCGTCGAGTACGTATGCTGAATCGCATAGGCCATAACGTCCCGGTCGCTCTCCACGATCCATTCGAACATGTTGTGAAAGCGCTCATCTGGAATGTCATGCTCAAACACAGCCTTATGCGACGGAGACAAGTACAAAAAGTCGCCTTCGGCATTAATCATGCTGATGATATCGGACGTATTTTCAGCGATGATCCGGTACAGCTCCTCGCTTTTTCTGACTTCTTCCTCCATATGCTTGCGCGCCGTAATGTCGTTGCGAATGGAAACGTACTGATAGATTTTCCCGGCAGTATTGACGAATGGCACAATCGTGGTGTCCACCCAGTACAAGCTGCCGTCTTTGGCCCGATTACAGATTTCGCCCCGCCACACTTTGCCCGAGCCGATGCATTTCCACATCTGCTGGAAAAACGACTTGGGATGGTGCCCGGAGTTGAGCAGCCGATGGTCTTGCCCGAGCAGCTCGCTGCGGCTGTATTTGGATATGCGGCAAAATTGCTCGTTCGCCCGCAGAATAATCCCGCGGTGATCGGTAATCGCGAGGATCGTCGACTGGTCGAGCGCATACTTTACGTCAGCCAGCTCCCGCAGGACGACTTTCAGCTCCCCGTCCTTTTCCTGCAGCAACTCTTCCCACTCTTCTGGAGTCAAAACTTCCATCAATTTGTTTCTCATCATCTATCACCCGTTTGCGCTCATGCGGCAGGCACGGCGCCGATAATTTTCGTAAAAGCACTTGTCTAATCGTAAAGCGCGTTGCAGCAAAGCCTTTGCCAAAGTGCTGGAAAGAAAAAGTAGTTCTTTGGTAGGGAGACGCGTTGCGTAAATGCTCGCCCTGATATGCTTCGCAGCAGCGTCGCTACTCACGGACTTTTCGCAAAACGACAAGCTTTGCGAAAAGAGCGTTCAAAAAAATGACCCTCATGCCAAGGATCGCGATATGATGACGACAAGTTTGCTTCATTTTACCATGTATCGGCTAAAGATCAATAAGCACGCATGTGTTAGAAGCGACATTTTTGCAAACTTCGCGCTCGCTGGCGGGAGGCTTGACACTCCGGGGAAAACAGGGACCAAAGGCGCAAAAAAAAAAGAACCCGTTTCAGGTTCTTTTACCAGGTGAGAAACAGTTTGTCGTGCACATCTTCGTTGACCATTTCTTCGCCCGCTCTCTGCAGACGGTTTATCATGGAAATGCCGCAGTTTACCAATATGCTCCTCGCAAACAAGCCGGCTGGCGGCTGCACGCCGATGTCTTCGGCTTTCGATTTTTTCTTGCCGTTGATCGAGAGCATTACTTTTGCGCCTCTTTGCTTGCAGGCGTATATCGCATCCCACAAGTCTTCGATCCTGAACGTCTGCGAACCGTACAGGATGCTTTGGCTGTGCGTGTATGGCGGGTCACAGTAAACCAGGTCGCCTTCGCCAGCCAGTCCCATCACTTCTCGGAAATCTTTATGCATAAACGTTACTTCCTTCACCAGTTGATGCCAAATTTCTACCCGTTTGGCAAACGCCTCGGGCGGAATCGGCTTGTGCGGCCCAATCGGTGTGCTCATATAGCCATCGCTTTTTCGGAAGCGCACGACACCGGAATAGCACGTTCTGGTCAAAACCGCAAAATCGAGCGCATTGAACGTTTGATTGAATCTTTCCCTGATTTCCAAATATTTTTGTTCTCTGTTGTCGTTGTAATCTTTTATACAAGCCTCGTAATGGCGGACCAATGTGTCCGGATCGTTTTTCACATACTCAAAAATGCCGATCAGAAAAGGAAGAATATCGCCGCCGATGGCCTGCTTGTAACGGGGAAACAAGCTGTTCCGGTTTTCTGCCGCCAGCTTTCCCAATACGGCGCCGCTCCCCAAAAACGGCTCTACATACGTGTGAATTTCTTCGGGCATGTAGGAAACGATCTCTTCCGCAAAACGGTGTTTATTCCCGATCCATTTCAGCAATTGCGGGACGTCCGCCAGCTTTTGCCGTTCCAGCTTGTCTTGTACGTATCGACTCATCATGAAGAACCTCACACAACTTCTAGATTTTCCGACTGACAACCATGCCCCATTTTAGCATGAATGGAGAGAAAAAAGTAACCATGATGTCACTTATAGTCTGTAGACCAATAGTCTACATGATAGTACTTTTGTTTCAAATGGAAAAAGAAAGAAACCGATACAAAGTGGTTGATACCAGATGAAGCCGATGAAGCATACAGAGATCAAGCAACAATTTGGGGCAGCGATCAGAAAGCTGCGCATGGAACAAAAAATGACGCAAGAAGAGCTGGCGGGACGTACCGGACTGCATCGCACCTACATCAGCGAAGTCGAACGCGGAGAAAGAAATGTGTCTTTGGAAAACATCGTAAAACTGGCAAACGCTTTACGCACCCATGTCTCTTCCGTATTTCTATTGATTGAAAAGGGGGAATAGCCACCGTGAGACCGAATCCGCAGTTTCTAAATCGCAGCTCTGCTTTTTGGGCGTACACAAAGCTCATATCGGAAAAGCTCAACTACTCCAAGGACGGCGAAATTAAAAAGTACTCGCAGACAGAAATGGTCTACAAGCTGCAGGAGCTGGGGATTATCATTGACCCGCAAATGCTCGGCGAAGTAAAAGCGTACCTCGACTATCGCGCAGATTTGCTGAACTGAATCATCAAGCGCTTGTTCATGGATGTCCATACGGCCCGAGCTGTGTTTTACAAGCTGCAGGCAGAACTTTATGAAAAGAACGGCTATACTTGTGCGCTGCCGTTTAACAAGCAAAAAGGCGAAAAGAAAGACTACGCCTATTTTACAGGCATCGTCAACATTTTGACTGAACACACTCTTCGCACATATGCTAAGCAGAACGGATTGCAGTACGGACGCGACGTCAAGTTTGACGATAACCCGCTAAGCTTGTCCTATATTACAGACGAAGCAGGCAGGCTGCAAGGGATCATGTCCAGACGTTTTGACGGAGCCTACCCCGGTACGGAAAATCCGCTCGCGATCTGGGAAGTCAAAGAATACTACTACACCACCACGTTCGGCAGCAGAATCGCAGACGGGGTGTATGAAACACAGTTGGACGGCTTTGAGATCAATACCATCTCGAAAGAAACGCAAAAGAACATCCAGCACATTTATTTCATTGATGATTTCAATACGTGGTGGAACATGGGAAAATCTTATCTTTGCCGGATCGTCGACATGCTGCACGTCGGTCACGTGGACGAAGTCATCTTCGGCAAGGAAGTGTTGGAGCGCTGGCCGAAAGTGTTGCACGAGCTGCTGGCCGCACACGAAGTAGCCGTACAGGGACGGTAAACAGAAAACGCCCGCGCCATAATCGCATCCCCCTTCTGGTAGACAGCCAAAGTCGGCACCTGCTTCTGTCTTCCGAGAGGGGTTTTTTATCGGAAAATCCGCAGAGCAACTGACGCTGCGTGCAAAAAAACAGCCGCGAACGAACGAAACGTGCAGCAAAAGAAAGCAGCACGTATCCATCACGCGCGTTTTTACAGCGAACCTAAAACAACCTGAGCCAGTATGATTACCGAACTCAGGTTGCTTGTGTGCTTTTTCTCTTCGGTCTTCCTGACAGCGCCCAGTCCAAAGGGGCGTTTCCCGCTGGCAAACCGTCTACGGCAAGCGCACCAGGATGCTGCGGTTCAGATCCTCGACCGAGCGGCTGCCGGACAGAGCCATCGCGACGTCAAATTCGTGGAGCAGCGTATCGAGGACGCTGGACACGCCCTGTTCTCCCGCTACTGCCAGTCCGTACAAAAACGGGCGTCCGATCAGCACCGCATTGGCTCCCAAGGCGATTGCCTTGACGACATCCGCGCCGGTGCGCACGCCGCTGTCGAGCAGGACAGGAATGCTTCCCGCTACTACCTCCGCAATCGCAGGCAGCGCGTCAAGGGTAGAAATCGCTCCATCCATCTGCCGTCCGCCGTGATTGGAAACGATAATGCCATCCACGCCGTGCTCCAGGGCGAGTCTCGCATCATCCGGGTGCAAGAGACCTTTGACGAGGATCGGCAAGCGGGTATGCTCGCGCAAAAAGCCGATATCGCTCCAGTTCAGCGCCGGATGATAAATGTTTTTCAACACTTCCTCGACCGCATTCTCCGGCGTCACCTCGGCCAGCCGCGAGCAAAAGACAGGGTCCGTGATGTAGTTGGCAAGCCCTCTGCCTTCACGCAGCGGCGAATAGCCGTTGCGGAAATCGCGGCGCTTCCAGCCGAGCATGACGGTATCTACCGTGAGCACAATTGCGGAGTACCCAGCCGCTTCCGCGCGCTTGACCATGCTCGCGCTTACTTCGCGATCGTTGGACCAGTAAAGCTGGAACCAGCGCTCCGCCGCTCCCATCGCTTCGGCGATTTGCTCCAGGCTCGTAGAGGAAACCGTGCTGGCGACAAACGGCACACCCGCAGCAGCCGCCGCTCTGGCCGTCGCCAGCTCTGCGTCACGATGCGCGATGGACTGCATGCCGACAGGAGCCAAAAAGATCGGCGCGCTCAGCTTTCGGCCGAACATCGTAATCGCGGAGGTGCGATTCGTGACATCGCGCATCATCCGCGGCACGATTGCCCAGCGGGAAAAAGCCCTCCTGTTTTCGGCAAGCGTTTCTTCGGCTCCCGAGCCTCCGGCAATATAGTCAAACGGACCGTCCGGAAGGATTTCTCTCGCCTGTTTCTCCCAATCTTCAATCGAAACGGGCAGTGCCTGCGTACTTTTGCTCACGCGCGTAAAGAGCAAAGTTTCTTCCTGTGCTTTCGTCATCTTTCCTCTCCCTTTCTATCTGTGCTCCAAGCCGTCAGGCGCATTTTGGCTTGCCCGCTGTGCCCAAGGCCCGTCCTGCTTTGCCAGGACCGTTCTCCTGTGCGAATCACTGTTTTTGGCGGCTCCGCCTGTAGTCACGCAATTATTCGAAAATTAATACAAAAAATCATATACGTTCAGCTTGCCCTCTGTCAATTCCAGAGCAAAAACGAACAACCCCACAAGCCTGTCCAACAGGCGATCAGGCGACACTTCTCCGCGCTGCCAGCCTGGGCTTGTCCGCGCTGCTTCAGTAAGCTATCTGCCAAAACGTTACTTCCGCTTTCGCCTTTTCGCCCGCCTGGACCGTTTGCTGCAGCAAAGCCCGCTCACGGCTCCCCCGCTGCCATATGTGTTCGTCTCGCTGTGCCCGTTGATGACATTCACGACATTGCCGCTGTTTTCGCCGCCGGAGCCGGAAAACGTTTTGCTCACGCTTTTCGGAGAGTTGTTGGCCGTATCACCGAAATTGATGGTACCCGAGTTGTTCGTAATTTGCACGTTTCCTACAAATGTCGCCAACCCGCTCCCTCCTTCCCGCGTTCGCCGTGGACTACTTATACAGTATGTACGGCAAAACGCGCCTGATTAGACGATGGTTGATAGGTCGGTGCCACAAAAAAGCCTCCCGTATGGCAGACGCCGCGCAGGAGACTTCTCTTCTGCTTTTCCGTGCGCTTTATTGCGCGGTGTAGCCGCCGTCCACCAGCAGGCTTGTCCCTGTCACAAACGACGCATCGTCGCTGGCGAGGAACAGAACCGCCTTGGCTACTTCCTCCGGCTTGCCGAGGCGTCCCATCGGATGCAGCGAGCGGAGCCGTCGAGGATGAGCGCCGATTTTGCCTTTACCAGCTTGTTTTCGTAGCGGAAATCATGCTCGGAAAAGTTGACGACGACTTGCAGGTCATCCCCGTACGCTGCCTTTTGCACCAGCCTGTCTGCGGTCAGCACGGCAAAATCGGTCATCGGGCGCTGCACCGCTTTTTGATGGAACGGCGCCCAGACTTGCAGATGCTGCCTGATGTTTTCGTGGTGTGCCTCCCAGACGCGACTGTTCAGATGGTAGAGCGGCGGCACGTTGTAGAGCAGCTCATAGAGCATGCGTGTGCCGACCTCGCCTTTGATCTTCAGGCTGTCCCACTCCCAATGGTGGCTGGTGATGACCGAATCGTTGTACACCAGCTTGAACAACGGCAGCGAGTACGCGGGGTCGATGTAGACGTGCCGATACTCGTCCTTGATCGGCACCTGCTTGGCGTAGCGCTCGGGAATGTCT
The DNA here is from genome assembly GCF_004117055.1 of Brevibacillus agri. Classification (NCBI taxonomy): domain Bacteria; kingdom Bacillati; phylum Bacillota; class Bacilli; order Caryophanales; family Paenibacillaceae; genus Brevibacillus; species Brevibacillus agri. Next base: position 4,758,065 of record NZ_CP026363.1, read on the forward strand.
CCTGCCGGGGCCCAGTAACCGCCCACGTAGTACGGGCTTGCTTTGTTCTCGCGCATGTCCGGGTCAGCCCAGCGGATGACAGGCGTTTCGATACCGTGCGCGTAGGCGATGCTTCTGCTGGCGAAATCGTTGCCCGTCTCCGAGCCGATAACCATGTGCCACTCGTCGCGAATGTAGTCCATCCGCGCCAACTTTGCCTGCATATCCTCTGCCTGTGTCGTTGGATGTTCCGGGGAGTAGTCGTCGTGGAACTCCCCCGCCGCGTCCACGTCAATGAACCAGGAATTGAAGGCCACGCCGTTGCCCATGATCTCGTTCATCCGCTGTTTGACGCTCGGCAGCGACAAGGTCGGGTTCAACAGCCTGCCCCGCTGCAGGAAGCCGCCTTTTTTCTCCCCGTTTTTCTTTTCTATCGTCGCGTTTTCATACAAGCTTTTGTCCGCGAAAATAGCCGTGTTCCAGTCCGGGTTTTCTTCCTTGTGGATCGAGTGGTAAGAATCGTACGTCGCAATCAGATAGCCCGCATCGTTTGCCTGCTGGATGAACGCAGGCTTCATGTAAGCGGCTGTCCAGTCCGGCAAGCCGATCCAGGCACGAGCGATGCCCGCTGCCTTCATTTTTTCCAGCAACCGTGTGGAATCGCTGTCTGCCCATTGCTCGACAGCGGGGACGGCATCCTGCAAGACGCTTTTCAGCAGCCGCTTGTTCAACTCGTACAACTCGACTTCGTTAAGCTGCTTCACGCCTTTTTGGATCAGCGCTTTCGCTTTTGGATCGTCGACGCGGGCGAACAACTGCGGATGGTAAAAGTCGCGGGAGCGCAGCGCGTAGTTGAGGCCGTCCACTATCGCCTTGCGCTGGTACGGCGCGATGTAATCCTGCTGCTGGATTTCCCGCAGTTGCGCGATGGCCTCCTGCCCGTCCTCCTTGTTGCCAGCCAAAAGCTGCACGAGCCAGTCCGTAAAGCCGTCGCCAAGCTGCTTTTTTAAGCGCGTCCCACTGCACATCGTCCTCGCTCAAAAACGTTTTGTTCCACAAATAAAAGTGCGGTGCGCCGTACAGCTTTTCCACGTTCGGGTTTGCCGCCGCCTTTTGCGCCAGAGTAGCGAACTCGCCCTGCTGCTGGATGACGTGTTTGTACAGTCCGGCGATCTGGACCGGATCGTTTTGCGTGACATACAGCCGGAAGCTGTACGACTTGTCATGGTTGATCGTCGGAAACTCATGCGTGAATCGCAGCGAAATCTCCGGGTCCACGGCAAAATCGAGCGTGTTGTTGAACATGTTGTCCACCATGTAAAAGATCGCGTACTTCTCATGGTTCAGCGCAAAAAAACGCATGGAAAACGATTCGCTAAAGGTCAGGCTCTCCTCCCGCAAAAACGACTGCCAGACTTTGTCGCCTGCCGGAATCCATTTGCCTTCGCCGAGCGGCAGCATGTAAGCAGGAGCCTTCACAAGCGGCCAGGAAAAGCTCTCTGTCCCCGTCGAGGTCAGGGTGATTTGCAAGTGATCGGCCGCTTGCCTGATCCGCACCTGCAGCTTGTCGTCCGGATAGCTCCAGCTCACTTCCTGTTCGCTTTTTTGCAACTGCTCGACGCGTCGCGCCGGCAGCGGCTCTGACGCACGCTCCCGGCTGCCGCCGCTCTCCACAAACAGCTCGAACGTCTCCGGCTTCACCTCGAAGGAGAAGGGCAGCGCTTGCTTTGGCGCCGCGAGCTGCTGCCCGGTTTCGATTAGCGGTTGATTGGTTTGCGGCTGGTTTTGCGCCGCACTGTCGCAGCCGCTCATGACAAGCAGCAGCAAAGCGAGAACGATTCTTTTCATAATTTCCCTCCACAATCGAATGACTATATACCTCGTATTACGATGTTTATGAGCGCAAGAAGCGTAGAGAAAAGCAGCAACCTCTTCTCCCGCGATCTTCTTGCGCTGGCAGGCAGCAAAGGCTCGACCGCCATCCCCTTTTTCTGCTCATGAAAGCGTGGAAAACGACTTGTCCGCTTCTCTGCTCCGCTGCCTGTACACAAATGCCGCGCCCGCCCGGAACAGTCCGTATCCACACAGGCCGCCCAGCACGTTGAGCAGCAGGTCGTCGACATCGAAGCTGCCCAAAGCAAGCCAAAACTGTAAAAACTCAATCGCCAGACTGGCGAACAACGCCGTGAAAAACACGCGGTGCCTATTTCGGAACGACGCAAACAACAACGGCAGCAGCAGCCCGAGCGGCATGAACAGCGCGATGTTGCCAAGCAGGTTGTACGCGATCGTATAGGCGCTGTAATGCTCGTAGTGGAACACGTAGTCGAATAGCGTGCGCATCGGCTTCGTATTTTGAAAAATATACGTGTACTCCGGGGCGCCGTGCCGCAGCATCCGCTCCTTCCATTCGAGCGTGAACCGTCTGCGGTGCCACCTGTCCGGCGAGAGCAGCAGCAAATAGCTGCAAGCCGCTACATAGAGGCCGAACAAAGCCAGCACCCATTTGCGCACGTACTTGTCGATGAGCGGCATGGACGCAGCAAGCTGGCTTTTCAGCTCAGCCACAGGGCCAAAGCGCTGGATAGCGAGCGCAGCCGCTTCCTGCTCCGCATAGCCCTCCTCCATCAACTCTTGCTTCATGCTCGTCACATGATCGAGCAACTCGTCCTTCACGTCCTGCTTTTCCCGCCTGGAGCAGGGCAAACCATTGACGACTTGATCGACGTATTCTTCCAGTTTCACGGTCCTACTCACTTCCCTCGTTGCAGAGCGCAACCAGCCGCGTCAGACTCTGCCAGTCTTTCATCTTGTCTGCCAAAAGCTTTTGCCCCTCCCTGGTGATGCGGTAATACTTGCGGCGACCGCCTTCCTTCGACTCGCCCCAGTACGATTCCACGGCCTTCTGGTTCTCCAGCCGCTTCAAAGCCGGGTACAGCGTCCCTTCCCCGATTTCATAGACTTCCTCGCTTTTCTCGCGGATCTTTTTCGCCAGCTCATAGCCGTATTGATCCTTTTGCGCAATCAGCGAGAGCAGCAGAAGATCAATGCTCCCTTTCAGCAACTCCTTGTTCACAGTAACAACTCCTTCCAAGCCTGAGTAGAGAGTAGCACATTATACATCGTGTTACAAGGTAGTTGAAAAAGAAAAACGACAACATTTATTGATCCTAAATTACTATTGGCAAAAATAAAATAGGTAATATAGACTATTTTCGACAAGCACTTCCATAGATCGACAGGATGGTTCAGAAAATTCCTCCTTGCTCCACAACTAGAATACAGGTCCGAAGAACCGGGCAGAAGGAAGATGTCCCGAGCAGCACACGCGAGTCGCCTTTCATTTTGTGACTTCATTCTCTCAAACAGGAGGAATACACATGCTTGCTACCCTTCCACACTATGCTCTACATACGGTTCTCTTGGCTCATTTTGTCATCGGTGCGTTATTTTTATATTCCGAATACAAGTTTTTGAGTAAAATAAAAGCCTCGGAGAAATAGACAAAAAGGAGTATGGCGCGAAGTGAAATCTTTTTTTCGCCAATGGTTTTCTCGTAAAAACAAGACCGAAGAAGAGCCCAAGTACAAGCAACTGGATTCCGACCTCATCAAAGCCACCCGCTACGACTTGGAGTCGCAACACCTTTACATCCAGTTTCACGACGGCCGCGAATTTGTCTACTGCAAAGTCTCCCCTTATGCCTACAACGCCTTCCTGAATGCCGATTCGTTCAGTGAGCATTTTCACTCGTTTATTAGCCAACGCTATTTGCACTACCAGGTCATGTAATTCAAGCCGTGGGCCGGGCACGCAACAGCCCTCCGGGAGCCTCCAGAGGGCTGCTTTGTTATTTCAACGCCCGCTGCAAAAAGGCGCGCGTCCGCTCGTGCTGCGCATTCGTAAACAGCTCTTCCGGCGTTCCCGACTCGACAAATTCTCCATTATCCATAAACATAATCCGGCTCGCTACTTCTCTTGCAAAGCCCATCTCATGCGTGACCACCATCATCGTCATATGCTCGGAGGCAAGCTGTTTGATGACCTGGAGCACTTCGCCCGTCAGTTCGGGATCGAGCGCAGACGTCGGTTCGTCGAACAGCAAAATGTCCGGGTTCATCATGAGCGCTCTGGCAATCGCCACGCGCTGCTTTTGGCCGCCTGACAGCTTGGCGGGATAGACGTTTGCCTTGTCTGATAGCCCGACCTTCTCCAGCAACTCCCCGCTTCGCGCGCGAATGACGTTTTCCGGCTCCCCCTTGACCACCTGCGGCGCAATCTCCAGATTTTCGCGCACGGTCAGATGCGGAAACAAGTTGAAGTGCTGGAACACCATCCCCATCTTCCCCGTGATCCGCTTGATCTGCTGGCTGGAGCTGTAAACGCCGTCTTTCACCAGAAAGTCATCCGCGACACGGATGCTCCCGCCATTTACCTGCTCCAGATAGACCAGGCTGCGCAGCATCGTGCTTTTTCCCGAACCGGACGGGCCAATCACTGCGACCACATCGTTCTTTTGAATCTCAAACGAGACATCTTTCAAAACTTCCAGCTCGCCAAACGATTTTTTCAGATTGCTTACTTGAATGATCGCCATTTCACGCCAGTCCTTTATTCGAATTTAAATCTTTTTTCCAGCCATTTAAAGAACAGAGTCAACAAGAGGGTCATCAGCAAATAGATGACGCCCGCGATAAAAAAGGGAACGATCGTAAAGTCCCGGTTCACAGCCGTTTGCGCGTAATGCAACAGCTCAGGCACTGCGACCGCATAGAGCAGCGCCGTATCCTTCACAAGCGTGATCGATTCGTTCGACACGGCGGGCAGCGCTACGCGAAACATTTGCGGCAAAATGATTTTGGTCGTCGTCTGCCATTTGCTAAAGCCGAGCACTTGTGCCGCCTCGTACTGGCCTTTGTCGATGGACAACAGCCCGCCCCGGAAAATTTCCGCAAAGTAGGCCGCGTAGTTCAACACAAAGCCTACGCAGGCAGCGACAAAGCGATCCATCACCAAATATTCGCCAATACCGGGCAATAGCGGCAGCCCGAAGCAAATAAACAGCAGTTGCAAAAGCAGCGGTGTCCCGCGCATCACGTACACGTACGTGTGTGCCAGCCACGCCAGCGGCTTTACGCTGCTTTTTGCCATTAACGTAATGAGAAAGCCCAACGGGATCGAGAGCACGATGGCGATCAAAAACAGCAGGATCGTCATCTGCGCTCCTTCCAGCATCGGTTTTGTAATCGAAAGGATGTAGTCTGCGCTCATATTTCATGCTCCTATGTGGATTAGGCAGGCTTTGGCTTTCCTGGCAGGAGCCTGACCTTGTTTTTTCGTCGTGACATAAGCGTGGCTTCGCCCATCTTCCTGGCGAAGCCATCGTTTCTTTCATTATTTCAATACGCGATCCTCGCCAAACCATTTTTCCGAGATTTTCGCGGCGGTTCCATCCTGATTGAGCGCGTCGAGCGCCTTTTGCAGCTCGTTCAGCAGCGCTTCGTTGCCTTTTTTCACCCCTACGCCGTACTCTTCAGGAGACAACGATTCGTCCAACAATTTGAACGTTCCCTGATCTTTGGTCATGTAGTAATCCGCCACGACCTGGTCGATGACCACGGCATCGACGCGGCCGATTTTCAGGTCGCTCAAAGCCAGTACGTTGTCCGGGAACTCCGTGATCGTCTTCACCTGGTTTTTCAGCTCGCTTGCATTCAGAGCGTCAGCGGCAGAGGACAGCTTTTGCAGCCCGACAACTTTGCCAGACAAATCCGCGAGCTTCGTCATATCGGAATTGGCCAGCGTCACGACGACCTGCGCGTTTTTCAAGTACGGTTTCGTGAACAGCACTTTTTGTTTGCGCTCATCCGTAATCGTGTATCCGTTCCAGATCAGATCAATCCGGCCGCTGTTCAATTCTGATTCTTTGGAACCCCAGTCGATAGGCTGAAACTCGACCTGCTTGCCCATCTTTTCGCCAGCGGCGCGAGCGTAGTCGATATCGAAGCCGACCAGCTCGTTTTTCTCATCGCGGAAGCCCATTGGCGCAAATTTGTCGTCGATTCCGATAATCAGTTTATTGGCGTCAGCGCCTGTTTTCTCGCTGGAGCAGCCCACTACCAGTGAAAAGACAGCTCCGAAAAGCAGTGACAGCAAAGCAAATTTTTTCATCGTGATTCTCCCCCTAGTTCGGCTAGTCTCTATTTGTTTTTACTCTGATAAAGTGGTAATACGTTAACAAGGTATCATGATAGCACATCATCCAAAAAGAGTCGAGACTTTAGCAAAGAAAAGCGCACAGGAAAAGCATTCCTAAACAAAAAACGCCGGATTCCCCAGCGTTTTGCCTGTTCGCGCGCGAGACGGGCTTGCAGGCGCTTTCGTCCTGCAGCCGATCAGCAGATGCACGTCTTTCTTTTTTGGCCGATCTTGCCGCGCTCTTCGATTTTTTTGATAGACTCCGTCGCCAACGGGACCTTGCACGCCGTCTGGCCTACATCCACCTGGACTTTTCCGATCGCTTCCGCTGTCTGCACCGCTTCCGCATGCAGTTCCGTGACAGACGCGCCAACCGCGATGACAAACTGGTTCATGACATAGCGTACCCGGTTTCTTTCCTGATGGATCGTCTGCTTCACCCGCGCAAGCAAGGCGCTGATTTCCGCCAGGTCGAGCTGCTCGTCAGGCGTGATCGACAAGTAGTTGGCGTACGTGCTCCAGCCGCAAGCTGCAATCATCTCCTCCTCCGCTTCGATCCACTCCCGTGCCAGCTCCAGGGCGAACGAGCTTTCGGCGGCAACACCCGCAACCGTGTACTCGGCCAGCATGTACCAGTACGCCTGCCTGACCCAGCTTTGCAGTTGTTCCTTCGTCACCGTCTGCGGGTCGATCGCCAGGCCCGCCAAATACATCGCGTCGTGATTGCCCGTCTCGTACAACGCTTGCACCAGCTTTTGATCGCGCTTGACTGCCTTCACCAGCTTTTTCATGTCGCCGATTCGCACGCCAAAAAACGGCTCCCTGGCGCCATGGCGCATGAACGTCTTCTTCGTCTGCTCCGTGCCCAACGCTTCCAACTGTTGCATGACTTCTTCCACGGTCATTCGCGTCCGCCTCCCTTTTTTCCTAGTTTACCCATTTCCCGGCTGCTTTCTCCCTGCTACAAGAGCGGGAAAAGGTAGCGCAAGATCATGATCGAAACCATCCCGACGACAACCGTGCCCAGCAGGCTGCGGGTCACGATCGCAACCAGAAACGTCGGAATCGCCGCCAATAGTTCGACATTGGCTAGTAGCGACAACTTTCCCTCCTGCAAAAACAGCTCCTGCCCGACCAGTGCAGCCATGACCGCGATCGGCACGTAATGCAGCCAGCGGACGCCCCACGCGGGAAGCTCCATGCGCGACAGCACCATCAAGGGCAGCACCCGCGGCAAAAACGTGACCAGCGCACTGCCTACAATAATGAGGAAGATATCCCATCTCACTTCCATCTTTCGATCACCATCCCGATTGTCGATGCGCACAGCGTAGCTACGATGACGCCAAGGTTGCCCGGATACAAGACAGACACGCCTACAGCAATGACGACTGCGCTGATGGCGACGACGATATCGAGCCGGATTTGCTTGCGGCTCATCATCGCCAGCACCAGCAAGCCGATAAACATCGCCGGCAGAGCGAAATCAAGGCCCAACTGCTCGGGATTGGCGATCCACTGTCCGAAATAGGCTCCCGCCAAATTGGCCGCAATCCAGTTCAGGTAAGCCGTCACATTCAAACCGTGCATCCATTTTTCGTCGATCTGCTTGCGCTTCGCCGCCTCGTTGATCGCAACCCCGAACGTCTCGTCTGTCAGAAGCGAACCGACGAGCATGTTCCGAAACGCCGTCAGATGGCGGAAGTAGGGCGACAGAGCCGCGCTTAGCAAAATATGCCGCAAATTCACAAACAAAATCGTAATGATAATTCCCATCGCCGAGCTTCCTGCGGCAATCATGCCCGCAGCAATAAACTGCGCCGAGCCTGCGTACAGCAAAATGCTCATCAAGGCAATTTCCATGATGCTCAGCCCAGCGGTCTTTTCCAGCACACCTGCCGCAAACCCGATGCTCAAATACCCGAGCAAGGTTGGAATGCAATCCTTGACCCCCTGCATGAAGCTTCCCTGCTCACCCGCGTTCGACAATGCTTCTACTTGCAGTTGTTCTCGCCCCACTGCTTCTCCCTCACTCTCTCTTTATTTCACTCCGGCTTGCGCGCTTGCCTCCTGCTTCGCTCCGCTTACTTGAATCTCTTCCCGGTGACCACCTGGTACAAGTCCGGCTTGCTGCGCCAGAGCGCTTCGACCTTATCCGGGCCGAGCACCTTTGTCACTTCCGCAAACATAATATCGTGGCGAATGTACTCGACAGCGACCAGAACGAGCGCCGGATCCTTCGTCTTGACCGCCCAGGCAGCCGTATTTGGCGTGAAGTTGGCGATCAGCACTTCCTCCAGATCACGCGCGACGATTGTAAGATGCCCGCCCATCCGTTCCTCGGCCACATCAGGCGCCATATAGTCATGGTGATACGTCGTCCCTACGCGCGTCTCTTGCTGTCCAAACAAAACGGTAAAGACGGAAATCCCTTCTTCGGTTCGTCTGTCCACCGCCTCCTGGATAAAAGGCACCTGAGGCTCCCAGATCGACAGCCACACTTCCTCGCCAGCCTGCTCGATCATTTGCCTCATTTCCATGAGCACCAGCTCGTCACCGCTAATTCGCCGAATGACGTCGATCTCTTGCTCGGACTCTAAGGCCGACAAGTTTTTTTCCAAATAGTCGAAGGACGCTTCGAACTGCCCGCGCAGCCTGCGGACCAGCTCTCTTGCTGGCAGCGGCGCATACGTGACAGGCTCGGAAGGCACGGTGTAAACAGCCCCTTTGTCAACGAGCTTGCCCACGACTTCGTAAATCATGGAGCGCGGCACGCCAGAGCGTTTGCTGATTTCGTATCCGGTGATCGGAGAGTGCTTGAGCAGACTGATGTAAGCCTTGCACTCGTACTGGGAAAATCCGAGCTTTTGCAATTCCTTGTATATGTCTTCCATCCCGACCTCTTAGTAGTTAGTTTTATACTCACTATAGGTTCAGGTTCGTTCCTTTGTCAATGTGCTTTTCCCGGCACAAGCGAAAATAAAAAAAACCCTCCGTGAACGAGGGCCTTTTTGGCAAGCAAGCAGCCTAAGCGAGATCGCGCACTTTAATGTAAGAAACGTTTCTTACATTAATCACGATGTCATCGTATTGCAGCCACCCATCCTTTTGGTTGGCGACCATTTGGATGATTTCTTCCGGCTCGGTTGTCTCGATCTTAACCAGCTCGCCACCGGAAAAGTGAAACTCAATCGTTTTGGCCTGACTCATTTTCGCATCCCTCCTGTTCTTTCTAGTTATCGGACGGATGGTAAATTTTTGTTACGCATCAGGCGCAAGTAGCTGAGTCGGCCATTGGCAAAAGTCCCGGCACAACCTGACTATGTTCCTATCTTTTCTCTGTTTTTCCTCGCATCTTTCTCTGTCCAAACTACCAATTTGGAGCCGACTATTTATGAACAATCGGTTACTTTACCCTACCAAAACTTGACAAGTTTGTTTCTCTTGGATTATATTTTGCATAATTCGACACTTCTATACATTTTTCGCAAATGAATGACAAAGGCAAAGTCATCGAAAGGTGGCGACGCAAAACCACGGGTCTAAAGTCTTTGACCATGACAGCCGGGTTGCCATACATCATGAGCATAGCAGGAAGATGATGGTGACTTTGGGCTGTTTCCGCATGGGGAATGGCCTTTTTTATGCTCACATGGAAGAAAGGAGGCGCCATTTTATCGATCAACACTAGACTTGTACATGAAAAAACAAAGAGAGAGAAAAATGGAGTGGAGTATTATGTACAAACTGGTTGATTCAGCACAATCTTTGGCACTTTTCCATCAAATCAAGGAAAGTGTCTGGACCTCAATGGGCTTCGAGATGGAATACGCCAAAGATGGTTCCGACGTCTATCTTTTGTTGTCGGATGAGGACGAACCAGGCGGGACTTTTGAATTTACACCACATGAAAAATCTTCTGCTTATCTGCAAAATTTGTTTCAGGATGTTTTGACGAGCGATATGAAAGTTGTCGAAGTGGACAGTTTCGCTGTCTTGCCCAAGTTCCGCGGAAAGCTGGGACGATGGGGAGTTGCCCTCATGATCGATTATGCAGAAAAACACGGATATACGCATGCAGTCGGTTTGGCAGATCCGGCTTTTTTTCAGTTGATTAACCGTAAATACAACGTCAGAGCGACGCAAGTGAAAGAGATGGTCTTCTACAAAGGGGCGAATGCCATTCCGACCGTCTTCCACCTGCAAGAAGCCTATTTGAACAAGGACAAGCCCGAATTTGCCTGGTATCAAGAGCTTTGCAAACAAATAAAAGTTGAGGTTAGCTGACATGGAACTCTTACAAAGAAGAAATAACTGGGTGGTCATTGTTTTTGCGAGCATCATTACCATCGTCCAGATCGTGAACCTCATCATGGGGGTTCCGTTCTCCTTCGTTTTAACCGTGCTGGGGATTTTGTACGGGGTGCTCGCACCTTTTGCCTACCTTTCCAACCGGCCAGCCTGGCGGGACAAGATGGCTCCCTTCATGAAGTTTTTCAACTTCGCTGTCATCGGCATTTTCATGTTCGTCATCGTGGGACTCGATCCTTGGCTGGTCAACATCATGACGATCATGTTCTTCGTCGCGGTCATGGGCATTTATCAGGACAAACTGATTAACATCTTGACCATCATCGCAGCCATGGGGATCGTCACCTACTATTTCCTGACGAACGGCGAAGCGATTTTCTACACGTCCGATCCTGTTCATTTGATGTACTACTTGCTGGCCTTCTGCTTCGTATCGGCGACAAGCATGATGCACGCAGTTTTCAACAACAAGCTGCAGCGGGAAAGCGAGGAGCAAAAGCAGCAAGCGATCGCCTCCAAAGAGTCGCTGCAGCGCATTTTGGACCAGATCAACGAATCGCTCAACTCCGTCCAGGAATATCAGGAGAATTTGAACAAGGTTACAGATGGCGTCAACGTCCGCGCGGTGGAGACAGTGGCTGCCCTTCAGGAGATCATGCGCTCCTTCTCGATCCAGACCGACAACACCAACGAGTTGCGCCGCGAGATGGGCACGACCAACCTCCAGGTAGAGGACATGACCCGCTCCGTGACCGAAATGCACGAATACGTAGAATCGACCAAAGAAGCGACCAATGAAAGCAGCAAGCGCATCAGCAACATCGGCAACGACTTCGAGCGCTTTATCAAGGACATTCAAGGCACGAACAAGCTGATCCAAGAGCTGAACAAAGAAACGGAATCCATTGAAAAAATCATCCAAACGATTTCGGAAATTTCGGCACAGACCAACCTGCTGGCGCTCAATGCGACCATCGAGGCTTCCCGTGCAGGCGAGCATGGTCGCGGCTTTGCCGTCGTAGCGGACGAGGTGCGCAAGCTGGCCGAATCTTCCAAGCTGTCCTCCGAATCAATCTCTACCTTGTTGATGACGATTCGCGAAAAAATGAAGCTCGTCTCCGACATGATCTCCGAGTCCCAACTGTCGTTTGAGAAAAACAGCGAAGGGATCATGGAGGTTCAGGAAATGTTTACGAACGTGGACAACTACATGCACAACTTCGCCGAGAAAACGAAAAATCTGCAAGAGTTCATCGTCCACGTCCACAGCATGATTCAGGAAGTCAACGCCAAAGTCGAGGTCAACGCAGACATCACCGACAAAAACAAGGAAAGCCTCGAAGAAGTCCTCGTGCTCGTCTCCGAGCAAAAAGAGGAAATCGTCAAAGTATCCGGCGGCTTCGAAAAGATCGAGCAACAAATTCGCGGTTTGAATACGTAAGCAGCAAAGCTGGCTGGATTTTTATGCAACTGCCCTCTCTTTTGTAGAGGGCGGTTTTTTTGCGTGCATGTCTGGATAATTGTGGAATCGGCGAGATTTTTTTATAAAATTCATTTTTCTACATAGCATGTCCCGCCTGTATCGCTTATAATACACATGGAATTTTTACAGTTCTCTTCCATCGTGAATCGATCCAACGCAAAGAGAGGCCTAAGCCATATGCCTGTTTTTCATCGTTTTCCAACGAGCCAGGGGAAAAAGATTGGTTTGACTACCCTTTTGACGGGTCTTGTTTCCTTGTCCATTCTGTTGACGCTGACGATTCTTCTCGTAGCCTCGTATCAATCGAAAAAGAAGTCGCTGATTGATACGACTCTCACTCTTAACTATTCGAGCGCAAGCAAAATGAGCCAAATGATCGACTCCCTGTTCCTATCCATGCGCAGCAGCCTGCGCTATTCCGCCACCGTTTTAATCGACCATCCCTCACGGACGCAACAAGAAGCCATCGAACATCTGGAGATTCTTCGCAAAAGCGGCAACTACTTCAACTCGCTTACTGTCGTAGATGAAACCGGAACGGTTCGCAGTGTGTCCCCGCCATCGCTCGGCACTGTCGGACAGAAGCTTACGACCAGGGAAGCGCAATACGCACTGGCATTGAAAAAGCCTTACATCTCATCGCCCTACATTTCCAAAAAGTACAAGCGCCTCCTGCTGTTTATGAGCGAACCGATCTTTGACAAGGACGGACAGTATCGCGGATTCGTCGGGGGAACGATCTATTTGCAGGATCACAACATTTTGAACATGATTATCGGCAACCCGGAGATAGATACGAGCGGCTCGTCTTATTCGATTGTCGGCTCGAATGGACAGTTGCTGTTCCATCCGGACAAACAGCAGATCGGCCAGAACATCCAGTCCAATCCCGTCGTACGAAAGCTGCTCGCGGGCAACAACGGCTACGACCAGATGTTGAGCATCAACGGCGATCACCTGCTGGCCGGGTATGCGCAAGTTCCGGCAAACGGCTGGGGAGTCATCGTCACTTCGCCGATGGAACTCGTTTACAACGAGCTGCACAGCCAGGTGCGAATGATGCTGCTCTACTTGCTGCCTCCGTCTCTGTTCCTGCTTCTGATTGTGATTCAGCTCGCCCACAAGCTGGCCAGACCTTTTGTCCACCTAGCCGATCTGATGAGCAAAATGGGCTCGGAAAGAGTCGAGCTGCCCCCGGACAAGCACCATTGGAACCGGGAGGCCGATTTATTGACCAAAGCATTCCGGACAGCGGCCAAAAAAATCAAAGAAAAGACCGACCGCTTGACCCATGAAGCAACCACCGACGTGCTCACAGGGCTTGCGAACCGCCGTTCCGTCGAAGAGATTTTGCAAACGTGGACGAAAGAGAAAAAGAACTTTTCCATCCTCCTGCTGGACATCGATCACTTCAAGCACGTCAACGACACCTTCGGCCATCCGGTCGGCGATGAAGTCTTGAAGCAGTTTGCGGAAATCATGAAAAGCTGTGTGCGAAAAAGCGACATTTGCGGCCGTTTCGGCGGCGAAGAATTCATCGCCCTGCTCCGCAGCGCTTCCAGCACAGAAGCCTTGTCCGTCGCGGAAAAAATCCGAACGCAGATGGAAAGCAGCACAAATCCGACGGGCCAGCCCATCACCGTATCGGTCGGCATCGTCAGCAGCCCGCTCCACGGAGATTCCGCTACACAGCTCATCGAACTGGCCGATCAGGCTTTGTACCAGGCGAAAGAGTCTGGGAGGAACAAGGTTGTAATTGCGAATGAGAAAGGTTGTTGAATAAAGTTTTGTGCGAGAAAAGGGCGACTGCATCTGTTGGGGGTGCAGTCGTTCTTTCTTTCGGGGGGTGTTGGGGAGGTGCTTAATTGTTGGTTGGGTGGGCATGAGTTCGTGTGTTCGTGGCTTTATGCTTTCCCGCCTGTATGTGTTCCTGCCCTCCTGCCTTCACACTCAGCCTCCTGCCTTTCGCAAAATCACGCCAAAATCAGGGCTTGCTTCCTTATTCGTTCGCACTCGATTTTGGCACAACAAACACTTGGGTAGGCCACTCCCCGACCGGCACTTGCCGTATTTGGCTTAATTTTTCGGCATCGAAAACAGATAGCGTCCCTTGCACAAAGTTCGTAACCAACAAATTCGAATCGTCCAAAGCGATCGAGGAAGGCGTTGGCGAATGCAGTTTTGCCTTCTAGTATGCCGCCTTTGATGTACTGCCCGCAATATCAATCGTTTGTGTTGGTTTCCATGAGGATTCTGCTTTGCAAGTGCTGCCGCGTGATTAGTGTGCGAATTTTGCTGGGGCGATTTTTTGTTGGATGCTGGCAGTAGCTGCTCGAGGCTTCAAGGACAGCAGTAGCTGGTGGATTTTCGCTAGGGCCAGTTTTTCGTAGAATGCTGACGGCAGTTGCTCGCGGCTTCAAGGGCTGCGCTAGCCTGATTCGTATTTCGCTAGGTCAAATTTTTTCGCTGGTGCTGGCAGCAGTTGCTCACCGCTCCACTGACCGCGCTGGCAAGCATGAGAAACGCTTATTACCTTGTTTGAGCCAGATATGATTTTTCTATCGCGGTATATCAAACAACCGCAAGAAGATAGTATCCAACAAATGAAAATGGAGTTAATTGCAGTCATCCGCGAGGGACAATCCCCCTTTCGCCTCCAAAGGCGGTACCAGCGTAGGACGTCCATAATGGGTGGACTTTTTGAGACGATCGGTGGAACGCCAATCGCTCATAACAGGGAAAAACGCCCGAATCTGGGGATTCGGACGTGTAGATTATCGGGACTCACTTATGTTTGTATTCGTATCCTTTGGGTTTAGGCGATGGATGTAAAGGTATTATGTTTCCGTTTTTTTCAGTATAAAAGTATCTTACATCGGGTTCATCAGCAAAAATAACTTCTACACTAAAGACCGGAAGCTTCCCAAAAACGCCATCTAGACTAACTATTGTTTGCTCATCGAGATTTTTCTCCGTAATGAGATATTGGCGTACTTGATTTTCTAAGCTTAACAAAGTTCCTTGAACATATATAACTGGAGCAGAGATCATGATTAAGACCAGGAAAACTATAATCATTGTTTTTTTGTTCATTTTCGTTATCCCCCAAAAAATTGGTTGTAAAATGATGCTTTTTTTCCCTTAAGAGTGAAAGCGATAATGGGCGCCCTACTATCGTTAATCAACTTTATAGGAGGAATTTTATATGGCATCTGATAAACCACAATATCCTGGTACTAACACCGATATGAAGCCAGGAGACGTATTGTACTCGAAAAAAAGCTTTTCGACTTTTTTTGTTGGACACGTGGCAATTGTAGGACCGGACTACGATATCATTCACGTTCATCCAAAAGGACCTTGGTTCGTTGAAGATATCGATTACTATGTATCTCGATTTAGGGACGGCGATAAGATCGAAGTTCTCCGTCCCAGGAGTGGAGCTTCTAAAGCTGCTAAATGGGCAATCAACCATATTGATGACGTAAAGAAATACTACTTCAATATGGATTTGGATAATATTGAGCTTAGTTATTGTTCTAAGTTCATCTGGCAAGCATTTTACTATGGTTATAATCTCGATATTACCGGCATGGGTCTTACCGATCGCAGTAGAGCAACCCATATTTATCCAAATGATGTTCGAGATTCCGATCACCTTGCATCAACAGAAACCATCGACGTTGAGAAGTAAGAAGCTGAAACCTCGCATTAGCGAGGTTTTTTATTTGAGCGCCGATTTAAGATCTCAGTAGTTTAGACGGACTTTAGCGTGCTAACCACGAAGCTTTCCACTAAGCTTTCGAACTAGAACCTGATAAAGAGTATGTATATCGTTTTGTTGCTGAGTGCTAACCACGAAGCTTTCCACTAAGCTTTCGAACATTGACCACTCCGGCGTTCGCCGACTCCGGGGGAATGGTGCTAACCACGAAGCTTTCCACTAAGCTTTCGAACACGTACCGGCGTCCGAACCCTTCAATCCGTTGTTCGCGTGCTAACCACGAAGCTTTCCACTAAGCTTTCGAACAGTGCCGATTTTTGATGACGTAACGAAGTTGAATAGAGTGCTAACCACGAAGCTTTCCACTAAGCTTTCGAACCTGCCTGCCCGAAAACGAAATGGGCTACCATGTCGGGGCCGTGCTAACCACGAAGCTTTCCACTAAGCTTTCGAACCAGGGTATCCGGGAGACGAATTCGACTATAAGAGTGAGGTGCTAACCACGAAGCTTTCCACTAAGCTTTCGAACGTCCAAGCACGTACTGACGGTGACCAAGCTATTCGGTGCTAACCACGAAGCTTTCCACTAAGCTTTCGAACGCCGCCTTGCGGGAGTACATGAACACCATCATTAAGTGCTAACCACGAAGCTTTCCACTAAGCTTTCGAACTTCGCTCCTTCGTTGATTTCTTGTCTTTATTATACTGTGCTAACCACGAAGCTTTCCACTAAGCTTTCGAACAACACCTCACCCGTTGCGCTACTTGTCCGGTCACTTAGTGCTAACCACGAAGCTTTCCACTAAGCTTTCGAACGTGCGGGTGATCTTATTGCCCGTATCGACTTCGAGTGCTAACCACGAAGCTTTCCACTAAGCTTTCGAACCGAATTGGATGAGTATGCAATGGCTGAAGCCGACAGGTGCTAACCACGAAGCTTTCCACTAAGCTTTCGAACGCTGCCGGAAGAAGAATAGGAGGGATTGTATCATGGTGCTAACCACGAAGCTTTCCACTAAGCTTTCGAACACCTGAAGGGTAAGAACATGAAGTGGCATTTACTGGTGCTAACCACGAAGCTTTCCACTAAGCTTTCGAACGTAAACACCAATGGAAGGCAACAATCGTTTGTTAAGTGCTAACCACGAAGCTTTCCACTAAGCTTTCGAACGGAGCAGCGGAAGCAATTCGACTCTCTCTATCCGGTGCTAACCACGAAGCTTTCCACTAAGCTTTCGAACGGCCTATGTTGGAGTCCTTTGTTACGGTATTACTTGGTGAGTGCTAACCACGAAGCTTTCCACTAAGCTTTCGAACGGAGGGAGATTAGATGCCAAACGAGTTCAACGAGCAGGTGCTAACCACGAAGCTTTCCACTAAGCTTTCGAACCGAGCGGCAGCAGGCGCAGCCGCAGGGCGAGAAGCCCGTGCTAACCACGAAGCTTTCCACTAAGCTTTCGAACTCTGCCGCGAGCTGGCCGAGCGCGAACAGGGTTGCGAGTGCTAACCACGAAGCTTTCCACTAAGCTTTCGAACGTCGATTCGTCCCGTGTTTTTGCTTTTGACCAGTTTCAGTGCTAACCACGAAGCTTTCCACTAAGCTTTCGAACTCTATGTTATTCTATGGGTGTCGAAAGGACGCTATCGTGCTAACCACGAAGCTTTCCACTAAGCTTTCGAACGACCACGGCCTTGTTAGCTTGGTGCGAGCGCGATGTGCTAACCACGAAGCTTTCCACTAAGCTTTCGAACAAGAGACAGGATGATTGCCACATCAAAAGCCAGTATCAAGTGCTAACCACGAAGCTTTCCACTAAGCTTTCGAACGACTTGGCTATCGACGACTTTGGACGTATCGACCGTGCTAACCACGAAGCTTTCCACTAAGCTTTCGAACGAATGAGTAGCATGGGACAGTTTTTTATCGACCTTTTGTGCTAACCACGAAGCTTTCCACTAAGCTTTCGAACTGTGGCAATCATCCTGTCTCTTAGGAGGTTTTTGCCAGTGCTAACCACGAAGCTTTCCACTAAGCTTTCGAACACGTTACTTAAATGCTTTACTTTTGGTTGCTACTATCGTAGTGCTAACCACGAAGCTTTCCACTAAGCTTTCGAACAGCGCCGCAACGTGCGCCGGGAGAGGCGCACGTTCAGAGTGCTAACCACGAAGCTTTCCACTAAGCTTTCGAACGTGATATGATTATGTGTTTAAAATGCTTCCCGTAAAGCGTGCTAACCACGAAGCTTTCCACTAAGCTTTCGAACTTCGTATAAATACATGTTACAATGTCTAAGAAATATTCAGTGCTAACCACGAAGCTTTCCACTAAGCTTTCGAACGCGCACGTTGCGGCGCTGCATGACGGTGGTCGAACCGTCCGTGCTAACCACGAAGCTTTCCACTAAGCTTTCGAACGGACAAGGCGAAACGGTCGATATGGCATCCTTCCGTGCTAACCACGAAGCTTTCCACTAAGCTTTCGAACCGAACGAGCAGGAGACGACGATTCGTGCATCGTCACCGGTGCTAACCACGAAGCTTTCCACTAAGCTTTCGAACTCCTTCCCACTCAACCCCTACAGCCGCAAGCCTTACAGACCCGTTTTTCGAGCAAGCCAAAATTCAATCGCCATTCCTCTTATCCATCGGCTGCCTCTTCCCCTAAAAAACTCTGGAAAGCCTACGCCCACAAAGAGTTCGAGCATCCCCCGGCTTTTTTGACCTGAGAGGATGCTCGCATCATAAAATTCGAAAGCTTAGTGGAAAGTCGTGATTATCCGTGGGAATAGACCTGTGGATGGGCCCATAATGCACACGCACGGATATGTAAGTCGACTTATGGCCTATAGCGTGCGACTGACACCTTTATTTTACTCTTTTTCCACTTTTGTTACAACTAGCTTTCTTCATTCCTTAATAGATAAATTTGGTCAAATCGCGAGGCAGAAACTCCCTGCCAACAGTAGAAATCCGCTTGTCCAGTTGATCTCTCGTCACTGGGCCGATTTTTACAAACATGACCTGGTCTTCTCCATGGTGAACCAGCTCCGCCAGGCTTACCTTTAGCTTGGCTTGCTGAATCTCGGTGAGCTGGCACAGAAACACCGAGTACTGGACGTGCTCGCCTTGCCCCTTCATCAGCTTGAATACTTTTCTCCAACGTTTTTGATCGGCAATATCATAGCTTACCAGAACAAATTGTCGCATGGTCATTTCCTACCTTGTCATGAGCGGCGTATATTCCACCAGCTCTCCATCCAGATACCGGGCCAAAAACCTTGCTTCCAGCTCCAGCATACGGCGATAGCTGAGCTTATACCCAAATTGCGGATGCGTCAGCGTCTCGTTCATCCGTCTTTCATAGGCAGCGAAATACGTTTGTCTTCCTGCCTTTTTCAAATAACAACTGTCTTTTCCCCAATAAAAGTCCCCGAGGGTGAGTTCCTCCGTATTCAAGGTACGTATCGCTACGCTATCGGCAATCAAGGCGCGGAACGGTTCCATCAGATCGAGTGCCAAAGCTGGTCTGCCCGGCTCCATCGTATGGAAAAAGCCGAACAGTGGATCGAGTCCGACATTGGCACATGCGGAGTAAACATCCCGTGAAAGAAGCGTATAGCCGAGGGAGAGCAGCGCATTGACCGGATCTTTGGGCGGGCGACGGTTGCGACCGTTCATGATCGCCATACCGTCTACTACTGGGTGCTTTAACATGGTAGGGAAAAACTGCATGTACAACTGTGCTGCACGTCCCTCGATACCTCTCACTATTTCCAGTGATGGCGCCTCCCACGCGCGATCTCTAAGCTCTTTTAACTCTTTTAAAACTGCTTTATCTGGTGAGCCATTGCGGCGCAGCATCGTGCGCTGATTGGAAATTTTCGCATACACGACCCTTCTCGCGATTCCAAGGGCGATCTCCGCGTGCTGAAATTTGATAAACTGCTTGGCTCTTGTTCGAATGTTTTTCGATAAAGGGGGAGTCATTATTCCTGTCAATGTGCCATGCGTAGTCAAGTAGCTGACGTGGACGCCACAGTTCATCAAGGTGTGCAGAAGCTGCGTAGAGCATTGCACATGCCCCATCAAGCTCACGTGAATCAAGTCTTTGATCGGGATTTCGTCTATCTTTTCGCCCCGGCAGGTGATGGTCAAGCTTTCTCCGCTTCTGCCCAGTTTTGCCCCCTGCTCTGTAACATACAGTACCCCGCCATCTGGACGACTGGGCACAATCTTTCTGATGTTTGCGCTCAACCCCAACATGTAATTCGTCTCGTCAGGCATGCATACGTAATTTAACGAGCAGCGAAAGCACTTTTTCGACTCCTGCAACGGAGGGGGAATTTCGGCTTCCCGAAGCTGATGAGCTTTTTGAATGCAGGCGTGAGTAGCCGCTATGAGTTCCTGCGAAAAAGGAATGCGAACCTTCTTTTTATTGCCACGGTAGTATAAGTAGCCATAATCGGATTCATATCCATTCGCGCGAAGCAGCAAGCCTTGCGCACACAATTGGATTTGGTCGTTGGGCCAGGCAGAACCGTCCAGCGAATACACGCCTACATTGAACATCTGCCCGCCTTCTGGCGACGCCGAATGCTTTCCTTCTACCGGAATCCACTGCTTACCTTCTTCCAGACAGACGGCATCCAGCTTTCCCGTAATGCCAAGCACAGGGTCGCCGAGCTGCAAGCTAAACGGAGCGTCCCCCCACATCTCTTCCGGCGCTGCCTTGCTTTTGCGCAGATGTGTCTCTGCACGCTTGTGTTGTGCTGCTCCTTCGACCGTGTCTGCGCTTTCCTCAAACAGCCCCTGCACATGCATAATATGGTACAGTCGCTCACAATACTGAATTTCATTTAGCATGCGGACAGGTATCCAGGACAAGCCATTCACTCTCCTTGCACACCCTTACCGAGCCTTTGTCAAAAACCGTTCCCGCAATTTTCCGTACAGCTTCCTTTTCACCTCGCCCCAAAAATCTTTTTGGGGATACCATACGGATTCGGGAAAAAAGACTCCGCTAGGATCGCGGAACAGTGTACGGTATGTTCCTTTCGCCTCTTCTGCTTCCTCGATGATCTCCTGAAAGTCTTCCAGTTGTTCGGGCGACTCAGACTCTTCTGTAAAGGTTGTTTTACCTTTCAGCTTTGCCTGGCTGTCCCACACATATACATCTTTCCAGGCTGTATCCGATTTTTTCACAAAAAGCCCTTTGCCCAGCTTTGCCTGCACCGATTTTGTCTTGGGAACGAGATACTCTTCCTCGTCTCGGACGATGACGCGGCAGCTAACCTTGAACAGTTCATTGTATCGCTGCCAAAAACGTTTTTGCAGATTGTGCGCCGCGTTAATATCGGCCTGGAGAAACACGACCTCCTTGCTTCCGCTTCCGTCTGTCAAGGTCATGAACAGTTCTCCGCTATCATCCGGGACAATGTCGCCGGGCCTTAGCTGTTTCACTTGTTCTTCCGTCAAAAATTGCTCGTTGACTAACCTCTTCTGCAAGTTCTCAAACCGTCTGCCCTGCAGGTCTTGGCCTCTCACCTTTTTACAACGAATGCCTGGCGTTCCTGTCTTGGCGTAAAAACGAGAGGAATATTCCGCCCGGACATCGCCAATCTGAATCCCGTATGGCTCCGCCTGCATGTGGACGTATTTCGGAATGCTGCGATGCGCCCACTTCATCAAGGTGGAGTTTTCTTTGGTCGAGCGATCCAGGTTAGAACGGTACTGGCTCAGATTTTCAAACAGAATGACCTGGCAAGCCGGGTATTCGGCGCACCACTCTTGTTTCCGCTCGTCGTAAACATACCCCAAGGCAGTCATGACAATGGCGTGACTTAACTGCTTCAGGCGATCCTCTTTGACGTTTTGGATATGGGTCAACAGACGCTGGTGGCTGGTATGGCCTCGCTCAAAGCGATTAACCTCCTGCGGATTCCTCGTCCTGCGGCTCCAGGAAATCAACAGCTTGCGCAAGCCCTCCAATTCTTCTATGTTCCACATGCTCAGACCTGCGATGCCTTTTCGCTCGTCAGCAGCAAAGCGCTTGCGCCATGCCTGAACGGCTTTTCCGACGTATTCCTCTGCTTTTCGGTGTATTTGCACTACCGCTTGTTCCCAGTCCGCTTCGTTTCGAGGCAAAACCTTTGTTAAGTCGCAGACAATCCCCTCCCAAAATGTCCGGTCTGTTTGATCGAGCGGCGACTTTTTCTGCTCAACCGCTTGTTTCAGGCTGTCGAGTTCATCCCAGCGATCTCCATACTGCTTATTTGCCATACGCATGATTTGGGCGAGCACTCTGATTTGAAACTTCACACGTTGGTGTAGCTGGAACCGCTCGTCCCGTTTTTCCATCACCTGTTTTTCTACCTGTTCACCAGGCAACCTGAGCATATAGCTCCGCTGATGGACAGCGACCAGCGGCGTTCCTTCAATCCAGTAGGAAAAATCAGCCGCATTTTTATCGCTACTCTCTTCTACAGAAAAAATAGAAGTCGCTGCAGCCGCGCGCAGCCCAAGGTCTATGCTCATTACACGAAAACCGGATGCCAGCGACTCCACCCCAGCCGAGTGTTGTGGCGAAGCTTTTATCCATTCAACAAGTTGCTCCGACTTATAGGTAGTGACCTTGGGAAACTCGTTGGGGCGACGAATGAGTTGCAGTACTTGTCCATACGGCGCCTGCACGCGGCCATTTTTCACTTCTTGCAAAGGTTCGAAATCAATGACAACGTTAAGGTAAACGCTGCCGATTTCCCCGTCCTCGAAGTTTTTTTCTTCCTTCTCCAAATCGCCCCGCTCCAGTTGTAGCTTTGCTCCCCCCAAGTGTCCGTTAAACGTCGAGCCCGAACCTTTATCCTTGAACTCGATTTTCTGCTTGCCTTTGTCATTTTTCAGCAACTTCACCTGCTGGTAAAACTGCCTGGACAAAGCTAGCTCGACCTCGACGTCTTTCTTTTCCATCCATCCCGATTCGCTTGGCCATATCAACTGACTAAACGTTACAAAACGTCTGCTTCTCGGTTTGTCCGCTTCAGCCGTCAAGTAGTAGTCTTGCAAATTTCCTCCCCGTGCATCGAAGCGCACCCACAATGGATGCTTCCTGGCATTGGGCAACGTCATCGTGGCGCTTTGCTTGGCTTCCTCCAGCCGTTTCGTCAGTTCGTTGCGCGCGACAAAATAATGGATACGCTGCGGATTCCCCTTCCAGATCAGGCGGTTCTTCTCTTCCATCAGATACTGGAAGAAATGAGCATCCCCAAACCGCCCTCTCAGTCGCTGCTGCACACGCTTGAGCGCCTCTTTGTATTGCTCGTGACTGGCACTGGCGGGAAAGGTTGACCATAGCTCGTACAGCTCGTTCCAGCCTTTCATTTGCCGCTTGGTAATCCGATACTTGTCATTGGCAGCGGTCATGTTTTCCCTAAGCTCTCGCTCTCGGTTTTCTTCGTACTGCTCTAGCAAGCTGATCCATTCCTGACCGCCTTCGAGTTGCTCGTTCAGTTGAGCCATTTTTTCTTTCAGCTTGGCATACTCTTCCTGGACACGTTTGTTCCAGCTCTCCCAACTGAGCAGTCTTTCAATCGCTTGTTGAAGCATGTCTCTGTCCCAGGTTCGCACAAACTGATTGGATTGAAGTGGCAACCACGCGATATCTGTTACGGTGTTCGTGTACAGGGGAAAGATCGGTCTAATGCCGTATTCCTCCAAAGTAGTAATCACAGAAGCGGTTGGGTCTTCCTCGCGTCTTTTTTTCCATTTTTCGTAATCCTGTTCCCAGGTTGGGTCGTTCGCTTCTTTTTTCTTCTGCCAAGTGGGTTTTGCCCCTGCCTTCGAAGTACCTTTGCCGCCTTCGCTGTTCGGATCGACGAGCGGGCTGAGAAACTTTCGGCTGATGATCTGGGCGTCGCCACTTTGTCCGACCGAGGAGGGGACAAGCAGTTCATATAGTTGGCGCAAAGCTTCCAGTGCCTTATCTAGCGGAAGCGCTTGCGTATTTTTATCTGCCTGATTTCGTTGTTGCTGTTCGCGTATGTGACAAATCAGTTCTTCCTGTAGTTCTTCTTTTGGCCGTTCACCAGTGCTTTCCTGACGAAAGAGCAGGAGCATTTTCATGTAATAGGCGACGCCTTCATTTAACAACCGATGCGTCCGCCATATTCCTTTTCGGAGGTTTTGCGCTTCCGGGCCTGTGTGGGTTTTTAGTTTTAGTTTTATGCTACGGATTGCCATGACTGGTGCCTCCCGCTTCCCACCTAAACTCGTAACTTCTACGCTTTCGCTTGTCCATGACGTTATTTCCTTTCTTTACTAAGTATGATTTTTGAATTTCAAAAAAATCGAACATCTATAAGGTATAATATACTATCAATACTAACAGCTATCAATTCTTTATTTAAAAGAGATTAAATGCTTGTTGCATTTTTCTTCATGTACTATACTTACTAATACGAATTATAGGTTCGTCTAACTTTAGTGCGTGTGCATTGGGTGATTCAAACAATCACTTCTCCACTAGAAGCTTATTACAAAGCTTGCACTTTATTTACAAAGAGAAAAGCCAATGCTCTCCCTTTCCAAATGAAACCAGTTTTCTTTTAATCCATTTTTTGCCTGACTGCTTCTTTTTTGCAAGAAAACGTATCGAGCACCTGTAAACCTCTCACTATGACTATTGAATTTGGTATATATTATTATCAAGAGATCAATGATTTTGAAGTTCACTATAGGTTATTTAATAGAAAGATGCCCCTAACGTAAAGCAGGGGCATCTTTGATGTGTTAATTTTCAAGGTATTTCACCAAGTTTTCGAACGATGAAAAGGAGCATCAAGTTGGACAAGCTGTGCTAACCACGAAGCTTTCCACTAAGCTTTCGAACTTCTTAACACGCGACGACTCTTTCCCCACACGATTTCGATGGTGCTAATCCCGAAGCTTTCCACTAAGCTTTCGAACTCGATGTTCGCGATCCATTGGCGATTAAACAGGCTGGAGTGCTAATCCCGAAGCTTTCCACTAAGCTTTCGAACATGTGAAAGATTGGAACATGCTTGCACAAAAGGCGCATGTGCTAATCCCGAAGCTTTCCACTAAGCTTTCGAACAGATAATAAATGCCAATTGTAACGATACCGAGTAACCGTGCTAATCCCGAAGCTTTCCACTAAGCTTTCGAACCAACACAACAATCATGGTTCGGGAATGCCTCAGCTTTTAGGTGCTAATCCCGAAGCTTTCCACTAAGCTTTCGAACAACTATAACATAACCCAAGCAACCGCTTATAGTTTCTGGTGCTAATCCCGAAGCTTTCCACTAAGCTTTCGAACACCAGCGCCTTGTCTGCCATGTATTGCTGTGCCAAAGCCAGTGCTAATCCCGAAGCTTTCCACTAAGCTTTCGAACTAACCGTAAGCCTGTAACGAAGCGTTCGCTCCAACGTGCTAATCCCGAAGCTTTCCACTAAGCTTTCGAACTGGGACGGTGCACAGCAGACCGTAAAAGATGCGTTGTGCTAATCCCGAAGCTTTCCACTAAGCTTTCGAACATCTAGTCACCCCAAGGATAATTGTCGTCGTAGTCCGTGCTAATCCCGAAGCTTTCCACTAAGCTTTCGAACCTCTAGCTTGCTGTCGAAGTTAGCCCTACTGTTGATGAGTGCTAATCCCGAAGCTTTCCACTAAGCTTTCGAACATCTGCATCACGGGTAGCAACGCCCGCAGTCAGGTCTTGTGCTAATCCCGAAGCTTTCCACTAAGCTTTCGAACGAGGATCGTGTCTGTCAACGGGTATTGCACGCTTCCGTGCTAATCCCGAAGCTTTCCACTAAGCTTTCGAACTATGAGGTTGTCAATGTCGAAAAAGTGCAATACAATGTGCTAATCCCGAAGCTTTCCACTAAGCTTTCGAACAGGAAATAAATATGCAGAAATTGAAGATTCGCAAAATGTGCTAATCCCGAAGCTTTCCACTAAGCTTTCGAACGGTGAATTGTTGCCAACATTGATTGAAAAAATTGATGAGTGCTAATCCCGAAGCTTTCCACTAAGCTTTCGAACAAATGATAGTCAGTAAAGTCAGTATAGACCCATTTGTGCTAATCCCGAAGCTTTCCACTAAGCTTTCGAACGCGAAACGACTTCTTTTTCTACATGCGCTGCCCGATGTGCTAATCCCGAAGCTTTCCACTAAGCTTTCGAACGAGTCCAACAACAAACGAATGGGATCGTATTATTGTGTGCTAATCCCGAAGCTTTCCACTAAGCTTTCGAACAATACTGTTACTGGCAAAACAATGAGTTGCTTGTGTGCTAATCCCGAAGCTTTCCACTAAGCTTTCGAACCTGAATTTCATCGTGAATGTTTGCAATCATTCTTGTTTTAGTGCTAATCCCGAAGCTTTCCACTAAGCTTTCGAACATTCAGCTTATGAGGAAAAAGGGGCTTTCCATCGGCGGTGCTAATCCCGAAGCTTTCCACTAAGCTTTCGAACGATCAACTCCTTTACTTCCGAATTTTAAAGCGAAAAAACGTGCTAATCCCGAAGCTTTCCACTAAGCTTTCGAACCGCTAATGGACGAGTACGCCCGCGCCATCCACTCGTGCTAATCCCGAAGCTTTCCACTAAGCTTTCGAACTTCCCTATGGACATTCAATATTTCGCGGAAGATTCCGTGCTAATCCCGAAGCTTTCCACTAAGCTTTCGAACGAAACATGATCCAGTGGCATAAGAGTGGGCCGCGACAGGTGCTAATCCCGAAGCTTTCCACTAAGCTTTCGAACCTAACGGTCAGCTTCTCACCCTCCCCCATTGGGACGTGCTAATCCCGAAGCTTTCCACTAAGCTTTCGAACCTGCGTCTATATCTCGCATCGTGTGTACGGCCTCTTTCCGTGCTAATCCCGAAGCTTTCCACTAAGCTTTCGAACTTTGCCGCTATCGGAGGATGATTTGCGATATGTCGGGTGCTAATCCCGAAGCTTTCCACTAAGCTTTCGAACGACTTTACTTGCACAAACGATAGCAGTCGCTTTGTTTTGGTGGGGTGCTAATCCCGAAGCTTTCCACTAAGCTTTCGAACTTAGAATTTCGTAATAGCTGTCCTGCTTATTCCCGGTGCTAATCCCGAAGCTTTCCACTAAGCTTTCGAACGGTAAAGTAATGTTTCTGATCGACTTTTCCGGCTTCGTGCTAATCCCGAAGCTTTCCACTAAGCTTTCGAACGCGGATGTAACCGAGCAGCAGCGACTGGAGCAGCAGCGTGCTAATCCCGAAGCTTTCCACTAAGCTTTCGAACACAACTCATCGTGATCGCCCGTCGGCATGAATATCGGTGCTAATCCCGAAGCTTTCCACTAAGCTTTCGAACCTGATAACCAGTATTTTTATGATCGCTGGAAAGAGTTGGTGCTAATCCCGAAGCTTTCCACTAAGCTTTCGAACCCTGCCTGTCGCTCTAGCATTTCCTGCTCTAAAGGTGCTAATCCCGAAGCTTTCCACTAAGCTTTCGAACCAGGAAACAGATGGAGCGCCGACTAGCTCATAAAAATGAGTGCTAATCCCGAAGCTTTCCACTAAGCTTTCGAACAAAGAGGCTTCAAACCCTAGAAGCATTCCATTTTGCGTGCTAATCCCGAAGCTTTCCACTAAGCTTTCGAACTTGTTGAATTCGTAGAACTCTTCGATAGCACGCACGTGCTAATCCCGAAGCTTTCCACTAAGCTTTCGAACTACTTTTTTTAGGTATAAAAGACCAAAACGTTCGACATGTGCTAATCCCGAAGCTTTCCACTAAGCTTTCGAACGATGCCTTCCACTCATCAACACGCGCCTGCAAATAGTGCTAATCCCGAAGCTTTCCACTAAGCTTTCGAACGAAAAAAGAGAGAGAACACAACGGAAATCAGAAGGTGCTAATCCCGAAGCTTTCCACTAAGCTTTCGAACCCGTACTGGAAGCGTTCAGCGATCATGCGAAAACGGTACTTGTGCTAATCCCGAAGCTTTCCACTAAGCTTTCGAACCTCTTCTCTGAAAAACATTATGGCACTCGTCGGACAAGGTGCTAATCCCGAAGCTTTCCACTAAGCTTTCGAACATCCAACGACGGAACTTCCCGCGCGATCAACGTCCAAGTGCTAATCCCGAAGCTTTCCACTAAGCTTTCGAACACGGAGCTTTGGGAGCAAGAACGGGTGTTTGATTGCGATGGTGCTAATCCCGAAGCTTTCCACTAAGCTTTCGAACGAGCCGCAAGACCTGCGACACCGAGCGCAGCACCCACGTGCTAATCCCGAAGCTTTCCACTAAGCTTTCGAACTCAGCAAGCCAACTGGCAGGACGAAGTGGCGAAGGGTGCTAATCCCGAAGCTTTCCACTAAGCTTTCGAACAATGGTTTTGCGGTCGATAATTTCTTTCCCCGTGCGCTTGTGCTAATCCCGAAGCTTTCCACTAAGCTTTCGAACCGACCATTACGAGAACTGACATCCAACCGTTGCTGGATCGTGCTAATCCCGAAGCTTTCCACTAAGCTTTCGAACCAGGATACCGTCCTTGTTCAACTCATCAAAAAATGACGAGTGCTAATCCCGAAGCTTTCCACTAAGCTTTCGAACCCTACACCAGTGAACACCACGGCACGATAACGTACAGAGTGCTAATCCCGAAGCTTTCCACTAAGCTTTCGAACCGCAGATGACGCGGTTGATCTCCGCCATTTCGTCGTGCTAATCCCGAAGCTTTCCACTAAGCTTTCGAACCAGTTACCGTTTCCCCAACGTTATACCTGGTCTTGTCTGTAGGTGCTAATCCCGAAGCTTTCCACTAAGCTTTCGAACTGAGGTTGTTATACCTGATGCTGGTGCTGGTACTGCGTGCTAATCCCGAAGCTTTCCACTAAGCTTTCGAACGATGTGGCAATCATCCTGTCTCTTAGGAGGTTTTTGCCAGTGCTAATCCCGAAGCTTTCCACTAAGCTTTCGAACTCAGGAACCTTTTGCGCTCACGATCAAAATGTTCCGTGCTAATCCCGAAGCTTTCCACTAAGCTTTCGAACGGCTGAGTTAATGGCGCGTTTGGCTTATTTGGAGTCTGAGTGCTAATCCCGAAGCTTTCCACTAAGCTTTCGAACTCAGCTCATCCAGGTTCACGTTCAACAGGTGCTTGTGTGCTAATCCCGAAGCTTTCCACTAAGCTTTCGAACTTACTTACAAACTCCATTCTTTGTCATCTCCTTTTAATAGTGCTAATCCCGAAGCTTTCCACTAAGCTTTCGAACTGTGACTTGCGTAGTGTCCACCGTCGGGTCAGCCGCGTGCTAATCCCGAAGCTTTCCACTAAGCTTTCGAACTGAAGATGGCTGTGATCGCCTTAACGAAAAAGATCTTGGTGCTAATCCCGAAGCTTTCCACTAAGCTTTCGAACGATCTCATCTGTAAAGTCTATTTGGCATCGATCTGTGCTAATCCCGAAGCTTTCCACTAAGCTTTCGAACTCTAGGGCTTGAGAATTTATTTTTGATACTATTGTGTGCTAATCCCGAAGCTTTCCACTAAGCTTTCGAACGCCGCAACGTGCGCCGGGAGAGGCGCACGTTCAGAGTGCTAATCCCGAAGCTTTCCACTAAGCTTTCGAACAGCGCCGCAACGTGCGCCGGGAGAGGCGCACGTTCAGAGTGCTAATCCCGAAGCTTTCCACTAAGCTTTCGAACCATGCCAATAAATGACGGGAGCATTCCTGCTGCTAGTGCTAATCCCGAAGCTTTCCACTAAGCTTTCGAACTTCCGTTCCCACCGAAAATCTTGCGCGCATGCACGTAGTGCTAATCCCGAAGCTTTCCACTAAGCTTTCGAACGACTTGGAACGAGGCGGACGCGTTTACGTGGAACGTGCTAATCCCGAAGCTTTCCACTAAGCTTTCGAACCGCGAGCCCTGCGGACATCGACAAGCGGCCCGGTTGTGCTAATCCCGAAGCTTTCCACTAAGCTTTCGAACCGCCGCAACGTGCGCCGGGAGAGGCGCACGTTCAGAGTGCTAATCCCGAAGCTTTCCACTAAGCTTTCGAACGCCGCAACGTGCGCCGGGAGAGGCGCACGTTCAGAGTGCTAATCCCGAAGCTTTCCACTAAGCTTTCGAACCCCTGTCTTCTCAATCCCTTGATTCTCAGGCTTTTCTCAGCCCGTTTTCGAGCAGTCTTTTTTTAGGTACCATTTTTCTTGAAATTCAAGGAGCTTTTTTCTTTCCAACTCAGTTTGACGCCTACTCTCCCAACGCTTGCGAGCATCCTTGGCGTTTTTAGGGCTGGGAGATTGCTCGCGTCTTCATTTTTCGAAAGCATAGTGGAAATTCGAAATTATCCGTGGGAATAGACTTGTAGAGGGTCTATAATGCACACGCACGGAATATCAAAACGGCCTGTCGCCTCTAGCATACGGCCGATACTTATATCTTACTTTTTTTCCAAATACAACACAACCGCGATTTGATCCACCCTGTAGAAAATCACCACTCAAGACCTCACTCCTTTCAAGTCGCTATTATAAATATTAAAAAACCGACCTCATTCTCTTGCGAATGAAGTCGGCTCTCCACTCTGTTTCCTGCATCAAGAACCGAGGCAGTCATCCTTTCGCTTGATCCAATCGCTCACTCGCGCGATGAATCATGGCAGTCAAGCTTCTGCCCTCGCCTTACCCAAGGACTGCCGAATAGCGGCCATGCAATTCTTGCACCGCGACTGCGATGTCTGCCTGCGCTTCTCTTCCTTTGTCCGTCTGCCAGATCAAGACGTGCTTTCCTTCTATCTTCCGCTCCAACTGTCCTTTTTGCACCATCTTGTCAACCAACCGCGTGATCGTCGACGGCGTCATATGCAGCAGCTGCGACAGTTCCGTTGGCGTGACCTCTCTTTTTCGTTCACAGCCATCAACAAAGTGGCGTACGTCGGCGAAAAGGAGCGTTCTGCTTTTCCTTTTTCCTCATGACGGACCATGCCAGAAAGCAGCTGGAGCTGTTATTTCCCAGTCAATCGGATGGTTAGCGCACGCCTTCGGTGGCCAGAGCAGGATTCAGGGCATGCTTGACGTATTCTTCGGCGCTGTGCTTGATCTGTTCCTCCGACGCCTGCATCATACCGTGGAATCTGAACGGCGCAAGGTACTTCATTCCCGTCAAATTCGCCATCGCTTGCAGCGGCGTCGTCAGCTCGGCGATCGTGAAATAGTTGTGAGGAGATTAAGTACGCGATTCGCTGCCTTAACATGCGGCGTCGTCAGCTCGGCGATCGTGAAATAGTTGTAGCCATCCCGCTCGTAGGCTTGCTCCGGTCCTCCGACGGAAATCGCCAGCAAAAATTCCTTGTTGTGCAGCTTGTTTCCTTCGGAGCCGTACGCCCAGCCATACGTCAAGACAACATCCTGCCACTGCTTCAACAGCGCAGGCGTCCGCTTCCTGCTTCATTCTTTCTACCCACGCTTTATTTACGCGCGATTCGTTTAAATGGGGGTGAGCCACAATGACTAATGTTTTCACCACTAGCGTTGCATTAATCTTTTCAAATCATTCAATATCCTCGTAATGCAGAAGTACCAATGGGCAACCTTCCGAAAAACCAAGGCGGGAATCAAGATTCATCTTCGTCTCGTATTTGCCAATCAGGAGGATGTGTATCCTGATAAGATTTCCCTTACGTATGCCAAGTCTAATGACCGCACGCAAATGGAATCGCTGATTGACGAGATCGGAGCCATGTACGTCTTTGATCGAGAATACGTGGATTACGAAAAGTTTGATGAATACACGGACAAAGACATCTTTTTCGCTTCACGTCTGAAAGATAACGCGGAAATTCGCCATCTCTATACTTTCAAAATACCACCAGAAAGCTCTGTTTTATCGGATTCCATGATCTTGCTTGGAACGCCACAAAAACGGGTGGATAACGTGTTGCGACTGATTGAGACGCTGGATTCGAAAGGAAATCGTATTCGAATCATTACGAATCGCTTCGACTGGGAAGCAGATGAACTCAGTGACATCTATCGTTGGCGCTGGCAAATAGAACTGTTTTTCAAGTGGATGAAACAGCATGTAAAGATCAAGAACTTCTATGGCACGAGTGACAATGCTGTAAGAAATCAAGTCTTTCTCGCTCTCATTGCCTACTGCTTGTTGCTCCTAGTCAAACTGGGAAAAAACGGTCCGCACAGTCTGTTGCAAATCAGTAGATGGCTGAAAGTTTTTCTCTGGCAAACGTTCGAGCAATGGTTTGGACGAATGAATTACCAATCCAGACGAACATCAAGAGGGCGACAGAAAAGGAAGTGGATGTTGTTTGTTGTTGTCACCGCTGGAGTAAATGTATAAAACTACCAAATGGATAGTGGCTACCTTTTGGTTGGTTGCTGCCCTTTTTGATTACGAAGCTGAAAAATTACATTCAGAATAATCAGTCAATAATCCGATTCATCTTTTATGCAACGCTAGTGGGTTTTCACAGAATATGCTCCTTTGTTCACATATTGTTTGTACATACAAACTACATTACTATCTTTTTGACGCCAACTAACAAACTGTAAGTCCAATCCGCCTTTCCGTGCTCCAGACGCTATCTCCTCCGTGCGTTCTCGAAAAGGGAAAAGCCAACTCCATCCCTCACCAGGATGAAATCGGCTCTCCCTTGGTTCCTTCCCTTTTTCCCTGACGCGCCCCTCACGTTACTGCTTCTTTTTTCCCAAAAAACGTCCGAAGCGCCTTGTAAACCTCGCCCTTTTCCCGAATCACGCAATGCAGGAACTTGGGCTCCTTGATGTGGCGATACGCTGACATGAGTGTTGAGTGCCTGTTATACTGGTTGACCTCTCCATAACCGAACATGTTGCATCTCTCCATGAGCTCTTTGACCAGCTTCACGCAGCGCTCGTTGTCGGATGTCAGGTTGTCGCCGTCGGAAAAGTGGAACGGGTAAATGTTGTACTGGGACGGCGGATAGCGGCTGTCGATGATCTCCAGCGCTTTTCTGTAGGCGGAGGAACAAATCGTCCCCCCGCTCTCGCCTTTCGAGAAAAAGGTGTCCTCCGTCACTTCCTTCGCATCTGTATGGTGCGCGATGAAGACGATTTCTACTTTTTCGTACTTCGTGCGCAGGAAACGAACCATCCAGAAGAAAAAGCTGCGGGCGATGTACTTTTCGAAGACGCCCATACTGCCTGAAGTATCCATCATGGCAATAATGACTGCGTTGGAATGCGGCTTGATGATTTCCTCCCACGTCTTGAAACGCAGGTCGTCTTCCGTGATGCCCAGCTCCAGGTCACTGTAGCCGGCAAGGGCGTTGCGGCGGATCGCGGCGATCAAGGTCCGCTTTTTGTCGATGTTGCCCATCAGCCCTTTTTTGCGGACATCGTTGAAGCGCGTCTCCTCAATGACAATCTGGTCCTCGTCCTTGCGCTGCAAGTTCGGCAGCTCCAGCTCGGCGAACAGCATCTCCTGCAATTCCTCGACGCTGATTTCCGCCTCGTAGTAATCCACCCCCGGCTGATCGCCGGCGCCCTGGCCTTTGCCCGGCCCTTGCGCCTGATCGCCGTCCTTGGCGATGACATCTCCTACCTTGCTGTTTCCTTTGCCTTGACCTCCGTGCTTTCCCTTTTGGAAGTTAAAACGCAATCGGTATTCATCCAGGGAGCGAATGGGGATCTTGATAACTTCCCGACCGTTTGACATGATGATATTTTCTTCGCTGACGAGATCGGGCAGGTTTTTTTTGATCGCTTCTTTCACTTTTTCCTGGTGTCGATTTTGGTCCTGGTACCCTTTGCGGTGCAGCGACCAGTCTTCCCGGGAGACAATGAACGATGGTGCATCTTCCATGGCGTCTCCTCCTAGCAACTGGCGCAATCTGCGCCGAATATGATGTGCGGGATAAAGCGTAGGTGCGTTTTTGTCAGGGCTGTGCGAACCGCTTTTTTACCTGTTCAGCAAGCTTCCCACGTAACGGAGCAGCTCGTTGGCGCAAACCGGGCAATAGTTGTGCTCTTCGATGAGGCGCTTTGTCACCTCGTTGATTTTTTTCAACTGATGCTCATCCGGCGTTTTGTTCGAGGTCGTGATCTTGACGACGTCCTTGAGGTCGGCGAACAGCTTTTTCTCAATCGCTTCCCGCAGGCGGTCGTGCGTGCTGTAGTCAAAACGCTTCCCTTTGCGCGCGTAGGCCGAGATGCGGATGAGGATTTCTTCGCGGAATGCCCGCTTGGCGTTTTCCGAAATGCCGATCTGCTCCTCGATGGAACGCATCAGGCGCTCATCTGGATCCATCTCCTCGCCGGTGACGGGGTCGCGGATTTTATTCATGTTGCAATACGCTTCGACGTTGTCGAGATAGTTATCCATGAGCGTTTTCGCAGACTCTTCGTAGCTGTAGACAAACGCTTTTTGCACTTCTTTTTTCGCCAGCTCGTCGTATTCCTTGCGGGCGCTGGAGATGAAGTTCATGTAGCGCTCCCGCTGCTCCTTCGTAATCGACGGATGCTGGTCGAAGCCTTCCTTCAGCGCGCGGAGAATGTCCAGCGCATTGATGCACTCGGTGTCGCGGCGAATCAACGCGCTGGAGATGCGGTTGATGACGTAGCGCGGGTCAATCCCGGCCATGCCCTCATCGGCATGCTCGTTGCGCAGCTCTTCCAGATCGGCACCCTTGAACCCTTCCACCGATTCGCCATCGTACAGACGCATTTTCTTGAGCAAATCGGCTCCTTGCTTTTTCGATTCCTTCAAACGAGTAAGAATAGAGAAAATGGCGGCTGACCGCAGGGCATGCGGGGCAATGTGCACATGTCCGAGATCGGATTGTTTGATTAATTTCGCATAAATTTTTTCCTCGTCGCTGACGCGCAAGTTATACGGCATCGGCATGACGATAATCCTAGACTGCAACGCTTCGTTTTTCCTGTTGGCAATGAAGGCTTTGTACTCGGATTCG
This sequence comes from Brevibacillus agri, assembly GCF_004117055.1. Taxonomy (NCBI): domain Bacteria; kingdom Bacillati; phylum Bacillota; class Bacilli; order Caryophanales; family Paenibacillaceae; genus Brevibacillus; species Brevibacillus agri. Next base: position 4,792,741 of record NZ_CP026363.1, read on the forward strand.
TTCGTGTGAGCCACAATCAGCTCATCCGCGGAGATCAGGGCAAAACGGCCCGCCTTGAAGTTTCCTTCCTGCGTCAGTGACAGCAGGTGCCAGAGGAATTTCTCGTCGCACTTCAGCATTTCCTGGAACTCCATCAAGCCACGGTTTGCTTTGTTCAGTTCCCCGTCAAAACGATAGGCGCGGGGATCGGACTCGGAACCGTACTTGGTAATCGTAGAAAAGTCGATGCTGCCAGTCAAATCGGCAATGTCCTGCGACTTGGGATCAGAGGGGCTGAATGTACCAATCCCGACACGGTTCGCTTCGGAGAAAAGAATGCGGCAAACCGGGAAGTCTTCGATGCGTCCGCCGTATTCCGTCTCCAATCTCATGCGGTTGTAAGGAGTAAGCTCTCCCTCGATTTTGATGCCCAGCTCTTCCTCAATTTCCGGACGCAGCTCATGCGGGATCAGATGCAACGGCTCTTCCTGCATCGGGCAGCCTTCGAGCGCGTAGACGGCGCCTTCGTCCGTGCGGGAATACTCCTCCAGTCCTCGTTTGAGCATGGTAACGAGTGTGGATTTACCGCCGCTGACCGGACCCATCAAGAGCAAAATGCGTTTGCGGACGTCCAGACGACGTGCTGCTGAGTGAAAATACTCCTCAACCAGACGTTCAATGGAACGATCCAGCCCGAAAATTTCCCGGCTGAAAAATTGATACGAGCGTGTGCCATCCTCGCTTTCCTCGACACCGGCACTTTTAATCATGTTGTAGACGCGTGAATGAGCCGTCTGGGCAATTTGCGGATTTTTGCGAACAAGCTGCAAGTACTCGGCGAAAGTCCCTCTCCACATCAGGTTTTCTTCTCGGGCCCGGTGCTCAGCGATTCGTTTTAAAATGTCCATGTTCGACACTCCTCCCTCATAAGCCCCTCTCTCTTCCCTAACGACAATGTACTCTCATGTATATGTCTGCCTGCGGTCACGCATTCGCGTGGAACCCGTTTTCTTCGGTTGCCAACAGGCTCTTCAAGCCTTTACATATGTGTATGCGAGACATGAGCACAAGTTTCAGCAATCTTGCCACAAAAATCATGACGAGTGGCAAATTTTCTTTTCGCGGCAGGGAATATTACGGAAATGTAAGGTTTTGTTGATTGCTTTGTAAGCTAAAGCAATGGTTTGTAAGCCGATCCGTCGCGTACAATTAACTCATCCATCAGCCATCATTCATGCGCAGTTGATTGATCTGCAAACATGGGAGGTCCGAATCATGAATACGCAAAAAGATCGCATGCAAATCAAGAAAGGTCTGTACTTGACCGGAATCGCCGCATTGATCGTCCTCGCTGTCTTTGTTTACCAGTGGGTGCGCGGCATGGAGCTGGATACAGGTGAAATTCTTAGTGTTCCGATCACCTTGGGCGCTTTCCTGAAGCTTTGGAACGATCACCGAAAACTGTCCTTAACATAAGGAACGCACAAGCTTTAATCCGTTTGCAAAGTGGGCAGGCTACGCTATAATGGGAGTAGTTTGTTTACGAAAGGAGCTGTCCAACATGGGTACGTTTATCGTAGCGTTGGTCTTCGCAGCTTTTCTGTTCTTCATCCTGACAGCAGGCTACAACGAGGACAAAACCTGGAATCTGTAGGGACAAGCTAACGGGCAGTTTGCTGGCATCAGCACGGCGCTCCCAGGAAAAAAAGCAGGCTGCCTGTCACGGCAACCTGCTTTTTTTCGTTGAAGCTTCGTTCGTTTACGCTTCTTGTCCCTGCTATTTTTTGTCCGCTTGCTTTTGGGCTTTCGCGGCTTCTTTCGCGGCTTTTTCTGCCTTGCCTTGGTTGAGACTCCCACGGCTAAAGCCGCAAGCCTTCCACCTTGCGGTGTACGGGTGGGATTCTTGAATGACTAAGCGTTCGCAGTCCATTTCTGTTTTGAACAGCCTTCAAGATGAGGGCATCTCATTGCCCCTCCTAAGACAGTGCATATAGCATCTTAGGCTGATTGACTGTTACCATCAATCACAGGTGCATATCGAATGTTCATAGCACCGACTAAATCACGATGTTTTTCGAATCCACATTTGCATTTATACTTACGGTCTTGTGCCTTATTCTTCTCAGAGCATTTAGGGCATGTCTGACTTGTGTATGCAGGATTCACATGCTCAACTCTAATACCAACTAAATTCGCTTTATATTCAATGAACTGAGACAGGCGATAAAATGACCAAGTATGCAGATTCTTTTCGTTTTTACGGCTTGTTCTTGCCGTCTGTCTAATATTCGCCAGTTGTTCCAAGCGAATGACAGAAATTTTATTGTCTTTTGCAAAATTTACGATAGCACGACTAACCTTATGGTCTTGGTCTTTCATCCAACGTTGTTCTTTATCTTTTGAACTACGAATCGCATTTACCTTTTTCTTTTTGCCTAATGCTTTGCGTTCAGAACGAAACTTACGCTTCATGTACTTATTTTGTCTGCCATTCCCAAAGAAACGTACCTTTTCATCATCTGTTACAGCAACGGCAGGAACTTTTAATCCCAAATCAACCCCCATGACTTTTACTCCTGTTCCTTCCATAGTAGGTATGGTGACAGAAATTTGGGCAATCCATTTATTTGCTTTCTGTGTGATTCGAAGCGTACCTAATTTGTGTTTTAGCAAAGCAAAGTTACGGTTGTCTTTATCAACTAACAAAGCACGGATAGGTGTTTTAGTTACCTTGCCGTCAATCATAATCGGCATGGAAATGTGCGTGAAATCAAACGAGTAGTTTTGATTGTTCCAAATGCAGACAGGTTTCTTCAAAACAGGAACAGTAGTGAATTTGCTTTTCTTCGCTTTCTTAAACACACTTTTCGCGTCCTTGATAGCTTGATTTTTAACGGCACTTGGCAAAGAAGCAGAAATATCCTTACTCGACTTCTTTGTGCTTTTCTTTTCAGCAACCATTTCGGAAACGAGAGCATTGATAGTGGAGAGGTACGTTTGACTCATCTCACGCAAAATAGAAGCCTGTTCTTTTGTTGGAAGCAATTTCACTTTGACTGTGATGGTCTGCGACATGATTTTCACCCCCTTGTTTTCTGTTGTTCGACATATCGCTTTATCGTTTCACTTGATACATTTCCTGCGGTAGAAACGAAGTATGAGCGTGTCCACAAACTCGGCAAATGCCGAAGATGTGGAAACCACTCCTTTCATTTTTGCCATCATATCCGCAGGGCTTAATGATGGGAGTGCGTTGAGAAACATATGCGTATGGTCTTTGTCGCATTCAAGAGCAACAATCACAATTTGCAGTTCCTCACACCCTTCATGTACCAACTCTTTGAAGCGTTGTTCTACATCTGCTTGCAGAAAAATCTTTCTTCTGTACCGAGGGCAGAACACAAAATGGTAGTTTAATAATGAAAGGGTTGTGCTTGTTCTTCTGTATTCGTTCATACACCTATCGTATCAGTTTGTTTTATATACTACAACAGATGAACAACAAAAAAGAGTGGAATTTTCAAATACTTGAAGTACCACAAACCTTCGATTTATTCGTGGTACTCCGTATTTGACCTCACTCTCATCCCGCCCCTAAAGGGGGTGCTATCGCACCGTAGCGGGCTTTCTCGTTCGGAAAATCTGTAACGGTCGTATCCGCCGCTTTTTCCTCTGCACTCGCGACAGAAATTCCGCTGAACAGCAAAGCAGCCATGGCCATAGTCGAAACCATTTTTTTCACGTTGGTTCCTCCTTCTTGTGTACGAAGCGTGATTGCTACGTAAACAAGCCTGCCGCACGACTTTGGGAAAAGTATGTGAAAAAGCAGGCTGCCCCGCTTTTGCGGCAAACAGCCTGCTTGCTCGTTGCCGGCGACGACAGCCAGCGCAATTTATGCTTTGGCAAACACGCCTGTCCGCTCCGTAATCGCCTGATACAATTCCTCCAACGAGCCTCGCTGATCGACCGGATACTGCGGCTCGCCGCGGTCTTCCAGCCAGTTCGTGACGAGGTACGTCTTCATCCCCAGCTTCGACGCGACCATGTCTTCCTGCATGTGGTTGCCGATCATGATGCAGTCGGTCGGCTCCACGCCGAGCTTTTGGCAAATTTCCGCGAAATAGCCGGGATTCGGCTTCGTATAATGCGACTCCTCATAGACGGTCACCAGTTCGAAATCGTCCGCGCTCATGCCGATCCAGGCGAGCCGATGGAAAATCGCATCGCGCGGAAAGACCGGATTGGTGGCGACCGCGACCCGATAGCCTTGCGCCTTGGCCGCATCCACAATTTTTTTGCCCCACGGCGAAGGATAGGTCAGATGGGACAGCGTCGGGAACACATCGCGGTAAAAGGAATCGAACAGCGGCCACACCTCTTCGCGATCCCATTCGCTGTGCGCGGTAAAATATTCGATGAACACCTGTTCATTCGTCTTCTCCGGCTCCTGGCTCATAATCATCGCCTTGGTTGCGTCCCAAATCAGCTTCAGGAGCTTTTCCGTATCGTACTTGTCGCCAACATGGCGGCCTACCTCGACCAAATAGCTTTTGACAAAAGGCTCGGTCTGCATTTCCAGGAGCGTTCCGTCCAGATCAAACAGGATCGTGTTCACAGTCATTTGCGTTCTCTCCCTTTTTCATCGACGCCCTGCTTGTTGTTGCTGCTGTAAGCGAAGGCGTTTGTCATCGTGCCCTAATTCAGCCCCGGAAAACCTAGCTGCCGCAAGCCTTCAAACAAAACGATCGCCGCACAGTTGGACAGATTGACGGAGCGGGTGGCTCCGCTCATCGGAATGCGAATCGTTTGCTCCCGGTACCTCTCCGCCAGTTCCTCCGGCAAGCCGGTGGTCTCCTTGCCCAAAATAATGTAGTCGCCATCGCGAAAGGAAACATCGGTGTACAGCTTCTCGCCCCACGTCTCCACGAAGTAAAACGTGCCTGCTCCCTCTCCCTGCGCCGCGGCAAAATGCTCAAAGCTCTCGTGATGGTGGATGTTCACCGCGTGCCAGTAATCGAGGCCAGCCCGCTTCAAATAGCGATCCTCTGTCGAAAAGCCAAGCGGGTGAATCAAATGCAAATGAGCGCCAGTCGCTGCGCAGGAACGGGCGATATTCCCCGTGTTGGCAGGAATGAGCGGCTCGTGCAAAACAATATGTAGCGGCATATCAGCAAAACTCCTTGTATATGACGAACTTGGGTCCTTCAAATCTCTTCTATTATACATAAACCAACCGCGCCATGACCACCGAGCCAGTGCCTGTAACATGCAGCGGGGCTGTTGCATCTAACGGGAAAACAACGGATGCAAAGGAGTGTCGCTGACATGAATACGCCCCGCCGTCATCTGCTTCGCCTGCTCGCCCACATAATGTCTCTTTTGATCGTCCTGATTGGCGCAGCATGGATGTGGCCTGACTTTTCCGCTTTCCCGGCTATGGAGGCGTGCAGCATGATCGCAGGCTACCTCTCGTTTCTCCTGATCGGTCTCACCCTCTTGATTGGCCCGATCAAGTCGTGGCTGCCCGGACGCTGGACCGCTGCCTGCTTGTCCATCCGCAGAGATGTCGGCATCTGGGCCGGACTGACTGGCATCCTGCATGTCTGTCTCGTGCTGATCCTGTTTGAAGGAGAGCCGAAGCTGTACATGATCTCTGACACCCGGCCTGACCAGACGGGCGGGTGGCTGCGCCTGTTTCTTTATGCGCCTCCCGAGTCCGGCGTATGGCCGATTCCGAACTGGAGCTTTACGGGTGTCGCCAACTACTTGGGAGCGATCGCCTTCATCCTTTTGCTGGCGCTCTTGTGCACTTCCTCTGGACGCGCGGAAAAATGGTTGGGCAGCTCCGCCTGGAAAAGACTGCATCTGGCCAATCCGTGGCTGTTTCTTCTCGTCCTGTTCCACGGCCTGATCTACATTCAATCGATCAAAGGAGAGCCGCACAGCTTCTCCGACCTGCTCGTCTTCGCAGTCGTTGTCTGGTTCGTTCGCAGCCTCTCGTTTGGCCGAACTGTGCTCAAGCGCAGGTGGTAACCTGCAAAGCCAAAGCCGCCTACACTCCGCGAATATGAAAAAACGCATAACGGATGCTGGGCGTATAGGCAGTCGAGTCCTCATACGCCCAGTAGCGCATGCTGCTGTCTGTCGTGTGGGCGTTGACAAGCGGCATCATATTCGCGTCCATCGTGACCACAATCGTATTGTGCTGAAAACGTCCGTCGCCGTTAAAGTCGTAGCAAATGATGTCGCCCGGAACCAGCTCGGCGGCAGACTTTTTGGCGACAGCGCGCATCGGCGGCCCGCCTGATTTCAGCAACAGGTACAAGCTGTGCGCTACCGTCCAGCTATAGCTCCAGTCCGCGCTTTTTCCGGTGCGAATCCACCAGCCTTTGCCACGTTCCTTGGACATCAGCATGGGAATCCCCCCGGCGTACAAGCATTGCGATATAAAATTGGTGCAATCATCGTTGAAGCGCGGGTAAGCGGGATTCGTCGTATTCCAGTACCGTTCTGCATAGGCGACTGCTTTATCCGCCCGATAGCCGCCCGCGCCGTGGACGACGAGCAACGGCTGCGACACCGCCTCTTCAACGGCTGTTACCGACGCCGTGCCCCGCAGCTCCTGTTCCTCTATCCCTTCGCTTTTCTGGTCACCTCGCTGCTCCCGCGTGCCGACAATTCCCCACTGACCTGCCGCTTTGTCCAAACGAAGCTGAAGCATCCGTCTGCTCGCCTCTTCATACGTTTTGTTTTTCAACAGATACCGGCTCTTGCCCGTCCAGACTACCGTGATGTCCATCGCAGCATCCGTCTCCAGCCAACAGACGGGCTTGACCTGGCCGCTCACGCCGCGAAGCGCGGCCCCCCGCTTGCGCATTTGCCGATGGGCGCGATGGATGCGTTCCCATTCTTGTTGCAGCAGCGGCTTTTGCTCCAGATAAAAAGGCAGCAGCCGCTGATGTTGTCCATCCAGAATCGATTGGTGCACGGCATCGAAGTACCGTTGCACAAACGCACGCCATTCCATCCGTCGCTCCCCCTCTTCCCAGCGTTCTATGCCTGGACATGTCGTTCCTTCCGCCAGCTCGCCTCGCGGGGCACGCTCACTCCCCATCCACGAGCTCACCTGGCATCTCACGAAAAGAATATGTCAAGGACAGTGCATTCAGAAGAAAGAAAAGCCATCCGGCTAGCGGACAGCTTGGTTGGAGGTCGCATGGGCAAAAAGCGGCCCTTCCTCGTGCGACAGCAAAAATTCTTTGATGGACAGCCCGCCTCCGTAGCCGACGAGCGCGCCGTTTGAGCCGACAACCCGGTGGCAAGGGATGATTACCGGGATCGGATTGCGATTGTTCGCCCCGCCAATCGCCCGGACCGCTTTGGCCGCTCCGATAGCGATGGCAATATCCTTGTAGGAGCGGGTTTCGCCGTATGGAATATTCGTCAACTCAGTCCACACAGTTTTTTGAAAAGGAGTGCCGTACAGGACGGTAGGAACGTCAAACTCTGTTCGCTCGCCGGCAAAATATTGCTCAAGCTGCAGCTTGGCCTGCTCATTGATCGCTTCGTTTTTCTCCGGAGTGACTCCGAGAAGCGTCTTTTTGCACCAGCGAACAAGGCGCGGCAGTCCTTCTTCCTCGTTCGCAAAGTCGATGTAGCACAAGCCTTCCTCCGTCGAAGCGAGCAGCAGCGGGCCAATTGGCGATTCCATTGTGGTGTAGCCTACTTCCTGTGCCATCGTACATCCTCCCTCTCTCCCAAATATTTTTTAGCGCAGGCTGCCTTGCTATCGCTCGTCCGCTCCCGAAGCGCCAGCGGCTTCAGGCGACTTTTTCCAGAGGTTAGCCAGCCTGTCATACGTCTGTCTGTCACAGCGGCTTTCGCGCTTTTCACCAGCGTACCAGCCTGCGACTAGGGGAGTTGTTCCTGCTGTTCCTGCTGTTCCTGTCGCCGCTGCTTCTCCCCCTGCGCACTTTGCTCCGCCAGCAGCTTCATCCCCTTCGCAATCTCGTCCTGCACCTCTGCCACCTGCTCCGTCTCCTGTGCCCTCACGAGTGCCGCTTCTGCATCGGCTCCCCCGATTTTCCCCAGCGCCCAGGCTGCTGTGCCGCGAATGACCGGACGTGGATCGTTCGCAAGCAGGCGGGCGAGATGAGGAACCGCGGTGCGATCCTTGAAGTGGGCCAGGGCCAGAATCGCGTTGCGCTGAATCGGTTTTTTGCCGCGCCACGATGAAGAAGACAGGCCGAACTTTTCCTTAAACTCCTTGTTGCTCATCTCCAGAAGCGGGATCAAGAGCGGCTTGGCAATCTCGGGATCAGGCTGAAACTCGGGATGATGGTTGGAGTTGATCCGGCGGTTTTTCGGGCAGACGGTTTGGCAAGTATCACAGCCGTACAGCCGATTGCCGATTTTTCCTCTAAATTCGTCTGGAATGAAATCTTTTACCTGAGTCAAAAACGCTACACAGCGCTGAGCGTTGAGCTGGCCTCCCTGCACAAGCGCCCCGGTCGGACAGGCGTCTACACATATGTTGCAATCGCCGCAGCCTTCTTCGATCGGGTGGTCGATCGGCAACGGCAAATTCGTCAAAAGCTCGCCCAGGTAGACCCACGAGCCGAACTCCGGCGTAATCACCGCACAGTTTTTGCCGACGAATCCGACGCCAGCCCGCTCGGCGACAGCACGATCAGACAGCGCGCCCGTGTCTACCATCGATTCGATTTTGGCACCCGGCTCCAGCTCCTGAATGAATTTGCCGAGCTTGTCCAGCTTGTCGCGCAGCACGTGATGGTAATCGACTCCCCAGGCCGCCCGGCACAAAATGCCCCGGTACGCGCCAGGCTCGGACTTGGGCGGATTCTCCAGCTTGGACGGGTAGGCGAGCGCAATCGAAATCAAGGAACGCGCACCCTCCAACAGCAGGCTGGGATTCGTCCGCTTTTCCAAATCCGGCTCCTCAAAGCCTGACTCATACCCCTTTTCCCGGTGCTCGATCAGTCGTTCCTTGAGCGTCAAAAAAGGGTCGGCGCTGGCAAAGCCGATCTTGTCGATGCCGATCTCCTTGGCGTAATCAATGATGGACTGCTTCGTCTGCTCCCAGTAGCGCAAGTCTTGCTCGTCAATCACAGTTGTTTGATCGCTCCCGTCGCCAACTCGTCGCAGCGGTTGTTCCACTTGTTGTCGGCATGTCCTTTTACCTTGACGTACTCTACTTGATGAATATCCATCAGCCGAAGCAGCTCTTTCCACAAGTCCTGATTCTCTACCTGCTGGCCTTTGCTGTTTTTCCAGCCGTTTTTCAGCCAGCCCTTGTACCAGCCCTGCTTGAAGCAGTTGACCAAATACGCGCTGTCGCTGTACAAGGTCACCTTGCAAGGCTCTTTCAACGTGGACAGCGCCTTGATCGGCGCAAGCAGCTCCATGCGGTTGTTCGTTGTATGTGGTTCGGCACCGGACATCTCCTTGATGTGCTGGCCGTACATCAGGACAGCACCCCAGCCGCCCGGCCCGGGATTGCCAGAGCAGGCGCCGTCTGTATAAATCTCTACTTCACGCATTGTCATCGTCTTTGGAAACCTCCTCTGTTGCTTCTATTGTATCGAAGCTTAGTCGCTTCCACAAAAATATTTTGCTATACTACTTGAGAAATCTGTCCTGTTCCAAGCTTTGGCAAAAATAGTCGTTCGCAAGCGAATTTTCTTTATAGAAGGAGTGAATCATGATGAACGTACAACTCGACTCTACCGTGACCGAGCGCCTTCCCGCCTTTTCCCTCGGCATTTTGCAATACAGTGGCGTATCTGTCAGCGACTCGCCAAAAATGCTGCAAGGCCGGATCAACTACTTTGTAGAAAGCTTGCGCCTGGAGCACGAGCTGTCCCGCCTGGCCGAGATCGAAGGCATCCGCGAATGGCGAGCCGCCTTCAAAAAAGCGGGGATCGATCCTTCCCGCTACCGCCCCTCCTCGGAGGCACTGCTGCGCCGTCTGTTGCAGGGCAATCCTTTTTTCTGGATCAACAGCGCCGTAGACGTCAACAACTTCTTCTCCGTCCTGCATGCGCTTCCCTTTGGGATTTACGATCGGCAGCAGCTTACAGGCGACGTCACTTGCCGTCTGGGCCGGGAAACAGACGTGTACGAAGGATTGAACGGTCGCGAGGTCCACATGGAAGGAAAGCTGCTGCTCGCGGACGAGCAGGGGGCCTTCGGCAGTCCGATTGTCGATTCCAAGCGAACTTGTGTGACCGAACAAAGCCGGGACCTGCTGCAAGTCGTCTTTTTCCACGAGCAGCTTTCCACTGAGAAAAAGGACGAAATCATCGGCTCCGTGGGCCGCATGTTTACCGAGATCAACGGCGGCGAGCTGACCCACAGCGCCATCGCCTCGCCTTAATAAAAAGACGGCCCGTCATGCAGCGTGGCCGTCTTTTTGTGTCTGACTGTCAGTTGGCTTGCGAAAAACAACGTGCTCCAAGAGCAAACAGACGATTACCCCGAGCAGCAAGCCGTTGCCGAACAGGAAGCTGACCAGCGCAGGCAGCTTCTGCCAGGCGGCTGCCGGAACAAACATGACGCCAATCCCGATCAGAAGCGAGCTGCCCCCGACCGTGATGGCCCGATCATCCATTTTGACTGTCACGTAATCTTTCAAACCGAACCCGAGAAGCTGCGTGTACGAAATGAACATCGCCGCATAGGCAACCGGAGTCGGCAAAGCCGCCAAAAAATGAGCGACGGTCGGGAGCAGGCCAATCAGCATCATCCCGACCATCGCGAGCATGAAGGGCAGGCGCGACGCCATGCGCGTCGTCTGGATCACGGCGGCAGCCAGCGAAAGCGGGATCATCCCCACGACGCCGCTCACGCCGGAAAGCAGGTGAGACACCCCTGTAAACACCCCGCCACGGTTGTATTGGGAATCGGTCGGCACCGTATTTGTCGCCTTGCCCATCACGACCATACTCGTCACCAGGTTCGTCAGCAGGACAAATCCGGTCAACATGCTCGTCAGGACGACGCCCCAGTCCCAGCGCGGCGTTCCCCAGAAAAAGAAGCTCGGCCACGAGATCAACTGATCCGCAGGCCGCACAGGCTCCGTCCAGCCCAATACGGCGTAAAGCACCCAGCCGCCGACCATGCCAAACAGGACCGCAAAGCTGGAAAAGCGCTTCGTCCGCATGATCCAGACGACCAGCGCCACGATGCCGACGGAAACGAGCGCTACGCCCGGCTGCACCTCTTTGGAATGCTGAAAGCCAATCCCCAGCATCCCGGTCAAAATATTGCTGCACAAAGAAATCGCCAGCAAAATCATATACGTGCCGGATACAAGCGGTGTAAACCATCTTTGCAGCTTGCCGATCCAGCCCAGCATCCCGAAGCCGATAAACAGCAGGCCCGCCAACGCCATCCCGAGCTGAAACGATTGCCCGATCTCGCGCGGCTGCAGCCCTGCACTCGCACCGAGCTGCGCCAAAATGATAAAAATCCCCCACCACAATCCAGCCGGTCCTTCCAGCATCGGATAACGGTGTCCGATCCATACTTGCAAAAGCGAAGCCAGCCCGATGAAAAACATCGTCTGCTGCATCAAATGGCTCATCTCGTCTGCCTGTAACCCATACACGTCCCCGATCATCAACGGAACGGCAACACTGCTGGAGACAGCTACGATCATCCATTGCAAGGCCGAGAGAATGCTCGTGCCCACTGGAGGTCTGTCATACAATCCGTACTTCAAAACAATCCACCTCGTTTTCTTGCCGCCAATCAATCATGAGCTATGCAACTAAATGTCTCCAGTTAAGAATATCATCATCCGGTTTTTCGGCAAACATGCAAAGGGGCAAGAAACTCTCTGCGAGAAATTTCTTACCCCTTATGCTTTGGCCGCCCATGCGGCTTCCGTTTCCTGCAAATACTATTTTATCATTTGCTTAATCAGCTCGCGGTTTCGGCTTTGGAAAATTTCATTGTGGGACGAAACCATTCCGCTGGCATGCGCTTCCGGCTGAATGTACAGCTTGGCTTGGTTGACGGCATTTGCTGCGTCGTGAAAAGCTCCAGCAATCAGATGCACTTTTCCTTCATACGAGATAATATCTCCCGCCGCAAAAATCCCCGGCTCGGATGTAGCGCCGTTTGTCTTGCCGGCCAGGAAGTATTCGTTCGCCATTTCCAGCTTCACCTGGCTGTTCTCCAGAAGCGATCTGTCGCGTTCGTAGCCGTGATTGATAATCACTTCGTCAATCGCCAGCTCCTGCACCTCGCCCGTCACGTGGTTAGTCAGCTCGACCCGCTCAATTTTTTCCTGGTTGGAAGCCGCAATCAGCTTCGTGATCGTCGTGTTGAAGAAGCATGTGGCGGAGCTTTTCAACAGTTGCGTAACTTGTGCTTCGTGCCCGGACAGCGCTTCTTTCCGATACGTCACATACACTTTTTTGGCAATCGGCTCCAGCTCATTGGCCCAATCGACCGCAGAGTTTCCACCGCCCGAGATGATGACGGTTTTGTCCTTGAAGCGCCGCAACGACTTGACGGTATAGCTGAGATTGGATACTTCGAACTTTTCCGCGCCTTCCAAGTCAATTCGTTGCGGCTCCAAAATCCCTCCGCCAATGGCCAAAATGACGGTTTTGCTATAATGCTTCTCGCCTGCCGAAGTGTGCAAAACGAACACGCCTGTTTCGTCCCGCTCGATCCGCTCCACTTTTTGGCCCAAAACGACGGTTGGATCGAAGGTCAATCCTTGCTGAACGAGCTGCTCAATCAGCTTTTCGCCCAGTGTTGGCGTCAGGCCGCCGACGTCCCAAATCATTTTTTCGGGATAGACGTGGACTTTCCCGCCCAGCCTTGGCTGATATTCGATCAGCTTCGTCTTCATTTCTCTCAAACCGCTGTAAAATGATGCGAACAGCCCAGCAGGCCCTCCGCCGATAATCGTGACGTCATACAATTCTTCGTTCGTCATCCGTGTATCTCTCCTTTACTCCCATCCATAATGGGCGCACGCAGCAACAGGGCCCCTGCACAATGCTTGCACAGAGGCGGCTGCTCGATCAGCGACGCATTTTATTTAGCCAAAATATTTTTCACGATCGTTTTCACCCCAAGCTCAATTCCCAACGGTCCGCCCGCGGCAATCGAGCTGTCCAGTGCGTACATATGCCCGTTCTTGATCGCTTGAAGCGAGTTCCAGGCAGAATCGCTCTCCAGGTTTTTCAGGTAGCCTTGCAGCTTTTTGGACGAGCCGCCGATATCAGCGACAAATATGTAGTCCGGGTTCATCGCCGCCAGTCCTTCCAGGGAAATCTGCTCCCCTTTGGTCGACATATCTACGTATATGCTCGGCGGGTTCAACCCAAGGACGCTTTCCTTGCTGAAAATAAACTGCGTGGTAAAGCCCCAGAACTGCTTGTCACCCAGCATAATCACGCCAAACGTTTTGTCGCTGAACGCTTTCAACTGTTCTTTGGAATCGGCAATCAGCGTTTCGATCCGCTTGATTTCATCCTCGGCCTTTTGCTCTTTGCCGAAAATTTTTCCGTACTCGCGCAGCGCGCCTTGCCAGTTGTTTTCATTGCTGTCCACCATTACGACCGGAGCGATTTTCTCCAGCTTGTCGCCGTAGCTTCCATACCGCCCCGAAACCATGATGATGAGGTCAGGGCCGACTTCCAGCAGCTTTTCCAGGTTCGGGCTCGTCATGGAGCCGATGTCGACGATCTGTTTGTCCTTGTACGGAGCGAGCGATTCCCACTCCTGCAAAACATCCAGGTCTGTCGCCGCTACCGGGGCTTCGTCCAACAAAAACAAATGCTCAAAATTGCGGAAAAATAAGAGCGCTACTTTCTCCGGTTTCTTTTCCAGTACAATCTCGCGTCCAAGAGCATCTACATACGTTCTCGGCCATTTTCCCGTTTCCTGATCGGCTTTTTCGGGAGCGGCGCTTTCCTCTTTGGCTGGTGCTGCACTGTTTGCTGCGGAACTATGGTTAGTCTCCGGCGTTCCGGCACAACCCGCTAAAATCCCCGCCAAAAGCGCAAGGGTGACGAATAGTCTCATGAGTGTTTTCATTCTGACTCCTCCGATGTGACTTGAGTTTTGCTTGACCAACTAAGCTACGGTCAGTTTAGCAAAACGCATTTTAGAGAGGAATGGAGCCATCCTGAATTCCATATGGATTTTTCCTGAATCGTCCGCGAAATTCGGCCGGAGACAACCCTACCTGCTTTTTAAAAATGCGGCTGAAATACAAGGCGTCTGCATAGCCGACGCTTTTCGCCACCTCGCCGATCGGCGCGTCGTTCGCCAACAGGCATTCCTTCGCCCGATTCAGCCGATAGGCCATCAAATACTTGCCCGGGCCCGGGCCCATGCCCGTATTTTTTGAAAACGTAGAACAAGCGATTTTCGTTGATGTCGTTTTGCTCCGCCAACGCCCGTACACTAAGCCCATCCATGTAATGCTCATGTATGTAGCTGGATACTTGCTCGAACAGTGCCTGCTCCCCATCGCTGCTCTGGTTGCGTGCACAAACGAACAGTTCCTCCAGGACGCAGCGAAACAACGTCTCCGTCTGAAAGGCAGAAATCCCACCCGGCTCCCTCGAGGAGCGCCAGAGAAGCTCAAGCAGCTCCATCAGGCGCGGGCTTTGTCCCGGAGTGAGCTGAAAATGCGCTCTACTCAAGGAAAATCCGGACGGCTCGGGCGCGCAAACCCGGTATAAAACAAGCAAATACTCCCACTTACTGTTGCCCGTAACCCGCCGATTCAATGGCATACGGGCACCGCCATGCACGACATGTCCCGGCGACAGCGCATAGGACGTTCCGCTGAAATCAAACTCGGCCTTTCCTCTCAAGGGAAAAACAAAGCCTGGGAATGCTTCCGTATAGTCATCGCAACTCATGCCCGGATCGCGCACATAGCGACAGACTTGCTCCACTCGAAAAGAGGTACGCGCAAAATGCTCGGCAAGTATGTTGATATCCATCTTCATTTCACACACCTCCTGCCATCAAGTGCCGTTGCTCCATGCGCTCATCGCCCGCGTCCGCTGGGACGAGTCCCGTTGCAGTCACATAACTTAATCATACTTATATTGATATTGAGAATCATTCTTATTGTTTTTCTCTTTCCTTCTTTTCCTCGCATTGCTGATGTCTGGTTGTCGGCTATAGCACGGGCAAAACAGAGTAGCTATCGCGATTACTCCCCATTCAATTCCAAATAGTAAAGTCATTAAACATAAAGATTCTAGATTGGCTCTATTTTTTGAAACTCTATTTTCAGGCAATCACGAAATACAGAGATTCCTGAAGCAGGGTAAAATTTTTTCAACAATACGAGCACCCTTTCAGCCCTAGTTTCCCCCTCATACACCAATTAACCACGCTTATGTAAAATACCAAAGGGTTCCGAAAGTCGAGATATGTTGGCCGAAAGAGTCGGTCCGGAAAGGAGATGTTTTATAGAAGCGCCCCTGGAGTCCACATTCGTTCCTAGAACAACAAATATACAAAGGCACCTACAATGTGCATATCACAGGACTATTATCCTTTAATTGCTTTAAATCCCTTTGAACAAAATAGTACTTAATGTTCATTTTTTCAATTAATTATATAATTCGACATTTTTTTCAATTACTTTGCTATAAACTAATAATCAAAATAATTCCAAACCAATCTGTTGAATCAAACCAATGAAGATAGGAGATGTTTTCATGAAATCTAAGAAAAGATTATTAAGTGGAGCTCATTAGCGTTGCATAAAAAATGAATCCATCTATTGTCAAATTATTCTGAATGACATTTTCAACTTCACAACCAAAAACGAGAACAGCCAAGCAAAAGGTAGCCACTATCCATTTGGTAGTTTTATACATTTATTACAACATCGACAACAACAAACAACACTTACTTCCTTTTCTGTCGCCCTCTGGATGTTCGTTTGGATTGGTAATCCATTCTGCCTATCCATTGTTCAAAGGTCTGCCAGAGAAACACTTTGAGCCATCTACTGATTTGCAGCAGACTGTGCTGACTGTTTCTTTCCAGCTTTACAAGAAGCAACAAGCAGTAAGCAATGAGAGCGAGAAAAACTTGATTCCAGACCGCATTTTCACTTGTTCCATAGAACGTCTTGATCTTTGCGTGTTGTTTCATCCATTTGAAAAACAGTTCTATTTGCCAGCGCCAACGGTAGATGTCGCTCAATTCTTCTGCTTCTAAGTCGAACCGATTGGTGATGATTCGAATACGATTTCCTTTCGAATCATGCGTTTCAATCAGTCGTAACACATTATCCACCCGTTTTTGTGGCGTTCCAAGAAGGATCATGGAGTCAGATAAAACGGAGCTTTCTGGTGGTACTTTGAAAGTATACAAATGACGAGTTTCCGCGTTATCCTTGAGACGTGAAGCAAAAAAGATGCCCTGATCGGTATACTCATCGAACTTTTCATAATCCACGTACCCTCGATCAAAGACGTACATGGCTCCGATCTCATCAATCAGCGACTCCATTTGGGTGCGGTCATTGGATTTGGCACAAGTTAGGGAAATCTTTTCAGGATAGACATCCTCCTGGCTTGCGAAAACGAGACGAAGATGAATTTTGATTCCTGCCTTTGTTTCGCGAAAGGTTGCCCACTTATACTTTTGCAAACATAATCCAATTGTAGTGGAATCAATGATCTTTATGTGTTTTCGAAGAGAGCAGGCTTTTCCGGAAACGCGTTGAATTTGCTGGACAAGGTCGACAAAAACTTCTTCAAGCAAAGCAGGTTCTACCCGATTGTTTTTTCGACTAAGCTGTGCGGGGCTGATCGATGACAGTCCTAATTCTTGCTGAAATTTCTTTGATAGAACATCGTCAGCAATGGCTCGAAGCCCTTCGCGTTGCTGAAGTTGGGCATGTAAAAATAGGAGAAGATACGCTTTTGTCGTCAGCTTCTTCACGTACTTGTCTTGATCCGTTTCGTCAATTCGTTGTTGAAGTTTCATAATATTGATGGGTGCAACCCATTTACCAAATGAAGAAAATAGGGTATTCTTGTCCATGAGCTATCCTTTGCGTTGGATTTGGACAGGAACTACCTGACCTTTCCAGTGTAAAGGATTTTTTTGTTCCCTAGACAACCAAATACCAAAGATTATGTGTATTTTGAATGATGGGAAAAGATTAATGCAACGCTAGTGAGTGGAGCTGCATTACTTAGTATATGTCTTTCAGCTACTTCCGTATTTGCCGCATCATCAACATGGTCAAATAATGGATCATATGAAAAAACAATATGGTGGAAGCCTTACTCAGGAACGTTTAATGTTACTAAAGATTCATCCTTATCCAAAAATTACAGCACGGATAGATTTCAAATATAGTGCAAATCAGAAAAGTGAGATGATGCGTTATATAAGCTATTACCCAACTTATGATTTTCGTGACGAATCAAAAAATGGGTTTGATGGCTCTTTCATTTCTACAAATTTGCCCGACCCTAAATATGATTACGAAGATGACAATGGTGATGGAAAAGATGATGAATTAGAAGCAGTATCTAGAGACCAATGGAGTATTAGTGCTAACACGAATTACTATGTAACTAGTAGCTTTGGTGTGGTAAATACGACAAATGATCCCAAGGTTTCTTCTTATGCATCAATTAGTGTAGCACCAATTTATCCAGGAGGGGACTACAACACTGTTGCTGGTACAGCCGAACTTCTCGGAGTATTTAAATATAGCCAGTTATCAACTCCTTCATCTGTGTCAAATAGAGAAGCTCTCGTCTTGAATACTGAAATTTTAGCGGATAGAGAATATGATAAAA
Organism: Brevibacillus agri; assembly: GCF_004117055.1. Taxonomy (NCBI): domain Bacteria; kingdom Bacillati; phylum Bacillota; class Bacilli; order Caryophanales; family Paenibacillaceae; genus Brevibacillus; species Brevibacillus agri. Next base: position 4,810,557 of record NZ_CP026363.1, read on the forward strand.
TCAAAACGAAAGGTGATTTAGAGAACTACAAAAACAATGTAAACAAAAGAGTGGAAAGGTTCAAAAGTAACGATGATTACCAATTTGTGATTACATTAAAGAACCCTATGAGCATAGACAGTTTTTACGATTTGGTTTCCGATTATAATTTAGAGGTTTCAGAATTGTATGCCAGAGGTATTGATAGTGAAAAAAATATTGTAACTATCGGCACAAAAACAATTCAACCAGAGGTTTTAGAGAGCATTCAAAAAGAAGCTTCTTATAGCTTCAAGGGTATTATTGAAATTGAAGGTACTGCTAAAGGAAAAGACTTAAAAAAGATAATGAAAAATGATAAAGTTTTTGCTGTAGAAGTGCAAACTGAAGATCAACCAGCATTTGGTTTGTACTGGAAGAAGGAAACTCTCAACAAATGATTACATTTAAAAATAAAGGTCTGCAAAATCATACTGTAGACCTTTACTTTTCCTTTGCGAGAGGAGAAACTTTCATGACGAAAACAAAATCTGGATGGTTACGAACGCTAGTGGAAATAGGGATGATATACGTTTCTTTATACGCGATTGTCTTTCTTATCGGCGTATACAGCTTTACAATCGTCACGGATTTGCCGACTGATCGGGATAAAAACGGATCTGGACTATTTCTAGGCACCCTTGTCAATTGCGTTCCTTTTTTGCTTCTTGGTTGGAGAGCACATTTTTTTCACAATCGAAATATTCATACTGTTGCTATTGCCACCGTAGTTACTTCCTTCCTTTTGGAAAAATTTTTACCTGTCTGTTTCGCGTATGTATTCTCTCCAGCAGACCCGTTTGTACTTCTAAGCGAAGAGCTTCCTTATTATATTTTTGGCATCAATTACATCCTATATGGCACCCTTTTATCGTGCTTATCTTTTTATATTGGCTTGTTTGTCAGGCGATCATTAAAGCAGCATACTGCGTCATAACCTCCAAAAGACCCTTACTGAATCAGCAGGGTCTGTTCGGTTGCAAAAGGACACGTAGAAGGAGCTTTGCTGGCCGCTTCCATTTTTGCGTCTGTATTCATTTTTTTACGGCTTGCTGACAGCCTCCAAGCCATTCCATACCCCAAACTGCGCCTGATACAAGCGGCTGTACACACCGCCTGCGTCGACCAGCTCGCGATGATGCCCCTGCTCGACGATGCCCTCCCCCGTCACCACGACGATTCGGTCTGCATCCTTGATCGTCGCCAGCCTGTGCGCGATCACCAGCGTCGTCCGGCCTTTGGACAGCTCTGCCAACGATTGCTGAATCGCCAGCTCTGTCTCCGTATCCAGCGCCGAGGTCGCTTCATCGAGAATCAGGATCGGCGGATTTTTCAGGAACATGCGGGCAATCACCAGCCGCTGCTTTTGACCGCCGGACAGCTTCACGCCGCGCTCCCCGATCACCGTCTCCATGCCTAGCTCCTGCGCGCGAATAAAGTCATCGAGTCGCGCTCGCCGTGCCGCTTCCCAGATTTCCTCCTCGCTCGCCTCCAGTTTTCCATACAAAATATTTTCGCGAATCGTGCCCGCGAACAGGAACACATCCTGCTGCACAATCCCGATCTGTCGGCGCAACGAATCTTGTGTCACCTGGCGGATGTCCACCCCGTCAATGCTGATCGAACCGCTCTCGACCTCGTAAAACCGCGGCAGCAAGCTGCAGAGCGTCGTTTTGCCCGCACCGGACGGACCGACGAACGCGATCGTTTCTCCTTTGCGGATGACCAGATCGACCTGATCGAGCACTTTTTTCTCTCCGTCATAGCTGAAGGAGACCTGGTCGAAGCGAATCTCTCGCTGAAACGGCTTCATTTCCACCGCGTCCGGAGCATCCGCCACATCCGGCTCTGTGTCCAGCAATTCGGTATAGCGCTTGAAGCCTGCGAAGCCTTGCGGATAACTTTCCACAATGGCGTTGATCTTCTCAATCGGACGGAAAAACACGTTCGTCAGCAACAAAAAGCCGACAAACTCTCCGTACGTAAGCTGTTCGCGAATGACGAACCAGGTTCCGCACACCATGACAAACAAAGTGACAAAGCGCATCATCATGTAGCTGATCGAGCCGTTTTTGGCAATCAGCTTGTAGGAGCTGAGCTTGGTCAGGCGAAAGCGCCCGTTGTTGACAGCAAATTGTGCTTCCTCGTGCTTCTCGTTGGCAAACGCCTTGACGACACGGATGCCACCCACGCTGTCTTCAATGCGAGCGTTGAAGTCGCCCACATCGCGAAACAGTTGGTGGATCGCCTGGGTCATTTTTTTGTTGAAGTACACGACGACCCAGATGATGGCCGGCACAACGATGAAGGTGATAACCGCAAGCTGCCAGTTGATGGACAGCATGAGCGCAAACGACCCGACAAGCGTCATGATCGCGATAAACAAATCCTCCGGTCCGTGATGCGCCATTTCGCCAATCATGTTCATGTCGTTTGTCAAGCGACCAATCAAATGCCCGGTCTTCGTATTGTCAAAAAATCGGAACGACAGCTTCTGAATATGCGAAAACAGCTTGCGCCGCATATCCGTCTCGATGTTGATGCCCAGCATATGCCCCCAGTAGTTGACGATGTACATAAGCAATGTGTTCAAGGCATACAAAGCGAGCAGTCCAAGCGAAGCCCACAAAATCATGCCCCACTTCCCGCCCGGCAGCAAATCGTCGATAAAAGCATTTACCGCTACCGGAAACGCCAGCTCCAGCAAACCGGCAATGATTGCGCAGCCAAAATCAAGCACAAACAACCATTTATACGGGCGGTAGTAGGAGAAAAAGCGTCGAATCAATCAATGGCCCCCTTTTGGCGTTGGGTTCGCTCCTGTCAGTACTGACCCGGCAAGCTTTTGTCAACGCAACTGCAATAATGATTATCAATTTCATCAATAAGTATAGCAATGTGCCTTGTGAAAGAGAATGGCACATTCATGAATCGATATGGATTATTCATGAATCCCGTTGAAACTCGCTCGGGGACAGGCCGGTGTATTTTTTGAAGCGCTTGCTGAAATACAACGGATCGGAAAAGCCTGTCCTTTGCGCCACCTCCTTGATGCTCAATTGGCTGTGCACGATATTCAACAAGTTTTTCGCCTGGTTAAGTCTGTATCTGTTCAAATATTCACCCGGACTAATTTTCAAATGCTTCTGAAACAGGTAAGCGAGCCGGTTGACATTGATCTGGTGCATTTCCGCAAGCCGATTCATGCTCAAGTTTTCCATGTAATGATTATGAATATAATCGAGCAGCCGCTCCAGCAATAGCCGCCCCTCGTCTTGCGCGCGATACAGCACGAGCGAAAACAGCTCGTTCAAGATGCCGTACCACAGCTCTTTTACGCGCAGCTTGTACAAGTCGCCGGGGCTGTTCCAGTACCGCTCAAGCTGCCTCAGCTTCTCCTGCAGCCGGGCGCTCTGCTCGACAAGGTGCAAGCCGTAATGCTGCCCGGCGTAATCGCATGCATCAGCCAGCTCCCAGTGCTTCACCTGATAGAGCACGAGAATGTAGACCCACTTTTCCTCGCCGATCACCTTGCGATCAAACGCCATGTCAGGGCCAGCGTGTACGACCATCCCCGGCTCCATATCGTATCCCGTGCCGTCAAACCACATTTTGGCTCTCCCGGATAGAGGGAAAATAAATGCCGAATGCAGCCCGGTTCGTCCCCCAAAATATTTCATTCCCGGCTGTCGTTCTTCGAGGGATACACTGGTGAGTGTAATGGCTCCCCTGGCGTAATAGTCGATCAACAGACCAACCTTTGCTCTCTCCATTTGCACCCCGCCTTGCTTTTTACTCAAAAGAACCGTTGGATGTAAGCGCGGCATGGTCGCTACCGCATCCAGGAAAAGCTCTGCAACCACCCAGCACATGGATATGCTTCATGCATGGATATGCTTCACGCTTGGCTAGCTTTGGTCACGCACACGCTTCTCCTATCGGCAGGCAAGCGCCAGCCTCGCTTGGTTCTTCTCTCGCTGGTTCTTCTGTTCAGGTGTTGTTGCCAGCGGCTCGCGCTGTTACTCCGCTCGGCGTAGCACCTGGCATTGGAACACATTTTTACTCACAAAATCTGCAATTTACCTCTTGTGAAAATTTCGGTTCTCGTTTATCATAATAGATAATGATTATCATTTTCAACCAATCAACTTGGCCAAACTGTCGAACTCTACAGCTTGGTCTTCTGGCTGCTTGCAGGACTGATTTCTTCATTTCTTGCGTGTAACGAATCAGTCACCTGTTGCATCCGGTTCGCTTGCTTGCTGATCGGCTTCAGGAGATGGAGCGATACATACTGCTTTTCATGTTGATCGTAACAAATAAAATAACCCTAAGGATGTTCATCCTTAGAGCTTGATTTCAGAAATGGTGCCGGTGAAGGGACTTGAACCCCCACGGTTTCCCTCACGATTTTGAGTCGCGCGCG